>JAGFJL010000048.1 GCA_024102725.1 Nitrococcus mobilis
AACCCAACTCCTGCTCGATGAACGTGGCAAGCTCCACGACATCGACTCCGCGGGTGCGGCATTCCAACAACTGCTCCATCGGCAAACCCATGCGCCTATCGTCTACGGCGATAACCACCTGATCCACATGGTAGCGTGCGGCATACTGCGGAAGCGGCTGATCCAGGGAGACACAGCGGCTGCCCGGCACAACCGCCGTGTCTCCCGGCATCTGCACGAAGCCGACGAAGCTTACGCCGATGAAATCCGTAGAGCGGCGGAACGCCAGGATATGGTTCGCTCGATTGCCGGCACCCAACACCAAGACTCGGCGACGATTATTGCCTTGGCGCAGAAGACGCAGATAACCTGCGCGCAAGGCGCCAAGTGCAATCAACGCGACGAGCAGCGAGAAACCAAATACGCCCCGCCCTAAATAAAGAGGGGGGAACGTATAGAACAACAACATCATAATGATGCCCGCCAGGCTCAGCGCGATAGCGAGACGCAAGAGCACGCCGGGGAAGTTATCCCGAAGTCTCTGGTTATACAGTCCGACCGCAACCAGGCAGGCCATGCCAATCAGCGCGAAGCTCAACGCCTTCGGCCAAATCGGCACCAGCTCGTCCACGGGCGCCGTGCTCAGATCGCCGAAGCGGATCAGCGTGCCGGCATACAGCGACGCCCCCAACAACAGCGGTTCGATAATACCCAGAATGGGAAGCAGGCGCCGATGGTAGTTTCCTAGTATCCTTTCCAGAATCATGTCTCCACCTCGCCACAAAACCCCACCTTAGCCTTTTTCCTCACCGCTCAACGCGTGCGATCCAGCCAAGGAATTCAAGCGCTCAGGCCGCGCGTATCAATCCAATGGCCTATTCGCTCGCACGCTTCGTGCTGCAGCGTCACGGCCGTATCGATGAGCTTAGCTCATTATTACTGCCATTGTTGGGCACAAGATGTCGTCGTTTGGTGACACTCACCCCATAAGCAGAGCTGCACCATATTAGCATGCGTTAGTCTGCCCCAAGCACTGTCTTCTGTCGCTTAGTGACGACAGATTCTTCTTGCCTTTGTTTCATAAGCTATTGAAAAATAAAAATACTTTTCTGGATGGTACGGTCTCTGCCCATAAGGAACGGGCCTCGCCGATCAATAGGCGGCGATTTTGACAGCAATCTTGCCACACGGAAAGTGATCCAACCCACACCTATTATATAAAGATATAAATCAATGCTGAAAAAACAATATTCAGTGTATATTGCTGATACGGGCCTAGCGCGCACTATCCACCACCACCTGCGCTACCGCGTCTATTGTGAGCGCAAGCAATACGAGAGTCCCATCGACGCCGGAATTCCAGAAGAACACG
Source organism: Nitrococcus mobilis (assembly GCA_024102725.1). Classification (GTDB taxonomy): domain Bacteria; phylum Pseudomonadota; class Gammaproteobacteria; order Nitrococcales; family Nitrococcaceae; genus Nitrococcus; species Nitrococcus mobilis_A. The sequence continues at coordinate 1,352 of JAGFJL010000048.1, forward strand.
ACCGCCACGATGCGTTTGCCACTCACTTTATTATACGCAACGGCACAGCCAGAGCCTGGCAAGGAACGGCACGGCTGATCATGAGCACACGCACCCGACTCCCCGTGCAGAAGATGGGTGCACTCTACCTACATGCAGAGCAACAGCTCCTCAGATCGCCGGTTGCCGAAGTATCCCGCCTAGCTGCGCTACGCAGCGCCTGTCGATGGTCGCCGAGTAACCGTCATTTATTACAAGCGACCATAACCGGGCTGCTCGACTACAGTCGCCGGCGTAGCATCGAACATCTGGTTTTCCTGATCTCGCCCGGGCTGGCGCGTATTCTCACGCGCATAGGCGTGCCGATGGAGGAATGCGGCCCGCCCGTAGAACATAGGGGACAGCGTCAAGCATTCAGCGCCTCAGTCACACAGGCCATTGAGAATATCCCCTGGGCTCGCCGAAACCTCAATGCCGGGCGCTTCTGCCACTACTTCTCGGCCTCTGCATTTGCTCATATGGATAATGAGTCTTGGGGCCATGGCACGGCACTCGACGAAACCACAAGTTTGGCTCAGACCGCACCGGCCGTGTGATTAGCTTGGATCGCCCACATGGCCCGGTGCGGACCGCCAATCCGATCATCTTTTTCGGGCTCGAACCCCTCATTTCACCGGCTAAGTGGTAGCTCGAGGCACGAACCGGCCTCGATCGGTGACGATCTCCCATATATCGGGACGCTTGCGCAGGATACCGTCGACGACAGTGGCCGCTGCGGCCAAAGTCGGCTGGCGAAGGCCGTGATGCTCGACCAGCGGGCCAATGGGCGGGAAATGGATACCGAAACGCTGCAGAAGCCGCAACAGCGTGGGCTCCATGACCGCAAACCAATGGATAATGCCTTGCTCGACGGACATCCGAACGATCGCGGCAAATAGCCCCAAGGTTATGTGCGGAAACCCGCGCCTTCGACTATCCGGCCCCTGGGCATCCGAGTAAACGGCTTGCGCGCTGACACCGGAGATCGTTTCAGCCTCCCCGAGGCGGCGCCGGAACGCTTTGGATACGGCAAGCCGGGAGATCTCGGCCGACTTAAGCCGGTCGAGATTGCCGATCCAGGGTTTGGCCTCCTCGTAGAGGCTGTTCGTGCAGGCACGCTCGAGCGGAAATGCCGTTTCGGGATGTTGATAGTCCGGCAAAATCAACCGCACGGCGGCTGCACAATAGCCGGTGCGCTTGTGTCGAATCAGCGCGTGGGCCGCCCGGGTGTCGTACTCATCCCGTTCCCTGCCATCGAGATGCTCGTGCGGGTTTTCAAAGGGATGCTCAACACAATAGACTTGATAACGCAATGCGAATACTTCATCAAGCAACGCGCTCGTATCGGCCGGAATGACCTCGAAGTAGTCATGGAATGCGCGATAAACTTCGCTCGGCGGATTCGTGGCGGGGTCTTCCAGCCGCATAAACGAGCCCCCCTCCCCAAGTCGACTTCAAAAAGAGTAGGGCGACACCGCACCCGTTCTCGCAGATACATCCGGGCGACAACTGAAGTCTCCCCCGTGCATGCACAATAACGGCCGAACAATATTGCGTTTGAGATCTACTTCAACAATGCAAGAAAAACAGGCCCTGTTTTCTCGGATGAACCCATGAGGGGCACGCAAGCGCGCTTTGCTCCATATGAAGAGCCGCTGCGGTTGCAGCGGGAATGTATGCAAGTTCCAGTGATAGCACTCAAGCGATACCGTCGCCCTAAGGACAGATGGAATGGAGGCTTACGTCATGGATGGGGGGTTCGACTATCAGCTCGCCTTCTCCCGCACCGTTGGCTGGATCACGGAGGAAGAGCAAGCAATTCTGCGCTCGAAACGGGTCGCCATCGCTGGATTGGGGGGCGTGGGCGGCAGCCACCTGCTCACATTGACTCGGCTCGGGATCGGCGCCTTCACGCTCGCGGAAATGGACAGCTTCGGTATTGAAAACCTCAACCGGCAGGCTGGCGCATTTATGTCGACCCTTCAGAGACCCAAGCTCGAGGTGTTGGCCGCGATGGCTCGGGATGTCAACCCGGAACTCTCGCTCAGGACACTTCCCGAAGGGGTCACCGAATCCAATCTGGCTGATTTTCTCGATGGCGTCGATCTCTACCTTGATAGTTTGGACTTTTTTGCCCTGGACGCACGCCGCCGGGTCTTTGCAGAGTGCGCCAAGCGGGGGATTCCGGCGATCACAGCAGCGCCTCTTGGCATGGGGACCGCCCTACTCGCATTTCACCCGGCCGGGATGAGCTTCGAAGAGTATTTCCAGCTTGAGAACGCCACACAATCGGAACAATATCTGCGCTTCCTGCTCGGGCTCTCACCAGCCATGCTGCAGATGCGCTATTTAGTGGCACCCGAAGCAGTCAATCTGGCTGGACAAAAGGGTCCATCGACTCCCATGGCGTGCGAGCTCTGCGCGGGTGCGGCGGGGACCGTCGCGCTCAAAATTCTGCTCCGACGCGGCCATACCCCCTTCGCGCCCCGGGGAATCCATTTCGATGCGTATCGCACCAAACTGGTCCGCACCTGGCGCCCCTGGGGCAACCGTAATCCACTTCAGCGCTTGGCGCTCGTAATCGCCCGGCAACGTCTCGCATCAGTCGCCCAGCGACGAAGCAAACACCAGCCCAAGAAGCGCACCAATCCCACGCCGCCACGCTCAGCGCCGATCTGGGACATTCTGGAGCAGGCACGCTGGGCACCGAGCGGCGATAACGCGCAGCCATGGCGCTTCCAAGTGATCGACCCCGAGGAGATCGTCATCCACATTCCGTCCGAGCGCAACGATAATGTCTATGAGTACAACGATGCTCAACCGAGCTGGCTTTCCAGGGGGTTTCTCCTCGAAACCCTACGAATAGCGGCCTCGCGGCACGCCCGTAAGCTTTCGTGGCGGCTCGAGACGAACCAAGAAGGCCGGCAGCTGATCCGTGTCAAACTTGCCCCTATAGCCGGCGGAGGAGATGCAGATAAACTCCATAGCGTTATCGTGCAACGCTCTGTGGACCGCCGCCGGTATCAGCTCAGACAACTACCGACCGCTCTTCGGCATCAGCTGGAATTGGCGTTGGGCGATGACCTGCAGATCAGCTGGGCGGAGTCGCTGTCCGAGCGATGGCGCTGGGCCTTGATTAACGCCGCCGCCACCCACATCCGCCTCTCTATTCCGGAGGCCTACCCCGTCCACCAACGCATCCTCGACTGGCATAGGCAAAGAAGCCCCGTGGGTGTGCCTGCAGCCGCCGTCGGCGCAAACCCCATCACGCAGCGACTGATGCGGTGGGCGCTCGCGGACTGGGCCCGTGTGAATTTTCTAAACCGCTATCTGGCGGGGACCCTAACCCCAAGACTGGAATTCGACCTCATACCAGGGCTATTTTGCGCCGCGCATTTTTGGGTGGCTCTCAAGCAGACCCCCGACACCCGTTTGCCTAACGAGCGGCTGCTGGAACTCGGCATGCGCTTGCAGCGGTTCTGGTTGACGGCTACCACGCTCAACTTGGTGATCCAACCGTCCCTTGCACCACTCGCCTTCTCTTTTTACAGCCGCAATCGGATACCTTTCACTACGAACCAGGAGGGGGTTAGCAAAGCCGGGCGGCTCAACGATAAGCTTTCCCTGGCATTGCAGGGCACAGCGCCAAGCGCGGTCATCTTTGCCGGACGCATCGGCTTCCCCTTAGGCAATCCGCCACTATCGCGCTCGATACGCCTAGCGGTTGAGGAACTCATGCTACCGACCGAAGGTTAAACCCGCTGGCAGCACCGCGCGTTCACTGAAGCCGGTTTGCGATTTCTTTATAGGAGGGTCAGAGCGGAATGAAGGAAGCGGGAGGCAGTTGGACTGCCTCCCGCTTAGATCCCCGAAGCGCTTTACACTTTCGGAAGCGCTTTACACTTTGTGGTTCTTGATATGCTTTTGAACGCCGCGGCTGGCCCCAATTCCCAGCAGGCCAGCGGACAAAAGCAGCAAAGTCGCTGGCTCGGGCACGGCTGCAGTTATCTTATTGGCATCGAAGTCGCTGTGGGCAAAAGCCCCGTGGTCAGCCGGAATGCCACCGCCTCCAGTGACGGTACCACTCAAGGTCAGCTGCGCGCAGCCGTCAGCATTACCGACACCGCCCGGTCCAGCACAAGCAGCACCTGATGCGATGTCGATAAACCCTACCTCACCACTCGCATGAAAGATATTGCTCAAGGCGGCGTTGAAGTTGGCCACGATTTGCGCATTGTTTACACCAAGGACAACGCTTGGATTGGCTCCGCCCGCCTGTGTTATCACCGACGTCCAAGATTCATCAGGATCGCCCAAAAAACCATCTACCTGGAATTTGGAGCCCAAGGTTGCCTGCTCGAGGCAGTCGGCCAAGCTCGTGCAACTGGGATTCCCAGCAGGATTCCCATCTGTAATCGCTATTTCTAGGTCGGTATCACCAGCTCCGCCCGGCGCACCATTAAAAAACATGGCGACCGCGGCCCCTGCCCCCAACGGCATCGCTAGATTGACCCCATTCGCTGCCAAAATGCCATCGAGATCGGCCGCCCCGAAGGTAATAGTGGTACCAACAGGAAAAGTAGGATCACTGATATCCGTTATCGTAACTCCGGCCACGCCAGTCAGCTCCTGGCCAGCCGGAATCGAATTAACACCGTCGGTAGTGAAATTCGGGATTTCAAAGACACTCAACAAAGTGTCACCTACCTGAAAATTGGTGTCGCTTGTTATAGGGTTGGTGAAATCATCGCCTCTCAAGAGGAAATCGAGGTCATCGTCCTCGAAAGTCAGTAATGCACTTTGAGCCGCTCCGGTCGCAAAGCTCAACGCCAGCCCGATCCCTAGGGTGGAAACCAGTTTTCTCGCGTTCATCTTAACCAACTCCTTTAAAATTCTTAACGTACAAGGTGCCTCGACAGTCAATTTACTGCATGAAGCATGCCGCTATCTTTGTATCGTAATTAACCTGTTGACTATAATGGCTTTATTTGATTTTCTCGGTGAGGAAGCGTCCCTTGGCAGCCAAGCTCAACACAAAGTGTAAAAAAACTCGACAAGCGCAATCTCAAAAAAAGCCTATCCGTCCTTGCCTACCCAACCTGATCAAATTCGTTCTCGACGCCGCGTGGGTCACACCCAAAGGATAGGGTCAGGTCTTGTATTACGACATCGCGGATCAGAGTTTGGCCCATACAGATCAAGCGCGCCGCACCAGGCTTGCCGATTCACGCAGATGCAACCACCCTCAGCCACGCATGCCTAGCGAGCTCGTCGTGGAGCCTCGTCAACGCAACGTATGGCGTAGCGAGCGGATAGGATGGCTCCAACGGTCACAGACAAGACAGCAACCGGAAACAAGAAGAGCGAGGTTATTCAAGACAAGCGCCGCTGTAAGAAACCCTGACAGTCACACTACGCGCAGCATAGCCGGGGCTGGAACTGGGGACAGACCACGGTTTCATGCTGAACCATCCGATGAACCGGGGTCGTGTCTGCAGCAGCGCATCACGCTGCGCATGAGGATCTGCCGTCGAATTCTGCGGGCGATTGGGCACCTGGCGCCGGTAGCACGCGGTTGACGGAGAAGGTGTCAATTGCTGAACGAGGCGTGCAGGCATACAATTGTTGAATATTTCAACAACCTTGAGGAATGCGCCATAGCCACCGTGAACTTCAGTGTGCCCGAGTCGGCCAAGCAGGCATTCAATAAAACCTTCACGGATGAGAACAAGTGCGCCATTCTCACTCGTCTAAAGGAGTAGGCGATCGAAGAGCGACGTCGGCAGCAGCGTCGGGCAAGCGCGGTGGCGCAACTGCTCGAGGTACGCCGCGGGCAGGCTCCGCTATCCGATGAGGCCATCGCCAAGGCCCATCGGCAGGGCCGTCCACGAAGCTGGTGATCGACGCCAGCGTAACGGTGAAATGGCTCTTTCCGGATCCGGTTGTCGAGCCGCAAGCGGATCAGGCGGTTGTGATCCTGGATGGCATCCGCCGGGGCACGTTGGCGCCGCTGCAACCGCCCCATTGGCTCATCGAGGTCACCGCCGATTAGCGCTATGATCGAAAGGCCCGTGCGCTCGGAGGCATAGGCGCCCTAACGGATTGGCACTGGGCAGTTTGCCGGACAGGCCGCCTAAACGCAGCCTAGCGGTGGCTCTATCGGCCCACAATGCACTTGCAGGAGCAAAGGACATGCTGCAACGCTGTGCGTGGTGTACCAACGACCCCCTCTACCTCGACTACCACGATCACGAATGGGGCGTTCCGCTGTACGACGACCGGCGTCTGTTCGAGCTCCTCATACTGGAGGGGACGCAGGCGGGGCTGAGCTGGCTTACCGTGCTACGAAAGCGCGAGAATTATCGCCTGGCACTCGAGCGCTTCGAACCGGCTCGGGTGGCCAAGTTCAGCGATGCCCAGGTACAAGCCTTACTCGACAACCCGGGGCTCATCCGCAACAAGCGCAAGATCGAGGCGCTGCGCCCCAACGCCCGCGTGTTCCTGAGTGTCCAGGAGGCCTTCGGCCGCTTCGCTGACTACCTATGGGGTTTCGTCGATGGCGAGCCGATCATCAATCACTGGCGCTACCAACTCGAGGTGCCGATCAGCACCGCACACTCGGATACGCTCTCCAAGGATATGAAGGCACGCGGCTTTCAGTTCGTCGGCAGCATCATCTGCTATGCGTACATGCAGGCCGCCGGGCTGATCATGGATCACACCACCGATTGCTTCCGCCACCCGCAGCTCACTCAGGCGGATGACCACCGCATCACAACGGACCTGGCACAGCGAAAGGCCGGACAGAGCGAATGAGTGGGGGACCCAGACACACTACGAATCACACGGTCAGCCGGAATCCAGGAAGACGAGATGGACTCCGGCGGCGCCGGAGTAACGGATCAATCAGTCCATATGAGCTTCTCAAGTGGGGACGAACGGCTTGCCGGACACGGAGCGGGCACCCCTGCCGGGCTCATATCTCCCCGATGCTATTGCGCAGCTCGGCGCGCCGAATGCCCGCTGCGGTCTCAGTGCACTCGGCTTGCGCGGCAGCAAGCCACTGGGCAACCCGCGCGGTCTGGGCCTCGTCAAAGCGCAGCCCGAGCTTGCTGCGCCGCCAAAGCACATCCGCCGCAGTAACGGCCCATTCGGCATCGACGAGATAGCGCAGCTCCGCCTCATACAGCCCGGCACCGAAATGCTCACCAAGTCCGCCGAGTCCGCGCGCACCGGTTAGAATCTGATGGAGGCGGGTCCCGTAGCTGCGCGCCAGCCGCCGGGCCAACGTCTGCGGCAACCAGCGATAGCGCGCCACCACCGCCCGATAAAACCCGTCGAAGTCGGCATCCGGGATATCGCCGCCGGGCAGCGGCGCCCGGCGCGTCCAATCATCGGGCGCATCGCAACCAAGCACCGAACTCAACTTCCGCATGGCCTCCCATGCCAGCACTCGATAAGTCGTGATCTTTCCGCCAAACACCGACAACAGGGGGGCCGGATCGGTACGCCACTCCAAAAGATAGTCGCGGCTGGCCGCCGAAGCCTCGACCCCTTCGCGCTCATCATACAAAGGGCGCACTCCGGAGTAGGCCCAGACGACATCCGCCGAGCTTATCGGCGCTCGAAAGTAGCGGTTGACGGCGCGACAGAGATAGTCGACTTCGGCCGCAGTGGCCCGGACGGCGGCCGGATCACCGTGATAGAGCGTTTCGGTGGTGCCGATCAGCGTAAAATCCTGCTCATAGGGGATGGCGAAGACGATCCGCCCGTCGTTGTTTTGGAAGATATAGGCATGATCGTGCTCGAAACGCTTCGGCACGGCGATGTGACTGCCCTGGACCAGGCGTACCGTATGCTCCGATCGAAGTTGAACCGCTTCGCCTAAAAAGGAGGTAACCCAGGGCCCCGTGGCATTGATGAGCACACGGGCAGCCACCTTTCGTTCACTGCCATTGGCTGGGCCGCGCAGCAGGACGCTCCAGCCCCGAGCGCTCGCGCATGCCGTCACGCAACGTGTCCGTGGTAGCACCGTCGCACCGCGTTGCGCGGCGTCCATAGCGTTGAGGAGCACCAAACGCGCATCCTGCACCCGGCAGTCCCAGTAGCCGAAGCCCTTGACCAAGTTCGGCACCAGCGCCCGCCCTGCCGCATGCCAGCGCAGATCGATCCCTTTGGAAGGCGGTAACAGCTTGCGCTCACCGAGATGGTCATAGAGCATCAAACCGGCCCGGATCATCCAGGCAGGCCGACGAGAAGCGTTATGCGGCATCACGAAATGCAGCGGCGAGATAATGTGGGGTGCATTGCGCAGCAGTATCTCCCGCTCCCTGAGGGCCTTCGTTACCAAACTGAACTCGTAGTATTGGAGATAGCGAAGCCCGCCATGGATCAGCTTGGTGCTCGCCGAGGAAGTAAAATTGGCCAGATCAGCCTGCTCGCAGAGCAACACCCGCAATCCACGTCCCGCCGCATCCCGCGCAATACCAGTACCGTTAATCCCACCGCCGACGACTAGCAGATCGTATGTCTCCACAGCGCTCACACCCCAGGCTAGACCCTATTGCTATTGACCATTTACCAAAATCATGGCTTACCCTCATTGGAAGCAGGCCAGGCGGATCAGCCTATGGTATTCTCTTTAGTCCCACAGTTGGTTTGTCTTGCGTGGCGGCGCAAACGGTTCGGCGTTAGAAGCTAGCAATCGGCACAGCCGTCGGGCATGGACAAAGCACACCCAGCAAATCATAGTTTACTTGAGCCTAATTTGTCGTATGGCCGGAGGCGCCATGAAGGATGCACGTAGAAGAGCGCGCGATGTCGTGGATAAGTTTTTACCCGTATATCACCGTGAAACGAAAGAGCTGATCGGATATCTAACCGACGTGACGGTCGACGGTGGCATGCTGGAGACGGGTGAGCCATTGGGTGAGGAATTCTTCCCGCTACGAATTGAGCTTACCGATGAAATTAACGGCAGCCGCCACATCGACATTGATGCACGTTGTGTCTGGACGCGCAAGGATCGTAACGCGGTCTTTCACAACTCCGGATTCGAATTTCAAGACATCACCACCGAGGCGCGCGCCCGAATTGCCGAGCTTGCAGAACGTTATCGGTTGAACATCTCGAAATAACCCACATTCGCAGGTACCAGAGCTAGAACGCACTCCAAATCGCAGCAGGCCCGGGTTGCGGGCCTTCCGCGCAGGCCGAACACCTTCGGCCAGGCCGATAAACCGCAATGAAGCCTCCGGGTAGGCCCCAAGGAACTTACGCCATTGCTTGCGGATGTTCGCGAACACCCGCCACTGGGCGCTACCAGGTCCGTGTTTGGGATCGGTGGGGGTGAAGGTTATACTTTGCCATCATCGCCAAAAGCCAATTATTTAGAGGTTCGATATGCAAGTTGCCAAAGGCAAAGTCGTGGCGATCAGTTACACGCTGCGCACCAACGGCGTGATCCGCTACATAAGCCAAGAGAACAAACCTTTGGAATATCTCCACGGCGCCGGCAACATCATCCCGGGGCTGGAGAAGGCACTGGAAGGCAAAGCAAACGGCGATCAGTTCAGCATCACCGTCCCTCCGGAGGAGGGCTACGGCGCACGCGATGAAACCCTCCAGCAAAAGGTGCCAGCCGAAATCTTCCGGGGTGTAAAACAACTCGAGCCCGGGATGCAATTCCAGGCCCAAAGCGAGGACAATAAGCGCCTCGAGACCGTGACCATCGTCGACGTCGACGAAGAGGAGCAGACCGTCACGCTGGACACGAATCATCCATTGGCTGGCCAGACACTGGAATTCGATGTCATCGTGAACAGCGTACGGGAGGCCACCGAGAGTGAGCTCGAACGGGGCTATGTAACTTCTCCACGAGTACCGGAGCGTGCCCGTTACCGCCCTTCCGAGCCGCCTACCCATGATCATCACGAGCATGATCACAGCCACGATCACCATGGCCATAACCATTGATTTGTCAAGTAGGCACCGCACACCGCCGTCTTACCGAAAAGGCAAAAAATAAGGGGCGCCTCTTTGGAGGCGCCCCTTATTTTTTGCAGCCGTATACTATACCGGCCACGCTGACCGACAATATGCGCTATCGATCATTTCTCATGCAAGACACTGAGCGCACTGCGCTCATGCGACAGGTAGGCCGCAATGTCGTATATATCGGCTTCGGAAAGATCGCCTGCCATCCCCGTCATGATAGGATTCTTACGATCCCCCTCTTTGTAGTCCTGGAGGGCGGTGGCCAGGTAGTCAGCATATTGTCCCGCCAGGATGGGGAATGTTGGGGCAGAACTACGCCCGCCCTCACCATGGCAGCTGGTGCAACCTTTCTGCTGGTACTTCTGTCCGCCTGCGTCGGCATCGCCGTATTCGATGGCAAACACCTGCGCCGAAAATAGCAGGAGGCAAGATAAGAGGCCGAGCGAAAAGACAAGTCTGCGCGTCATAGTTTTGAACTCCCCAATTCGTTATCGGCTCACTTCCCCGCTCGGGCAAAATAGGCCGCGATGTCCTGCATATCCTGTGTGCTCAACTGCTCTGCTTGAGCACGCATCGTTGGATTATCGCGATTTCCGTTCTTGTACTCCTGCAGCGCAGAGACGATGTACTCGGCGTGCTGGCCTCCGACCTTCGGCACGTGGAATGTCGGGGGGCCAGGGTAACGATAGCCCGGTACGCCATGGCAGCCTATACAGGTCTGCGCCTTTTGTTGGCCTTTGGCCGGATTACCTGCAGCTTGCACCGTAGTGGCTGCTGCAACCATCAAGCCAAAAAAAATCAAAAGCTTCGCTCTCATGGTTCCCTCTTAAACCTCTGGAGGACCAAAAATTACCGACGACATAACACCCCATCCCGAGCACGCTTGGCCGGCCGCCGGGTACGTTTACCTCGCCGTGTAACGCCGTTTTACATCATAACACAAATTTTACAGAAAGTAAAGGCACTGGGTCAACCCAGCAACACCGCTTCTCGAAAAATGGCTGACGGTCACGCAATATCGAATCCTTGAATGTTTGGGTCCGCTGCGGACTCGACCTCCAAGGCCGTGACCCTAGACTGCGGAGGCCCCCTGCGCAGCCATTCGACCAGAGCCTCAATTGCACGCGTCTCACCACAAGCGAGCACTTCGACTCGCCCATCCGGAAGATTCCTGACATAGCCGCGCAGGCCCAACCGAACGGCTTGCTCGTGCGTGCTGACCCGATAAAACACACCCTGCACTTTCCCGGAGACATAACAACGGATGCACCGTATGCTCATGAGTGAAACGGGTTGGTCCCAAATGGATTGCGCAAAGACTATCGGAGTTTCTTTGTTATATTGCAACCAAATTATGCGCCTTGCGGTGGAAAACCTCTAATTCGCTCTAGCGCGATTACGGCGTGCGTTGCGCGGCGAGGGCGGCCTTGCGCGCGGCAATTGCCCGCGCTCGAGCCGATAAGGCGGCCCGTCGCGCCACTCCATATTCACCCCGATATAAGCTCAGCATGGCCTGATCCATCAAACTCTGCGCTTCTTGGAAATGCTTGGGCGAATACCGCGGGCTCCCAGCTGCACGAGCCGCCTCGATAGCCTGGCGGGCATCGCTCATTTCCTGCACGGGCGCTTCCCCCGGCGCGGTCGACGAGGTGGCGCAACCCGCCGCCCACATAGCAGCAGCGGCTGTCGCCGCAAGCAGGACGCCCCGCACTACACCCGTTTGCTTACTCATGCACCGCAACCGCACTCTGTGGTTTGTGCCTATCAACTTAACGCAGCCAGCGGTTACCCAAGCCTCGCTTTCGTGGGAATAACACACCGGAGTGGTGAAACCGTCCCATAGATAACGCTGCGATGGAAGCGAGAGCCGGCTCATCCCGGCATGAGGTGATCAGCTGCGTTAAGTTTATAGGCAAACTGCGATTTGATCATGTGGCGCGCTCCATAACGAAATCCCTATTCCGCAGCCACTCATTCTAGAACAAACCCGCATCGATCTGTTACAGCGCCCAGTGAGTAGACCATCCTGTTATCCCATAAGCCGTGCTCGCCGCAAACCCGAAATCACGGAGCAGGTGCAGGCGATGACCGGCCGAAAGTTGTATCATCTCAGCTTTGGTTTTACTGCCCAGCCCGTTCTCCGCCCAGGAGGCAACCATGGCCGTTCGCATTTATCATAACCCCAACTGTTCCAAGTCCCGCGCTACACTCGATCTGCTCCGAAACCGCGGCATCGAGCCCGAGATTATCGAATATTTAAAGACCCCGCCGACCGAGGCCGAACTAGAGGGTATTCTCGCAGGTTTGGGATTCGCTCCACGGGAGCTGATGCGCCGCAGTGAGCCCGAATACCGCGACCACGCGCTGGATAGTGATTCATTGACACGCGAGCAGCTCATCCGCGCCATGGTTCAATACCCTCGACTAATCGAGCGGCCGATCGTAGTCAACCGAGGGAAAGTCGCAATTGGCCGCCCACCAGAGGCCGTTTTAAAGATCTTATAACAGCCGCGCCGCTTACCGCTCCGGTTGAGAGATCGGCACCGATCAATCGCCCCCGCCGATGCGGAATATACGATTCAGGGTGGGTGCTCCACCGCGTATATCGATTATGTTAAACGCCGTTGCAACAGGTTTACTGTGAACTAATCGTTGTTTGCCTCGGCCAACACTTTTTTGACAAACGGGACAGTAAGGCGGCGTTGGGTTTGCAGCGATGCCGCATCGAGCTCGTCAAGCAGATGAAAAAAATAGCCCGTGTCGCGCCGGCAATGATTGAGTAGATAACGCACGGTCTCCCTGGGCAGTTCCAGGCCGCGCCGCCGCGCTCGCCAGTGCAGAGCCAACACGTTGTCCTCGTCGCCGAGCTGCTCTAGCCGTAGAACCAGCGCTCCTTGCAGGCGTGAGACCAAATCGGGCAAAGCCAGGCCCAGCTTCGCCGGACGCCGGGGACCGGCCAAGAGCAGCTCTCGGCCGGCGTCCTGAAGCCGGTTAAATAGATGAAAGGTGGCCTGTTGCCACTCGATGGTTTCCGCCAAACACCCCAGATCGTCGAGCGCCACCACATCGACCCTTTCCAGTTCCTGTAAAAGCCGCGGTGAGCGGCTTACCAACTGCGCGAGAGGCAGATAAACTACGGTTCGGCCCCGAGCGCTGGCTTCGCTGCATGCGGCCTGCAGCAAATGCGATTTGCCAACCCCAGACTCGCCGTAGAGATAGATCACACACCTACGATCGCCCTTCCCGATAGGCTCCAGTGCGGCCACTGCCTCGGCATTTGGGCCGACGACGAATCCGGCGAAATCGCAGCGCTCATCCCATTGGAAATTCAAAGCCAGCTGTCGCCCATATCGGCGGTCATTGCTTTCTATTCCGGCCATACCAACATCGCCCTGCAAATGAAACTTACCGCTTGCTACCAGCACCTCGATACAAACTCGCTTTAGCATCGAGTTGAATACATCGGCGCACCTCCCCTTATCTCAAGAATCTCAAGACGCGAAGGCCGGCAACGACAACAATATGATAAACTATGGCTGATCTACGCAACGCCGCCACCGCTCATTTCGCCCAGCAGAGCATGCTGGTTTACCGGAGCAGCCGATAGGTAGGTTCGCTCTGAGCTGAGGACGGATTGTCGGTGGTACTTCCATCGGGCTCGGCAAGTTGCGGCGGAGCGGTGGATTCCAGTCTGGGATGATGCGCCAACTCCTGCTCAACCTCACTGCGGGCCATGTTCAGTGAGAGTTGTATACCGACCCAATCCGGCCCGGCCCGGTATAAATAGATCGCAGCCACACCGGGCAAACTCGCCAGCAGCTTCTCGAGCGCCGCAAACCGCTCCAGCGAGTCGACCCCACTGACCCGGAGCCGCATCCGGCTGGATGCGGCCAGATCGGGTAACAGCGTGTAGTCGGGGCGCAGGCTCGCGGCTAGCATCGGCACGCCTTGGGTCAACGCCTGCTCGATGCTGACGCCCCCGCTCTCCCAGCTGGTATTCGAACCATCTCGGTACAGCGTCCAATGCCCCTGCCAGTTGTCCGAGCGGCTCCGAGTGATCCGCAGCGCCAACACCAACCCGGTCGAATAGCGGCTCGAGGCCGCCAGCACCGGCTCACGGAACCCATCGGCGACATCACTGTAGCTCACGCGCTGCCGATCCCGGCTATCCAAGAGCGGGAAAATCACCGGTATGCCAAACTCGGCAACGGCCCTGGTCAACGCCTCGTGCAGCTGCGGGCCAGCCGCCGCATTGACCAATTTCTGCTCACCCTCGAAGTCAACCGCAAACCACACCAGCACCGGCGGCCGTCCGGCCTGCCAAATGGGAATCCCTCGCTGGATCAAGGCACGGCGCAGGCTCTGCCCATCGAAGCGTGCGATCAACTCGAGTCGCCCCCCCTCGCCATGCTCGTAGTAATATTGCTGCAAATACGGCTGCGGGCCCGCTATCAATGCGGCGGCCGATGCCGCGTGAGCAATATCCGCGCGCCCGGTCAAGCGTACCAGAACCCGGGTAATAGCGGCTTTTAGCGCGTCAGCACGGGCACTGGCGCTTTGGTCGGCAACCGTTACCCGCGCGGCGGGCAAATCCTCTCCGCACGCGGTGCGGCTTAAGCCGGCATATAGCAAGGTAAAGCCAATGCACACTATGATAACCTTGGCCATGAGACCGGCGCCCATCGCCTTAAACCTCCTCCGAGACGTACTCGAGCGCGGCTCGCGTTGCGACCTACGGTAGCATGAACACCAGCCGAACCGCCCTGCAGCATTCATATTGCCGGGCTCGGAGACTACCATTAAAGATTTTCGAGGAGATGCGTCGTGGCTGAGGATACCTCTCGGGCAAACCTGACGTACCGGGATGCCGGTGTCGATATCGACACCGGCATCCAGTTCGTGGAGCGCATCAAAGCGGATGTAGCAACGACCATGCGCCCCGAAGTACTGGGCGGACTCGGTGGATTCGGCGGGCTGTTCGAGCTATCACTGCAACGCTACCGCAATCCTGTGTTGGTCTGCGGCAGTGACGGAGTCGGAACCAAGCTGAAATTGGCCATCGAAACGGGCCGCCATGAAGCCATCGGGATCGACCTGGTGGCGATGTGTGTCAATGACATCGCCGTCACGGGCGCCGAACCGCTGTTCTTCCTCGATTATTATGCGACCGGCCGGCTCGAGTTGGATGTGGCGCAACGGGTGATTCGGGGCATTACACAAGGATGCCGCGCCGCCGGCGCCGCGCTCATTGGCGGCGAAACCGCGGAGATGCCGGGTATCTATGCAAGCAACCACTACGATCTAGCGGGCTTTGGCGTCGGCATCGTAGAAAAAGCCGCCATCATCGACGGCAGCCGCGTGCGCCCCGGTGATGCGCTGATCGGTATCGCCTCCAGCGGCCTGCATTCCAACGGCTACTCGCTGGTGCGGCGTGTGCTGGAAACCCGCGGCATCCCCCTGAGCACCGAACTGAATAGCCAAACCCTGGCGGAGCTGCTGATGACGCCAACCCGCATCTACGTCCGCGCGTTACGCACACTCATCGAGGAAGTGGAGATTCACTCCCTCTGCCATATTACCGGCGGGGGGTTGCTCGACAATTTGCCGCGGGTCTTGCCGGCCAAAACGGAAGCCCGAATCGATGCCCGCACTTGGGAGTGGCCCACGGTCTTCAGCTGGCTCCAGCGCGAAGGCGGCATCTCCAGGCAGGAGATGTACCGGGTATTCAACTGCGGAGTCGGAATGGTGGCGGCGCTTGCACCGCAGAGTGTCGATCACGCACTGGGGGTATTACAAAGCGTGGGCGAAATCGCCTGGCAACTGGGCGAAGTGGCGGCGGGATCCGCCGAGCGCCCACTGGTGCGAATCGAGGAGTAAGCAATGCCTGCAGCGGCGTTGCGCGTTGTCGTGCTGATCTCAGGCTATGGCAGCAACCTACAGGTTTTCATCGACGGCCAAAACTCCGGACACCTGCCCATCGACATACAGGCCGTGATCAGCAATCGAGCCGATGCCTATGGGCTTGTGCGCGCCGAGCGGGCAGGCATCGAACACGAGATCCTGCCGCAGCGGGATTTCGCCGACCGGCAACACTACGACCGCGCCCTGCGGGATCGGGTAGCCCATTATCGAGCGGAGTTGGTCATCATGGCCGGCTTCATGCGTATCCTCACGCCGGTATTCGTGTCCGCCTACGAAGGGCGTCTGATCAATATTCACCCCTCGCTGTTGCCTGCCTTACGGGGGCTGCATACCCATGAACGGGTGCTGCAGGCAGGCCTGAGCGAGCATGGCTGCAGCGTGCACTACGTGACCCCGGAGCTGGATGCCGGACCGGTGATCATTCAAGCCCGAGTACCCGTACACCGGGGTGACCGCGTAGAGTCTTTGCAGCAACGAGTGCAACGCCAGGAATACCGCATCTATCCGCTTGCCGTTCGCTGGATCGCCGAGGGACGCATCGAAATGCGCGACGGTGCGGTCTGGTACCGGGGGCAGCGCCAGGATCAACCTCCAGTCGTGACCGCGGCCGATGACCTGGACCGTCTTTAGGGAACCGGTTCGTCCCGTCAGGGGCGCGGCAAAGTAACGCCACGCTGGCCCATGTATTTACCGCTGCGATCCTTGTAAGAGCGCTCACAGACCTCATCGGATTCGAGAAACAGCATCTGCGCGACCCCCTCGTGGGCATAGATCTTTGCCGGCAGCGGCGTGGTATTCGAGAATTCCAGCGTGACGTGCCCTTCCCATTCGGGCTCGAGCGGCGTCACGTTGACGATGATCCCGCAGCGGGCATAGGTGGATTTCCCCAAACAAATCGTAAGGACATTGCGGGGAATGCGCAGAAACTCGATGGTTCGCGCCAAAGCGAAGGAATTCGGCGGAATGATGCAGACATCGGCCTTGACGTCGACGAAACTCGACTCATCGAAGCGCTTCGGGTCGACAATGGCCGAGTTGATGTTCGTGAAGATCTTGAACTCATCGGCACACCGCACATCGTAGCCGTAACTCGAAGTACCGTACGAGATCAGCCGGCCGGCCGAGCTCTGGCGGACCTGCTCCGGCTCGAACGGCTCGATCATGCCCTCCGCCGCCATACGGCGGATCCAACTGTCGGGTTTGATGCTCATTCGCTTACCGGCCGCAAAATGTCTGGCGCATGGCTATCGGCCTTGCTCAGCGCATGCTGGCACGGCACCCATAGTGGCATTTTCACTCCTCCACCACGATCCGAGGGAATGGGCTCGATGCCGCTGCGGCAAGTCTCGAGAGCTGCGCGGCCGTGCGCAAGGCGGCTTGCCGATAAAGCCCCGCAACACGCCCCTCGGGCTCCGCCACCACACTGGGCCGGCCGTTGTCCGCCTGCTCACGGATGCGCCCGTCTAACGGCAAAGCGCCGATCAGTGCCACATTTTCTGCCTCCGCCAAGCGCTTGCCGCCTCCCTCACCGAAGATGTGCTCCGCATGACCGCACTGACTGCAGATGTGGATGCTCATGTTTTCGAGCACCCCGAGCACGGGCACCCTTACCTTCTGGAACATCCGAATGCCCTTACGCGCATCGAGCGTCGCGATCTCCTGCGGGGTCGTCACCACGACGGCCCCGCTGACCGGTACCCGCTGTGCCAGAGTCAGCTGGATATCGCCGGTGCCGGGCGGCAGGTCCACGATGAGGTAATCGAGATCCTGCCAACGCGTGTCGTTGAGCAATTGGGTCAAGGCCTGGCTCACCATGGGACCCCGCCAGACCATCGGCGCCTCCTCTTCGATGAGAAAGCCGATAGACATGACTTGAACCCCATAATTCTCCAACGGCGTGATACTCTTGCCATCGGGGCTCTCGGGGCGCCGACCGGCCACGCCCATCATGCGGGGCTGACTCGGACCATAGATATCGGCATCGAGCACTCCGACTCTGGCCCCTTCATCGGCGAGCGCCAAAGCCAGATTGGCTGCAACCGTCGATTTACCCACTCCGCCTTTGGCCGAGGCGACGGCAATGATGTTGCGCACATTCGCAAGCGGCTTCAACTTCGCTTGTACCGCCCGTGAAGTGACCCGCCAGCCGACTTCCACCGCGACCTCGGCCTCAGGCAACGCCGCCGTTACCGCATCGACCAAAGCCGCTCGCAGCTGCACCTGGTAGCGCTCGACCGGAAAACCCAGCCGCAATAGGATACGAACGCGCCGCCCCTCCGTGGTGATCGTCTCGACCGTGCCAGCCGTGAGTAAATCCATACCTAAATACGGTTCGGTCCACCGCTGAATCGCCTGCTCGATCGCCGCGCGGCTTACTTTAGCCATAACCGTGCCACCTTTTAGCATAATCACGACTTCATTGGATAAATTCTAACCCCGAAAGCGATCCAAAACCCATCGCACGCCCGGCCCGTAGCGGCCGCCGGCACGGTTGCGTTTCATCGTGTTTTCTGGCGCTATTGCGCGTTGTAGCCGCCGCATCAACCACCGCCCAGCTTACGGGGATCTTCGAATGGTCAATGAGCGCAACAATATCGTGCTGATTGGCATGCCCGGCGCGGGCAAAAGCACGATCGGGGTGCTGCTCGCCAAACAGCTTGCCAAGAATTTCGTCGACACCGATGTGGTCATTCAAAGTGTCGAGGGGCGCACCCTGCAAGACATCGTCGACCACGAAGGACATCTGGCGCTGCGCGCCATCGAGGAACGGGAGCTGACCCAGCTTGGCTTGTCCAATCATGTCATTGCAACCGGCGGCAGCGCCGCCTACAGCGAGCGCGCGATGGCCGCTTTGCGCCGCAATGGGACCATCGTCTATCTCAAGGTGGGTTATCCGACATTGGCCCGTCGCGTAACCAACCTTGGCAGTCGCGGAATTGCCAAAGCGGCCCACCAAACGCTCGCGGATGTCTTCGCCGAGCGTATCCCCCTGTACGAACAACACGCCGATATCATCATCGACTGCGATCCTCTGAACCAAGAACAAGTAGTCGAGTCCATCTGTACTGCACTTGGCAACCGCCCGGACCGGCAATAACTCTCCGCCTGGAACAGCGGCTAGGGCAGCGCTTTTATTGCAACACCGCCGACGAAAACGGCACGCCGCTCTCACCCTCTTTAGCCGCGTGCCGCAAACGCCCCGCAAATCTGGCCTTAAAAACGCATTCTGTACAGGAAAAAAACCACCTTGCAACTATACTGGGGAAAGTGTGGGGACACCGTAGAGGTGTAAGAACAAGGCAGGTTGTTAGCAGGTCGATCCATACGAGCATGGTGGAGGTCAACATGTATACGGATCAGATCACAGGCAACTGGCATATCCTCAAGGGCAAGGTCAGGCAGCGCTGGGGTGAATACACGAACAAGGATCTTGACTACCTCATCGAAGGATATGAAGAAGAGCGCTCCGGCAGAGTCCAGACGATCTACGGCATTAGCAAAGAGGAGGCCGATCAGCTGATCAGGCGCTGGCTCGAAAGCGATCATGATCCGCATTTCTGGAGCAGCAGCGGTGCGAGCGGCGGCGGGGGCGGCACCATGTCCATCTCGTCCTTTTAAGGAACTCCTGAGAGGCAACTCGCCTCGCTTGAACGGAGCTGGGTAGAGTTTCTCTTGCCTTGGCGGGTGGGGATAAAGAACAGTCATAGAAGCGCGCCACCCCACCCGCGGCAAGGAGGGGAGGAAGGGTGGTAAATTTTCTCTGTTAACCGGGACATTGGAACCCCTCCGGCAAAAATGAATCGGCTCGATGCCGAAGAGTGCCCACCCAAATTGCACAAATCACCCAAGCGCCCTGCGCAAATGAAACCGGATGGTCGTTGCCCGCCCTGCCCTTGGTCGCGGTTTCGTATTAAGATTCATCGTCCGCCCAGAGTTATTGGCAAGCCGCACGGATTCCATGCCCCGGCACAAGACAGTGCGTTTTCTGAAGATCGGGCTGATTTTGCTGTTACTTGCCAACACGGCGGTGGCGCAAATTCATCATGAGCTGCGCATCAAGCTGGAGCCGGATAGCCACCGCCTCGAGGCGATCGATACGGTTACCTTGCCCGAGAACCATGCGACACCGCTGACATTCCGCCTGCACGCTGGCCTCGACCCGCGAATCCAAGAACCCGGCGCGCGGCTGCGCCGGATTAGCCACAGAGGTCTCACTGAGAAGTACGCAGTAGAGATCGATGCAAGCGCCCGCCGCTTCACCTTGGCGTACCAGGGCGAGATCTTTCATCCTGTCGCGTCGCCCAGCGAAGAATATGCACGTAGCTTTAGCCGCTCTGCGGGCGTGATTGGGCCGAAAGGGGTTTTCTTGGCTGGTTCGAGCTTTTGGTATCCCAAACTGGGGGACGATCTCGTGACCTTCTCCGTTGCGGTCACGCTTCCGCCGACATGGCGTTCGGTCAGCCAAGGTGTGCGGGCGCCGCCGGCGGCTCCCGAGGCGGGCCGAAGGCGGAAGGAAATCTGGTCGATCGCGCACCCCCAGGAGGAGATCTATCTGATCGCAGGGGCGTTCACGGAATACCGCACGCACGCCGGCCCGGTGGCAACGATGGCCTTTCTGCGGCAGCCGGACGCCGCCCTCGCCCGCAAGTACCTCGCAGCCACCGCCCGGTACATCGAGATGTACCGTCGGCTGATCGGTGCCTATCCCTACCGGAAGTTCGCGTTGGTGGAGAACTTCTGGGAGACCGGCTACGGGATGCCCTCCTTTACTCTGCTCGGCCCCCGTGTCATTCGCTTTCCCTTCATTCTGCGTTCCTCCTACCCCCACGAGATTCTGCATAACTGGTGGGGGAACGGGGTCTATGTCGACTACGCCACAGGGAATTGGTCCGAGGGGTTGACCAGCTACCTGGCCGACCATTTGCTCAAAGCGCAGCAGGACCAGGGCGTGGCATACCGTCGGGAGACATTGCAGAAATACACCGATTACGTACACGAGGGCCGGGATTTCCCATTGACCGAGTTCCGTGCCCGGCACAGCTCCGCCTCCGAAGCCGTCGGTTACGGCAAGACCATGATGCTGTTTCACATGCTGCGCGAACGACTCGGCGATGCAATTTTCATCGAGGCGCTCCGAGCGTTTTATCGCCGGCACCTCTTTGAGGTTGCGAGCTTCGAGGATTGGGCGGCCACTTTCAGCCGAGTGAGCGGCCGGCCTTTGCGTGCCTTCTTCGAGCAATGGGTGGCGCGCACCGGTGCCCCTTTGCTGCGGGTCCATGACGCTCGGGTCGTACTGGCCGACGCTGGCTATCGCCTCACGGCCACGGTCGAGCAGATTCAGCCCGGTGCGGCCTATCGACTGGAGCTACCGATTGCGGTTTATCTGGCCGGCCGGGAGGCGGCCTACCAGACTCGCCTCGCCATGGCGGAGAAAACGCTGCACCTCGCGCTGCACCTACCGGCGCGGCCGCTGCGCCTGGAGGTCGACCCCCAGTTCGACCTCTTCCGTCGGCTCCATCGCGCTGAGATCCCGCCCGCGCTCAGTCAGGTCTTCGGTGCTGAGCGGGCTTTGGTCGTGTTACCGGCCGAGGCTCCCCGGCCGGTGCGTGAAGGCTACGCAGCGCTCGCTCGAGCCTGGCAGCGTGGGCGCGGCGAGCCGTTGGAGGTCACCAGCGACGCCGCGCTGAGCGAGCTGCCCAGCGATCGAGCGGTATGGCTGTTCGGGTGGGAGAACCGCTTCCGCCCGGCGCTGGATCAAGCACTCTCACAGGCGGCGTTCAGCGCGGATACCAAGCGTGTGCAGATCGCGGGCTCCGAGCTCGAACGGGCTCAGCATTCGGTCGTGGTCGTCGGCCGCCGGCGGCAGAAGCCTGCTCACGCTCTGGCATGGCTTGCGACCGACAACGTGGCCGCGATGTCAGGGTTGGCCCGCAAGCTGCCCCACTACAGCCGATACAGCTATCTGGGTTTCACCGGTTCGGCCCCCGAGAACGTCATAAAGGGTCGATGGCCGGTGGTGAGCTCACCCATGTCGATCCCACTTGCCGGGCCACACGGCCCTCTAAAAACCAGGTTGGCGCCGCGTGAGCCCCTGACGGAACTGCCCGCCCTGGCCAACCCTCGGCGCATGATGCGGGATATCAGCTACCTGGCCGATCCCGAGATGGCCGGACGGGGGCTGGGCACGCCGACACTCGACCGGGCCGCACGCTACATTGCCGAACAGCTGCAGGCCGCCGGGCTCGAGCCGGCCGGAGAGGACGAGAGCTATTATCAGACCTGGACGAACCGGGTGGCGGAGCTCGGGCAGCGGGTGAGCCTACGCAATGTCGTGGCGCGTTTCCCAGGCACCCATCCGGAACGTCCGGCGCTAATCGTAGGGGCCCATTACGATCACCTAGGACGAGGTTGGCCGGATGTCCATCGCGGGGATGAGGGTAAGGTGCATCCCGGTGCCGATGACAATGCCAGCGGCATCGCGGTCATGCTGGAGTTAGCCCGCATCCTAGGCCCGGCCTGGCATCCCACCCGCACGGTCGAATTTGTGGCCTTCACCGGCGAAGAAGCGGGCCTGCTCGGCTCGACTCACTATGTGGAGCGTTTGGCCGAGAATCCCGCAAGCCGCCCCATGGCCATGATCAACCTGGACACCGTTGGCCGTCTCGGTGCCGGTGAGCTCCTCGTACTCGCCACAGACTCGGCCCGGGAGTGGCCGCTTGTTTTCCGCGAGGCGGGTTTTGTCAGCGGGATTCCCATCAAGACCGTCGCCCGCGACATCGGTTCGAGCGATCAAACCCCCTTCCTGAAGGCCGGCATCCCGGCAGTGCAGCTCTTCACGGGGGCACATGGCGACTATCATCGCCCCACCGACACCGTCGCCAAAATCGATTCGGCGGGCTTGTCCGGAATCGCCACCGTCTTGAAAGCGGCGGTCGAGTACCTGGCCGCCCGAACCGAGCCCTTGCACTCCGACCGGCTCTCCGCCACCGCGCAGGCAGCGAGTGCTGGCCCCGGCCGGCACCGGCGCGTGCGGCTGGGCAGCGTGCCGGATTTTGCATGGACGGGCCGCGGCGTGCGATTGTCGGGGGTCACGGCCGGTACTCCGGCCGAAGCGGCCGGGCTGCGCGCCGGCGATGTCATTATCCGGCTCGATGGCGTAACCATCGACACTCTGGCCGATTTCGCCAAAGCCTTGCGCCGCCTTGCACCGGGGCGCTCACTGGTCATTGAATTGCTGCGCGACGGAAGGCCGCGGACTGTCACGGCTCGGGTGGTCGCGCGCTGACTCGAGGAGGCAAGATAATGCGGATGATCAACGCCCGGGTGGCCTGGCTGCTGGTGGCGGTCTTGGGAGTCGGCGTTACCGCACGAGCCGCGCATGAACCGGCGCCGACCGAGCAGACGCTGCACTATCCGGGTGAAAAGCATTTCCAGCACATCCGCCAATTGACTTTCGGCGGCCAAAATGCCGAGGCTTATTTTTCCTTCGACGGCACCGAGCTCATTTTTCAGTCGACCCGCGATGGACGTGAGTGCGACGCTATTTACCGCATGGATATCCAAGGTCATCACGTGCGCATGGTATCGTCCGGCAATGGCACGACGACCTGCTCGTTTATCGCGCCAGACGACCGGTCCATCATCTATGCCTCCACTCACCTCGCGGGCGAGCGCTGCCCTGCCAAGCCGGATCATTCGCAGGACTATGTCTGGCCTGTGTATCCGAGCTACGATATTTTTCGCGCCGGACCCGAAGGGGGAGATCCGGTCCGCTTGACCGACACCCCAGGCTACGATGCGGAAGGCGTCTATTCTCCCTTGGGGGAGAAGATCGTGTTCACCTCGGTGCGCACCGGCGATCTGGAACTTTTCATGATGAATCCGGACGGCAGCGGGGTGGAGCAGCTGACCGACCAGCCCGGCTACGACGGCGGTGCCTTTTTCTCCCGCGACGGGCAGTGGCTCGTCTGGCGCGCCTCGCGCCCCCAGGGCAAAGCGCTCGAGGATTATCGGCGCTTGCTCCGCCAAGGCTTGGTCCGGCCGGGAAGGCTGGAGATCTACATCATGAACTTGAACAAGCGCAAGCCGATCCAACTGACAGACAACGGCGCGGCCAACTTTGCCCCCTATTGGCACCCGGACGGCCGGCACATCGTCTTCTCCTCCAACATGCGCGACCCGAGCGGACGTAATTTCGATCTCTACCTCATGGATGTGGAGACGCGCGCACTAGAGCAGCTCACCTACTATCCCGGCTTCGATGGCTTCCCGATGTTTTCCCATGACGGCAAAAAGCTGGTGTTTGCCTCGAATCGCAACGGTTCCGTAGCTGGCGAGACCAATGTGTTCATAGTGGACTGGAAGCCGCGTTAAACGGTCTGCCGCATGATGCCGCAGCTCACCGTCAAGGCCGTGATCCTCGGCATCATACTGGCGATGGTGATGGCGGCCGCCAACGCCTACCTCGGCCTTTTCACCGGCATGACCGTCTCGGCGTCGATTCCGGCGGCGGTCATCTCGATGGGCATTCTGCGCCGCTTTCGCCACTCCAACATCATGGAGAACAACATCGTGCAGACCGGCGCATCGGCCGGAGAAGCGCTCGCCGCCGGCGTCATTTTCACGCTGCCGGCACTAATTCTGATGCACCACTGGAGCCACTTTCCTTATTGGTGGGTCGTTGGTCTCGCCGGGGCCGGCGGGCTACTCGGCGTACTGTTCACGATTCCGCTGCGCCGCTCGCTAATCGTCGATCAGAGGCTGGCATTCCCTGAAGGAACGGCGACCGCCGAAGTGCTTAAGGTCGGCGACCATCCGCAGGCCGGGCTAAGCGCGCTGACGCGCGCCGCGCTGCTCGGCGCACTGGTCAAGCTTGCTACGAGCGGCTTGCAACTCTTTCCCGGCGTCGCCGTAGCCGCCGGCTATATTGGTCGCCGCGCGGTCGGCTATGTCGGCCTGCATATCTCACCGGCACTGCTCGGCGTGGGCTACATCGTCGGGCTGAACACCGCGTCGCTGGTGTTCCTCGGCGGCGCGATCTCCTGGTTCGTCGCCATTCCGATTTTCGGCGCGTATTTCATTACAGCGGATCCACAGCTGGCGGCGCTGGCGGCTACGCAGCCGGCGGCGGCCGAGCTTGCCAGAGAAATCTGGTCGACCCAGATCCGCTACCTTGGCGTTGGCGCCATGCTGGTCGGCGGCCTCTGGGCACTACTCTCGCTGCGTGCGTCGCTGTTTGCCGGGATCAAAGGCGGCCTGGAGCAGCATCGCGCCGGCCGCGCAGCGCTTGCCAATCGCTCGGAGACGAACAAAGACGTACCCATGCAATGGGTGCTGATAGCGGTTGCCGCCTTCGTCGCACCGCTCTTCTATCTGTTCCAGAGCATCACCAACACGCTCGTCGTCAGCCTGCCGATGACCGGCATCATGCTCATCGCCGCATTCCTGTTCGCGTCAGTCGGCGGCTACATGGCCGGCATCGTCGGCTCATCGAATAACCCCATCTCCGGTGTCACCATTGCAACAATTCTGTTCGCCGCGCTGGTGTTGTTGTGGCTGATGGGCGCGCGCTCGACAACCGGCCCGGCCACGGCCATCCTGATCGGCGCAGTGGTCTGCTCGGCAGCTGCAATCGCCGGCGATAATCTGCAGGATCTGAAAGCCGGCCACCTGATCGGCGCGACAGCCTGGAAGCTGCAGGTGATGCAGGGCGTCGGCGTGATCTCGGCGGTGCTGGTCATGGCGCCGATTCTGAACCTCCTCCTACAGGCTTACGGTTTCGGCGCACCGACGGCGCTGCACCCGCAGGCGCTACCCGCGCCGCAGGCAAGCCTGATGGCCGCAGTCGCGCGGGGGGTGTTCGGCGCGGGGCTGCCGTGGGCGATGATCGGTACCGGGGCGGGGATCGGTATTGCCGTCATCGCTTTCGACGAATGGCTCAAGTACCGCAAGGCTCATTGGCGTGCGCCGGTATTGGCGGTTGCCGTTGGTAGCTACCTGCCGTTAGAACTCTCGACACCGATTTTCCTCGGTGGCTTGATCGCGTACGGTGCGCGTCGTTACAACAGGCGGCGCCACGGGGCGAAGCACACCGAGGAGCGGATACGCCGCGGCATGCTATTCGCCGCTGGGCTCATCACCGGCGAAGCACTGCTCGGGATCGCGCTCGCCGTGCCGATCGTGGTTGCACATGATGCGAATGTCGTCGCGCTGCCGGGGGCAATCCGGCAAGGCAGTTGGCTAGGATTGGTCGTGATCGTGTTGATCGCAGCGGGGCTGGCACGGGCGGCGCTGAACGACGTGATTGCCGAGAAAGCGCGGTGAGATCTCCCGCCAAGGTACCCCGCCATAATCGAGCCACGCTGCTCACAACAGTCGGCACGGCGGCATGCGAACATCCGCCGCTGTTTCCTGAGCGCTCGGGGGGCGAACCCGAGAAGCCGCTCCGCCAGCGCCTGACCCTAGGCGAGCGCCGGGCGCTTGGCGGCTCGGGTGAGCACATGCCGTATAGATTGGCGGTTTGGCCCAAGTAGGCTTGTCCTAGCCGGGCCGTTGAACTAGCTAGGCAAGTTATAGCCTGTTCGGAAAAAAATAAAGCGGGGTTCAGCACGACGACGAACCTAACCGAAGGGCGGGGCTCCATCAACGCCTCCGAGCTCGAACGCAGAGGCCTATTTTTGGCAGGGTGGCTTAATGCTAGGCCCTGCGCGCCTTACCGAACGCGTGCGCGCGGTGGCAAGGCACGCAGGGAGCCTCTCCGTTCGGTGTCGCCTCTCACTCCAAGGCTTGAGCCGGCCCGAAGAACTCGAAGTGACGCCGGTGTTGCGGCACGCCGATTTGGCTCAGCAACCGCCGCATCTCGCGCATGAATGGCACCGGACCGAGGAAATAAACCTCGCTGTCGGGCAGCAGATGTCGCGAGAGCACTTCTGCGTTCACCTGCCCATATACATCGGCATCATCGCCTTGATCCGCCTGATCGTAAAGATAGCAGCGTTCGATATGGTCATGAGACTGGGTCAGCCGATCCACATGATCACGAAACGCATGATGCCTCTGCTTGGTGGCGGCGTGCACGAAGCGAACCGGGCGCCTGCTGCCGGCAAGCGCGTTGAGCATGGCGATGGCCGGTGTGATACCGACTCCGCCGGTGAGCAAGACGACCGGATGATCTCCATCGCGCAGCGTGAAATTACCGCTCGGCGGGTAAAGATTGAGAGTATCGCCGACCGTGACTTTGTCATGCAAATACCCCGAGACTCGACCCCATGGCTCGCGCTTTACGGAGATTCGATAGTATTGCCCATTAGGAGCGTCCGAGAGGGAGTAGTTACGTCGCGTTGGTTCTCCATCGACGGTGACATCCAAGCCAATGTATTGCCCGGGGGTGAAATCCATGATCGGACCGCCGTCTACCGGCTCGAGGTAAAAGGAAGTAATGACTTCGCTTTCCGGCTGCTTGCGAGCGACGCGGAAGGCTCGTAGCCCGCGCCAGCCACCCGGCTGACGTTCCCGCGCCCGGTAGAGGGCTTCCTCACGCCTGATGAGCAAATTGGCGAGCTGCCAGTAC
The DNA here is from genome assembly GCA_024102725.1 of Nitrococcus mobilis. Classification (GTDB taxonomy): domain Bacteria; phylum Pseudomonadota; class Gammaproteobacteria; order Nitrococcales; family Nitrococcaceae; genus Nitrococcus; species Nitrococcus mobilis_A. Next base: position 28,857 of record JAGFJL010000048.1, read on the forward strand.
GCCGCCTCCCAGCTTTCAGCGAGCTCCGGGGTTAACGCATCACCGAGCACCTCAGCCATCGCCTGTAACAAGCAAGTACCGACGATGGGATAATGCTCAGGCAGAATATTCAACGACACATGCTTGTTGACGATCAAATCAATCGCTTCGTTGAGAGTCTCCGGCTGTTCAATATGGCGCGCATAGGCCAGGATCGCACCGGCGAGCGCGCGTTGCTGCGCCCCATCGCTCTGATGGGTCTGGTTGAACAGCGCACGTACCTGCGGGTAATCCCGGAACATCAGGTGATAGAAATGGCGGGTAAGTGACTCGCCGTGTTCAACCAAGGCGGGTATGGACGCTTTGATCAGTTGAGTTTGTTGCTCACTCAGCGACATATCCGATTGCCTTCCTTCAGCTTGTGACGAGGTGTGGCGGGCTAGCCAAGCGTTACCATGTGGAAACAGTCAAAAACGCCTTTCTAATCGATTGCTAGACGCATCCCCTCTTTCGAGGGGCGGATCTTTCGATACCGGCAAAGACGGCTTTGGCCAACAACCGAGATCAAGTATACACAAATAAGAAATATATAAAATATTTTTTTATGGTGGTTGGGCCGGCGCGTCGCCCATGTGACCGCTCTTGGACCACATGCGGCCATCCCTTATATTTAGAGACCTTCATATGGATACCTTTTGACGCTGGCAGAAATGGCAAGCGTCAAAGACGGCTGTCCTGGCAAGCAATGTTTCGCCGAGTAGCGCCGCACTGGTGTCCCAAGATTAAGAGGGCGGCGACCGGACCTGCACGGATCTATTTACAGCATCTCCCGACCCTCGCATCGCTTCGCTGTATGGCGCTGAAAAGCCACTGGATACCGCGGGGTTAGCCGATATCGGCAGGGCTGCGCTTTGGTGCGTACTCAGGAAAAATTAATGCGGCACTGAACCTCTAGGCGATTCGGCAGGGCTATGGTATGGTCAGCACGGGCATAAGCATGGCCGCCAACCGGCGGCTTTTTTGCAGACGATACCCCTATCCGGTATTAGCGCAATGCTTTCAACACTGCAGTTCCTGCAGCCTTGGGAACCATCGTTAGCGATCCAGCTGCTCTGCGCGCTCGCTGTAGGTCTCTATATAATGGGGCTGGTAGAGGGGCGCCGCAGCGGTCACCGCGAAGGGTTTTGGAAACCGTTCGCTTTTTTACTCGGCGTGACGCTGATGTATTTCGTCACGCAGACGCAGTACGACTACCTCTCGCAACACATGTTTTTCATCCACCGGATTCAGCATCTGGTGTTGCATCACATGGGGCCCTTTCTGATAGCGCTATCGGCCCCGGCCGCCGTACTCGGTCGTGGTGTGCCGGATAGCCTGCGCCGCCATACGGGTTTTCTGCGGCCGCTTTTGCTCCCCGCACGGACTGCTTATCGCATTCTACAGCAGCCCGTCATCGCTACGGTGCTGTTCGTTGGCCTGATTTTTTTCTGGTTGACCCCATCGATTCACTTCGATGCCATGCTCAGCGCGCAGCGCTACGCTCTGATGAACTGGAGCATGGCGGTGGACGGGCTGCTGTTCTGGTGGCTGATTCTCAATCGCGCCCCGGATGGGATAACGCCGCAACTGAGCTATGGCCGCCGCATTTTGATCCTGGCGGTGATCATGCCGCCGCAGAGTGTGCTCGGCGCTTATATTGCGTTGAGTAAACAGGATCTCTTCGATGTTTATGCGGTCTGCGGTCGTGCCTGGCCGGTGAGCCCGATAGTCGACCAACAAATTGGTGGATTGGTCACCTGGATTCCTGCTTCCATGATGAGTGTAGTGGCCGCCGTGATCCTACTTGGTTTCATGTTCCGCGAGCACCGGGTTCACCGATCCACCCCAAGGCCGGCCCATTCACCGAGCAATCCGCTCTCATCGACCACCTCGGTTTGAATTGACATCATGACTCCCCAACACCGCCGTATCCTGATCAGCATTGGCCTCTGTCTGCTGCTCGCCGCCTGCGGCGACGGTATTGATTGGCAGACCAAAGGAATTGCCGGGCTGATGCCGCCGTTGCACTTCACATTGACCGAGGACAGCGGCAAGCCGGTTCAAGCCCAGGACTTCCATGGCCATATTACGTTAATGTACTTTGGCTATACTCATTGCCCGGATATCTGCCCGACCACCCTAGCTAAGCTGAAGGCGGCTATCACTCGGCTACCGGAATCGGCCGCACAGAATGTGCGCGTGCTGTTTGTTACCGTGGATCCAAAACGTGATGGGCTCGAACGCTTACGCGCCTATACGGCGGCGTTCGGGCCGCAGTTCGTGGGGCTGCGGGGCAGCGATGCCGAATTGACCCAACTGACCAAACGCTACCGTATCACCTACGGCTACGGTAAGCCCGACGCAAGCGGCGATTACGAGGTTTCCCACAGCAGCGCGGTCTTTGTTTTCGACCGTAGCGGGAAGGCACGCCTTATGGTGCGTGACTCCGACGGAGTGGATGCCCTCGCAGCGGATCTCGAACTCCTGGAAAGCAAGGCGTAACACGCACGCGAGACTCGGCCCATCGCGCTCTAGAAACGGCCCCCATAGGGGGCACTCCAGGCGGCGTCAGTCGAATAGATCTTTGTCCGTGACCGCTCCAATGCTCGCCGAAGAGACCAATTTGGCGTATTTCGCAAGCACGCCACGGCGATAAAGAGGGCGTGCCGGCTGCCAGGCGGCTCGGCGCCGGGCAAGCTCCGCATCGGCGATATGGAGCATCAGCAGATTGCGATCGGCATCGATCGTGACTTCATCGCCCTCCCGCACCAAGGCAATCGTACCGCCGACCGCCGCCTCTGGCGCAACATGGCCGACCACCATGCCATAGGTGCCACCGGAGAAGCGCCCATCGGTAATAAGACCTACCGCATCACCCAGCCCCTTACCGATGATCGCCGAAGTCGGCGCCAACATCTCGCGCATTCCGGGCCCCCCTTTCGGGCCCTCATAACGAATCACGACGATGTCACCCGCCACGATTTGATCCGCCAGAATCGCCTCCAGTGCACTCTCTTCGGAGTCGAAAACCCGTGCCGGACCCGTGATCCGGCGCTGCTTGATGCCGGTGACCTTGGCGACGGCACCCTCCTCCGCCAGATTGCCGCGCAGGATGGCCAGATGTCCCTGTGGGTACAGCGGCTGCTTGAAAGGCCGGATGATCTCCTGACCGCTTGGCGGCTCGGCGGGTATATCGGTTAACAGCTCGGCAACGGAGTGTCCGGAAACAGTAAGACAGCCGCCGTGCAGTATGCCGTGAGCCAGAAGAATCTTCATGACCTGCGGCGTACCGCCGACTTCATGAAACTGGCTGGTCACGAAGCGCCCGGAGGGTTTGAGCTCGCAGAGCACCGGCACCTGGCGTCGGATCGTTTCCACATCGTCGATGCTGAAATCGACCTCCGCGGCATTGGCGATCGCCAGCAGATGCAGTACGGCGTTGGTCGATCCGCCGAGCGCCATGACCACCGCAAAGGCGTTCTCGAACGCCTGGCGGGTCATTATGTCACGCGGTAGGCGCTGTTCCCGGATGGCGTCCACCAGGACTTCAGCCGAGCGCCGCGCGCTCTGCGCTTTCTCCGGATCCTCCGCGCACAAGGTAGAGGAGCCCATCAGGCTCATACCCAAGGCCTCGAAGGAGCTGGACATGGTGTTGGCGGTGTACATCCCGCCACAGGCACCGGCACCGGGGCAAGCGTTGCGTTCCACGCCTTGCAAATCCTCGGCTGAGAGTTTGCCGGCAGCATACTGCCCGACCGCTTCGAAAGCGCTGACGATGGTCAGATCTTGATCCTTATAGCGGCCCGGTTTGATGGTACCGCCATAAACGAAGATCGCCGGGATGTTCATGCGCGCTATGGCGATCATGGCGCCTGGCATGTTCTTGTCACAGCCGCCGGTGGCGAGCACGCCATCCAGGCATTGGCCGTTGCCTACCGTTTCGATGGCATCGGCGATGACCTCACGGGAGACCAACGAGTATTTCATGCCCTCGGTGCCCATGGATATTCCATCGGAGATGGTAATGGTGCCAAAGCTGACCGGCATGGCGCCGGCTGCACGCAGCGCCTGCTCGGCTTGAGCCGCCAAGGCACCGATGCCCACATTGCAGGGTGTGATGGTGCTGTGGGCATTGCCCACCCCAACGATCGGTTTATCGAAATCGGCGTCGGTAAAACCGACAGCGCGCAGCATGGCCCGGTTGGGCGTACGGGCCACACCGTGGGTGATCACGCGGCTGCGGCGATTATCAGCCATCATTGCTCCTCGCAGGCACTCGGAAATCGGATCAAACCGGCAAACAACGCATTATAGCAGGCAACCGCCATGGGGTTCGGCACCAAATTACCGAACGCAATACCGACTGGCAGAATGGATCCGCCTTGCACTTACTACCCGCTGTCGCCTCTCGGTGACCCGTTACATCTTCCAGTTTCAATCAGCACGCCGGTCCACGCCCTGCAAAAAACAGTCACAGGCTGTTTGAAGTGAACCGACCGAGTCGCCCATACTCCTCTCGTGATCTCCTAAGAATATGACTTAACTTCCCATGCTACTTATGAAATCCTGGGTATTCCACAGATTCTGTGGATAACCCTGTGGACGAACTGGGGGAACATCGACCGAAGCGGCACTCTGCAAGGCTTCTTGTTAATTCGGCCAACTTTTCATCAGCCAAAAAATTTATTTACAAAACATGACCTTATTCTTGTGCCCACAATTCGAAGCAGCCATCCCGCATCGGTGGCCCAAGACTCCGACCGGACTGTGCATAACTCGATTTGTCAAGCCGAAAAGACCCTCAAAGCAGCAACGCGGCGACATGGCGAGCGGCGCTGCGCGCCAGTGCCTGCAGATTATAGCCGCCCTCGAGCGTGGAGACGATTCGACCCTGGCAGCAAGCCTCGGCAACCGCGACCAGTTCTTCGGTTGCCCATTGATAATCGTCATCGGTCAATGCAAGTTCGGCCAGGGGATCGGATTCGTGGGCATCGAAACCCGCCGAGACCAGGATCAGATCGGGATTAAAATCCGCGAGCGCTGTTATAATCTCGCCGCGAAAGTGCTCCCGAAACGCCTCGGAACCGGCCCCGGGCGGCAGTGGGATATTGCATAGCGTGCCGGGGCGATTCTCCTCGCGCCGCCCAGTATTCGGAAACAGGGGGTGCTGATGGGTCGAAGCATAGAGAAAACCCTCACGGCCGGCCAGCATGGCTTGGGTTCCATTGCCATGGTGGACATCGAAATCCACGACAGCGATATGGCGCGCCGCATATCTACAGCGGGCCTGCAACGCACCCACGGCCACGTTGTTGAACAAGCAAAAGCCCATTGCCCGGGCGGGCTCAGCATGATGGCCGGGCGGGCGCACCGCACAAAAAACCCGTCTGGCCGCGCCGCTCATCACCGCATCCACGGCTTGCCTGACCGCGCCGGCCGCCCGCAACGCCGCCTCACCGGAGGAGGGGTTGATCATGGTGTCCGGATCGAGGGAGCGCCACCCCGAGGCGGGAATCATCGTCAAGATTTGTTCTATGTAGCGCCGCTCATGGACGCGCGCGATCTCCTCCAGCGTCGCCGCTTCGGCTTCCCGCCGCACCAGTGCGGCAAAGGCGGGGGTGTCGAGCGCCGCGAGAATCGCCCGTAGCCGATCGGCGCATTCGGGGTGATCATAGCCGGTGTCATGCTGCAGGAAAACGGGATGGGTGATAAGCCACGTGGCCATTTTGTCTATATGCTCCTGGTCGGGTTAACGAAGATTACCCGAACCGCTTGCGCTGAATAACTGAGCCCTCTTGGCCGAGGCGGCGGTGAGTGTCAGCCGCGACAGAAGCGGTAAATTGCGATCTCGGCGAGCAGATTCGGCAGCACACCGGCGATTACCGGGCGACGCAGATCATGCGAGAGGACTTCACGTTCCAGGATGCGGATGCCTTTTTGCAGGCAGAGCTCCTCGAAGTCTTTGATCGAGCACAAATGGATGTTCGGCGTTTCGTACCAAGTATACGAGAGAGCGCCGCTCATGGGCATACGCCCTAATACGGCCAGATAGTAGCGCAGACGCCAAAAGGCGAAATTGGGGAAGGTGACGATCCCCATGCGGCCCACCCGCAATATCTCGTCGAGCAATAAATCCGGGCGGCGCACCGCCTGCAGGGTCTGGGTCATGACCACATAGTCGAACGATCCCGCATCAAAATCCGACAGCCCCTGGTCGAGATCGGTTTGAATCACGTTCACGCCGTTGCGGATGCAGTGGACGATTTTCTCGGCGTCGATCTCCAGCCCGTAGCCGGTGACGGAGCGGTTGTCCTGGAGGTGGCGCAGCAGTCTGCCGTCGCCGCAACCGAGATCAAGCACTCGAGCGTGGGGCGTGATCCAGTCCGCCACGATTTGCAGATCGGCTCGCAGCCCGCTCACACCCCGCTCTCCGCGGCCACCTTGTCCATGTAGGTGCGGAATACTTCCAGGTATTGGGGCACCGGCATCAGGAAGGCGTCATGGCCGTGATCGGCTTCGATCTCCGCATAACTGACCTCCTTGTCGTTATCCAGCAAAGCTCGAACGATCTCCCGCGAACGAGCCGGCGAGAACCGCCAATCGCTGGTGAAAGCGACGACTAGGAACTGTGCCGCAACACCCGCCAGCGCCTTGGCCAAATTCCCTTCAAACGCCGCGGCCGGATCGAACTAGTCCAACGCCTTGGTCATATGCATGTAGGTGTTGGCGTCGAAGCGATTGACGAACGACTCGCCCTGATAGCGTAGATAACTCTCTACTTCGAATTCCACCTCGTAGTGGAAATCGAAATCATCCTTGCCCCGCCGCAAATCGCGACCAAATTTCGCTCGCATCGCCTGATCCGAAAGGTAAGTGATGTGTCCCAGCATCCGTGCCAGCATCAACCCGCGACGAGGCACGACCTGGTGCCTCTGATAGCGACCGCTATGGAACTCCGGATCCGAGCGGATGGCCTGTCGGGCCACTTCGTTGAAAGCGATGTTTTGCGCCGACAAACGCGGCGCGGCGGCAATCACCACTGCATGGCGCAGCCGTTGCGGGTAGTCGATAGCCCACTGCAGGGCCTGCATGGCACCCAGGCTGCCACCGGCTACCGCTGCCCAGCGATCGATCCCCAGATGATCGGCTAGGCGCGCCTGGCTATGAACCCAATCCTGCACGGTGACGATGGGGAAATCGGCCCCGTAAGGCTCGCCCGTGGCCGGATTGATGCTCGTGGGACCGGTGGAACCGTGACAACCGCCCAAATTGTTGCAGCAGACGACGAAAAAGCGGTTGGTATTGATGGGCTTGCCGGGGCCGATACACACTTCCCACCAACCGGGTTTGCGATCCGATGGACTATTGTACCCCGCCGCATGGTGGGTTCCGGACAGCGCATGACAAATCAATATCGCATTGCTGCGATCCGCGTTGAGTCTCCCGTAAGCTTCGTAGACGAGCTCATAGCTGGGCAGGCTACGGCCGCACTCCAGCGTCAGCGCCGTATCGAAACGAGCGCACCTGGGCTCGACTAGGCCGACTGAATCGGGCGGAATCGATTCAGGCATCGTCTCCGCAGTCATGATGATGGATTGAGGATTGGGATAAAATTCGAGAATGATAACAGAGCGCTATTGCAACGCAACTGGAGGCTGGATGGCGTCGATGAGGACCAAACCGGCCTGAGTGCCGTCACGCATGGCAACCGCTCCGGCGGGTGGTTCAGCTCCACCACGGATGCACGCAACCTGCAGCGTACACGGGCCGAAGTACCGAGCCGTTAGCACCACCCGGTGCAGCGCACGCGGCACGCCGCGAATCATGCGCAACAGGAACGAGAGCAGGCCCCATTGCCTCGGTCTCCGGTAGCAGGGCGGGCAAGCCGCCAAGTGCATTCGCTGCAAGCGCCGCCACGCCGATCTGATCTCGAAGAAACGATTCCCCGAGAACTACTCGATACGTCTCATTTTGGTGCACCCATCGCTGCAGTGCACCACGCAACCCCATCAATCCCCCCAGCTCACCAATTTTTATAAAAAATTTATATATAAAACAATATATTAATCTATATATCCAACTTTGGCATATATTTTGCATTACATGTAAAGTAAGCAAATAGCAACCCAAACGGGAGATCCGGGTCATGGGTAAAGAGCGGCTGGTTTTGGTGGGCAACGGCATGGCCGGCATGAAGGCCATCGAAGAACTGCTTGCCATTGCCCCCGACCGATACGACATCACCGTTTTCGGCGCCGAGCCCTACGGCAACTACAACCGTATCCTACTCTCTCCAGTGCTGGCGGGCGACCAGACGGTGGACGACATCATATTAAACCGCGTGGAATGGTATGCGGAAAATGGCCTTACGCTGCATAGCGGTTGCGAGGTCATCGAGATCGACCGCTTCCATCGCCGGGTGATCGCCGCCGACGGCAGATCGGCGCCCTACGATCGGTTGCTGCTGGCCACCGGCTCCAATCCCTTCGTCATCCCGGTGCCGGGTAACGATCTGCCCGGAGTGCTGACTTATCGCGACATCCATGACGTGGAAGCCATGCTCGCCGCCAGCCGCTGCCAAAAAGAGGCGGTGGTCATCGGCGGAGGGCTGCTGGGGCTGGAGGCGGCCTATGGGCTGATGAAGCAAGGCATGGCGGTCACTGTGGTTCATCTGGAAGAGACCCTGATGGAGCGCCAGCTGGACCGACCGGCCGGGGAGCTGCTCAAGCATTCCCTGCAGGCACGCGGCATGCGGTTTTTGATGAAGACCCAGACCGCCGAGATCGTGGGCGATGGGCGGGTGCAGGCGGTACGCTTTGCCAACGGCTCGGAGATCCCTGCGGATCTGGTGGTTATGGCCGTGGGGATTCGCCCCAACACAGCGCTGGCGCAAAGGGCGGGCCTATATTGCGAGCGCGGGGTGGTCGTCTCGGATACCCTGCAGACCTTTGATCCGCGCGTCTATGCCGTAGGCGAGTGCGTGCAGCATCGCGGTCAGTGTTACGGCCTGGTTGCGCCGCTTTTTGAACAGGCCAAAGTCTGTGCCAACCACCTTGCCGGGCTGGGCTATCGCTATTATGAGGGCTCGGTGACCTCCACCAAGCTCAAGGTTACCGGTGTGGAGCTGTTCTCGGCCGGCCATTTCCAGGGCGGGCGAGACTGCGAGGAGATGGTGCTGCAGGACCCAAGCGCCGGGGTCTATAAGAAGCTGGTGATCAGGGAGGCGCAGATCGTCGGGGCGGTGATGTATGGCGATACCGCTGATGGCTCCTGGTATTTCCAGATGATGCGCGATGCAACCCCCATCAACGATATCCGCAGCACGCTGTTGTTCGGTCAGGCCAACCTCGGTGATTCAGGCCACGGCGGCGTGCGGCAAACAGCGGACCTGCCCGATTCCGCCCAAATCTGCGATTGCAACGGCGTCTGCAAGGGCACGATCGTGGAGGCCATTGTCAGCAAGGGCCTGTTCACTTTGGAGGACGTGCGCGCCCACACCAAGGCGTCGGCTTCCTGCGGCTCCTGTACCGGGTTGGTGCAGCAGATCCTGCAAAACACCGTAGGCAACTACTCTGCCCCGGTCATCACTCCACTGTGCCGGTGCACCGATCACAGCCACGATCAGGTGCGCGAAACCATCCGCCGGCACCATCTGACCAGCCTGGAGGCGGTATTCGCCTTCATGGAATGGAAAACCCCGGATGGCTGCGAGAAGTGCCGACCGGCCATCAACTATTACTTGATCGTCACTTGGCCGGGCGAGGCGATCGACGATGCCCAGGCTCGCTTCGTCAACGAGCGCATGCACGCCAATATCCAAAAAGACGGCCGTTACTCGGTGGTGCCGCGGATGTGGGGCGGGATGACGAATCCCGCCGAGCTACGAGCCATCGCCGATGTGGCGGAGCGCTATCAAATACCCACCGTAAAGGTCACCGGCGGCCAGCGCATCGACCTGCTGGGGGTAAAAAAGGAGGACTTACCTAAGGTCTGGGGCGACCTCTCCAAGGCCGGTTTCGTCTCCGGACACGCCTACGGCAAGGCGCTGCGCACGGTCAAGACCTGCGTCGGCTCGGAGTGGTGCCGCTTCGGGGTGCAGGACTCCACGCGGCTCGGCATCGAGCTGGAGGAGATGTGCTGGGGTACCTGGACCCCGCACAAGGTGAAAATGGCCGTCTCCGGCTGCCCTCGGAACTGCGCCGAAGCCACGATAAAGGACCTGGGAGTCGTGGCCATCGAGTCCGGCTGGGAGATCCATGTCGGCGGCAACGGCGGCATGAAGGTGCGCGCCACCGATGTGCTGTGCCGCGTGGCGAGCGCTGAGGCCGTGAAGGAGTACGCCGCCGCCTACCTGCAGCTCTACCGCGAGGAGGCCCGCTATCTGGAGCGCACCGCGCACTGGATCGAGCGGGTGGGGCTGAGCTATGTGAAGCAGCGCCTAGTCGACGACGCGGCCGGGCGCAAGAGCCTGGCCGAGCGTTTCCATGCCTCCCAGCGCCAAGCCCAGGAGGATCCCTGGACGAAGTACGCCGAGCCGCGCCATGCCGATAAGTTCCAACCCTTGAAGGAGGTGAGCTGATGGACGGAGCGAAATCGAGGTGGCTTGCCGTCGGCAGGCCCGATGACATCCCCGCGCTGGGCGCGCGGGTGGTAAAGACGGCCCAAGGCCCGGTTGCGTTGTTCAAAACCCGCACGGGAGAGATCTTCGCGTTATTGGACCGCTGCCCGCATAAGGGCGGACCGCTCTCCGAGGGGATGGTGCACGGGGGTACCGTTACCTGCCCGCTGCACGGCATGAATATTCATCTCGATAGCGGCCAGGCGGTGGCTCCGGACAAGGGCTGTGTGCCGCGTTTTCCGATCAAGGTCGTGGACGGGCGGGTCTGGCTCGGCCTGACGGCTTGCGGCAAACCGGCTAGCACGCTGCTATGAGCATCCAGCCGATTCACGCCGACGGGCGAGTGCGCTCGCTGCCCGCCCAAGTCGCGCCGCCCCGGCCCCGCGAGGATGCGCGGAGGAGCGAGACGGGCCGGGTCTACCTAGTCGGCGCCGGGCCCGGCGACCCGGAGTTGCTCACTCTGGGTGCGCTGCGCCGGCTGCAGCAGGCCGACGTCGTACTCTACGACCGGCTGGTGGCACCGGCGCTCCTGGCCCTTGCCGCACCAGGGGCCGAGCGGATCTACGTGGGCAAGCGTTGCGGTTGCCACCATACTGGTCAGGCCGCGATCCACGCCTTGCTGATCGCCCACGCCCGCCGGGGCCAGACCGTGGTACGGCTCAAAGGGGGCGATCCTTTCCTGTTCGGCCGGGGTGGCGAGGAGATGCAGGCGCTGCTGGCCGCCGGCATCGCGGTGGAGGTGGTGCCGGGGATCACGGCCGGCCTGGGCTGTGCCGCCTACGCCGGAATCCCGCTGACGCACCGGGATTATGCCCAGTCCTGCCTGTTCGTCACCGGCCACACCCAAGAAGGCGGTGGCGCCGAGGACTGGCAGAGCTTGACGGCGCCGCGCCAAACTCTGGTGGTCTATATGGGCCTCGGTAAGCTGGAGTCCCTCTGTCGCGGTTTGATCACCCACGGCTTGCCGCCGGACTGGCCGGTGGCCTTGATCGAAAAGGGCACCACCACCGACCAGCGCATCCTAAGCGCGAGCCTTGCCGATATCGCCGCGCTCGCCCGGCAACAGGGCGTGCGCAGTCCGGCGCTCGCCATCATCGGCGAGGTCGTGCGGCTCCGTCAGCCTACCGCGATGGCCAAGAGCGCCGTGGTGGCGCAGCGCGGCTGGTACAAATAGCAAACGCCGCCGCTCGGTCGGTCCGAGGCCGATTCCCTCAACTGGATCCTGCCGACGAGTGTGATCGGGCGCCTAACGGGTAACGCTCCAGCAGGAGGCGAAAGCCGGACCCTCGATCTTGCAGCCGAGGCGGCGCAGCCAGTCGGCGGTCATGTGATTCGAGTTGTGGAAGTAGCTATAGGCGTCGGGGTGAGGCACGAAGCGGAGGTCGTAGGCTCGATTCATCAGCGCCGTCTTGGCGTGTTGTTGGTAGATCTGCTCCAGATTCTGCCGCAAGGCGCGCACGCGTGAGCGCTCGACCGTGATCTCCCAGCGCTGTTCGATCGGCACCGCAACGCGGCGGTCGATATCTGCGAGCGTCGGCGGTGCGCCGAGCGCCCGCCGGCCGAGCGTCCCTTGCGTCGGCAACAATAAGGTGGCCAGCGCCTGTAGCGGGCCTGTCTGCCTGCGTGCGTACCACATCCAGTCGCCGTAGGCGTAGCGGATCATTTGCCCGTCGGCGCTCGGCAGCACGAGGCTCGAGTGGTGCCCGTGATCCAGCAGCACAACCTTCACCGGCTCGCGGACCCGCTCCGGCGCTCGGATGGTCGTCGTGCAGGCTACCGACAGTGCCAGCAGGCCGACCGGCGCAATCAAGCGGTAGGCGATGCGATGCAGGCATCGAACGATCCCCTCGCCCAATTGCCCGTACCGCTTTGCGTTCACCGAGGCCGAGGACATCGCATCCACACTCCTAGCCGGAGGCGCGGCACAAGCTCCGATTGCTCAACACTCCCACAACCAGAGGCCTGACCGAGGCACTCGTCTGACGGCCATTTATTCGGAAGATTCGTCTCGCTTTGATTTTGGCCCGAGATACGGCTCGTCGGGGAGCGAAGTTCCTTGCATTGCCAGCTTGCGGTAGAGAGTCCGGCGCCCGATGCCCAGATGCTCCGCGGCTTGCCGTTTGTTGCCGGCACAACGCGCTAGCACATAGCTGATATACCGACCCTCGACCTCCTCCAGCGATACCACCTCGCCATGGCCGATCACTTCCGGCGGCAGCGCCCTCACCGTCCGCTCCCGGACCCGGTCGGGCAGATCCTCTTCATGAACGGTATCCGACCGGCAAAGCGTCACGGCCCGTTCGATGATATTGGCGAGCTCGCGCACGTTTCCGGGAAACCGATAGCCCGTGAGAGTCCTAAGTGCCGATGGGTTAATGGTCTGCACAGGGCGTTCCAGACGTTCGGCGAAGTGCTTTAGGAAGCGCATCGCCAGCAGTTCGATGTCCTCGTCCCGCTCCCGCAGCGGCGGGATCCGAATCTGAAACGTCTCCAGCCGATAGTAGAGATCTGCCCGGAACGCGCCACTGCCGATGGCATCCAACAGGTCGCGATTCGTGGCGGCGATGACTCTTACGTCGACTTGTTGCGTGATGTCCGCCCCGACGGGGCGCACGGAGCCATCTTCGAGTACCCGCAAAAGCTTCGCTTGAAGAGCCGGCGACATCTCGCCGATCTCGTCCAAAAACAAGGTGCCGCCATTCGCCTGCCGCAGCAGGCCGCGCCGCGGCTGAGATGCACCGGTAAATGCCCCTCTGATATGCCCAAAGAACTCGCTCTCGAGCAGATCCGCCGGTACACCCGCGCAGTTGACCGCGATAAAGGGGTTTTTCGCGCGCCGGCTCTCGGCATGCACCGCGCGGGCGACCAATTCCTTACCGGTGCCACTCTCGCCGATGACAAGCAGCGGTCCGTCGCCCGGCCCAATCCGGCGAACGGCGTCGAATATCGACCGCATAGGCCGGCTTCGAGCAATCATCCCATGGAAGCTGTCGCTGCCCACCAGCGATTCGAGCTGTTTGATTCTATGCCGCAACCGCCGTGTCTCCAGTACACGCTCGACTCGAACCAGCAAATGCTGCAGATCGATTGGCTTGGTCAGGAAATCGTCCGCCCCCTGCTTGATTGCCTCCACCGCTTGTTCGATGGTGCCGAAGGCGGTAACCACGATGAAAGCCGGAGCGTTCGTTAACCCTTTCAGCCAACGCAGCAACTCCAGGCCGTCTGCCCATGGAAGACATAGATCGCTCACAATAAGCGCGGCGGCCGAATGCTGCAGTTCCCGCCAGGCATCCTCAGCCGAGGATACACTGATGACCGAATAGCCGGCATCGCTCAGCTCATCCCTTAGCAGCTCGCGCAGGGCGCGGTCGTCTTCGATTACCATGAGTTGGGTTTTTGCCTTCGGCATTGGCGGTCCGTTCATGGTCAGAATTGGAAAAGACGATTCGAAAGCGGGCGCCACCAAGCACCGGGCTAGGCTCGACGATAATCCGCGCGCCATGATCCTCCACTACACCGTGTACGACAGCAAGGCCAAGTCCAGTACCGTCACTGACGCTCTTAGTGGTGAAAAAGGGCTCGAAGAGCCGCGCCTGGATCTCGTCGGTTATTCCCGGGCCGCTGTCCTCAACATAGAGACAAGGCCCGTCCGGGCTCGACAGCCAGCCAATTCGGACCAGGCCACCGGCACTGGCGGCCTGGGCGGCGTTCTTCAACAGATTGAGCAACGCCCGCTGCATGCGGTTGCGGTCAATATGCAGCACGGGTGGCTCCCCCTCTCCCGAGATTTCGATGCCTGCGCCTTCATCATTGCTGCTGTCACGCAGCGCGGACACAGCAAGCTCGACCAGCCGGTCCGCCGGCTCCGGGGCACGGCTTATCGGATTGCGCCGGGCAAAGTCCATGAGCTGGCGGATCGTTCCCGCCATGCGCTCCACCTCCACCCGGATAGCCTTGGCCGCCTCGCGCACCACGTCCGTGTCGCCGTGTCGGCGTAACAGCCGTTGCGCCTTGCCGTCCACGACGCTCAAGGGCGTGCCTAGCTCATGGGCAATGCCGGTGGCCAGCGCGCCGATCGCCGCGAGCTTCTGGGAATGGCGCAGATCCGCCTCCAGCGCTTGCTGTCGGCTTCGTCGAGCCGCAAGCTCCCGCTCCGAGCGCTCGATGCTGTCCAGCATCGAATTGAAACCCTCGGCCAGGGTCCTGAGCTCGCCGGGGCCGGCCACCGGTGTCCGGTGCCCCCGAGCTCCCGATTCGACACGCCGCATGCTGCTCGCTAAGCGTCGAATCGGCCCGCCTATGGCCCACCGGTGGCCGACCAGAATGATGGCGGCGAACATCACTCCAACGCTCAGGAGTGCGGCAAAGCCCCATAAGCGGATCTGCCGCAGTGCCGACTGGAACTCTGCACCCCGCCGGCTCACCTGCAGAATACCCGTAATGCGACCCCCGGCGTCGGTTAGAGGTACGAAATAGCTATATAGCTGCTCGCCGCGTACCTGCTCAAAGGTGCCTATCCTGTCAGTGGCCTCGTTGAGGTCTGCCATGCGGTCTTGACGAAGTTTATTGGCGCTTGCGCCGGCACCTGCACTGGCGATCAGCTGGCCTGACTGATCGAAGATGTGGGCGCCATAGACACGATCGAACTCGAAGGCGGAGATGAGCGCTTCCCGAATGGCGCCGACTTGGCCGAACTCAAGTGCGTAGCTCAAAGGCAACCGGATCGCCCGAGCGATGAGCTCGATCTCCTCTTGCTTGTGGGCCTCGACCCGCTCTTCTAGCCGGTGCAGCCCCAGCCAAGCCGCAAGCGCGAGAAGAGTGATAAGCGGTGCAATGACGAAGACAAGCAAAGTGGTGCTAAGCCGCACGATATCACCAGAAGACGGGGTGTATGTGTCATCTTGGCGCATGGATAGTGCGGACACAACCAAGCTTGGCTGAGAGAACCCGATACGCCGAACACTAACGCTAAAGAGCCCCCAGCATGGCTGGATTGCAGATATTGGCGCGGGTATTGCATAAATATGGTTGCAGGACCAGGTTACCTGCTCTTTGATCTGATCAAATCCATTTCTTAGGAGTGTGCAAATGAATATTGCTAGGCGAATCACCCTTGCGCTATCGATGGGGCTGCTAATGGTTCCAATTACCTACGCGCAGAACGGTGGTGACTTCTCGCAGCAGAAGCTGGAAAAGTATAGCGAGGCCCAACAGAAGATCACGAACATCAGCCAGCAATACCGCGGGCGCCTGAACCAAGCACAGGACAGAGACAAGGCTATAGAGCTGCAGCAACAGGCCCAGCAGCAGATGGCGAAAGCGGTCATCTCTGCCGGCCTGACGGTGGAGGAATACAACCGGATCACGGAAGCGGTGCAAAGCGAGCCCCAGCTCCGCGAGCGTCTTCGCAAGCTTCAATAAGTTCCCCGGATGCATCGCAGGGCCGCTGTAGGTCGGGAGAATAGCCCGACCTACGGCGCTCGGAGCTCACATTAGCGTGATAACCACCATAAGCGCGTATACGCTTCCCAGCGCAACACCCTCGAAGCCGATGCCCAGCGGTCCGCGTCGTTCGCGCCGCAGCAAGCCGCCGAGTACGATCAGGGTCATCAACAGGCTGGTAAGGGTTACGAAAAGATCATCCCGCTGCGCCGCATGGTAGAGCGAGCCGCCGCGGTAGGCGACGTCACCCACCGCGAGATTCAATACGTCGAAAGCATTACCGCCCAAAACGCCGCCTACGGCGAGCGTCAACGCGCCGGTTCGGACCGCTGCAACGGCAGTTACGGTCTCGGGTATGGCATTGACGATTCCCATTAAAATGGCACCGACGAAGCTTGACCCTTGCCGGCGGCGGTTGCGGTCATGACAATTCCGGACAGCGAGATGATGCCACCAAAGAAGATCGAACCGAATACGGCCTCACCGAGCCCCGTTCGGTCGGCAAGCTCGTCGCCGGACCGCGACAGCCGAACGCCAAGCCCAATCGTGAGCGCTGCCCCGCCCACGCTGACCGATTCCGAGCGGAGACACTGTTTCCGAGCGAAGACACTGTCGGCCGGCCTGCAGCTCATTTTTCCTGGGCTACCGGCAGGATGCCGCACCCGCACTCAATCTCATAGCGCGGGTCGCACGGTGCTGATAAAGCTCAGCGGCAACCGGGCAATTGCCAACCTCAGTCGTGTACTTGTTTGAATCCGCCCGGCCGAGCCGAACACTTGGCCACGGTCAGGCGGCGGTCGCAACAAGATGGTATAACGTTCCCACCACGCTTGGCCCGTAATGATCCGGTGCGAAAGTATCGGCAAGCCGCGCCTTGGCCCGCCAGCCGGTGCAGTGGCCGGGGGCGACGATGCGCGGTCGGATTCGTTGGGCGAGATCACGCACGGTTGGTTCGATGCGCGACTCCATCGCCTTGCCAGCGAGGTGATAGCCACCGAGCACCACATCGAGGGGCGTGTTCGGGAACTGTTCCTGAACGCTCAGACAGGCGTTGACGATGCCCGCATGGGAACAGGCCGAGAGCACTGTCACTCCCCGCCCTTTAACCCAGACGGCAACGTAACGCTCGTCTATGATCAGCGGATCGGCCATGCCCTTGTCGCCTCGAAAGGTGTGATGGCCCGCGAGACCGGTCTCATAATCCGTGACGCGCGCAATGGCACCGCTGCCGAAGAAAAACCCTCCGCACAGCGTATGCGCATCGGCGTAAGTGGCAATCCGTCCGCCGCCGCTGGCGATTTCATCGAAGCGCGGCTCTTCGGGCAACAGCAGCATCGGCCCACTCGGCAAAAGCACACCGCGCTGGTCCGGCCGATCCGGATGCAGGTCCACGATTACGGGTGTATCCAAGCCGGCCGCTTCGCGGGCTCGACTGATCGCGGCAATAACCTCGGGTAAAGCGCCACTGTGGTCGAAGTGCCAGTGAGAGAGAAAGACGCACTCGATTGCCGCGAGCTCGACATCGAGGCGCCGGGCGTTGTCCAACCAAACATCCGGATAGGGGCCGACATCGAAGAGCAGCGTACGTGTCTCGTTATCACGCCGCCCAGTGATCAAGACGGAGAGACCGTGGCAAGCGCAGCACAGTCGATCGAACACAATTTTGCCCGCTTGCCCTCGATAAGTCCGGCTCACAGGCACTCTCGCCGCATGCTGGATGATCTCGGGGATCTGAGGTACACCTTCATCGACGCTGGATAGCGTGTCGGTTTCGTTATCGACGAGGACGAGGATTTGCACCTCGTCGAGGGCGAGAATGCCGTCGCATGTCGTTTCCAAGGCGCCTTGCGTTGCCATGCTGCCCTCCACTGGATGGACTCGGAATCATTGTGCCAGAAATCGATTCCGTATTAAGGCGATGAAACCAACCGCCACACCCACACACCAAATACCTCTCTGCCGCTATCATCGCCTTACCTGGCCTAGCGAGGACAACGTTTCCAGCGGCCCGGTTGAGCTCATCAGAGGGTGGCTTGTGCCGTTCACACCCGAGAGCCCGTCAGGCTCACCGCAAATGGAACGCACGGAGGAGATAACTCATGAGTAAAACCCGACGATTCGGCAACGCCGCCTTATCGTGGCTAACATGGCTTGCTCACCACGAATTGGCTGTGCTCTTGTCCGTCATGGTCTGTGCCGGCGGGACGTGGGGGTTCATAGAACTGGCCGAGGACGTCGTCGAAGGCGATACCCATCGCATCGACGAGACCATCCTGCTGGCTCTGCGCCATCCAGCCGATCGCTCGGATCCGCTCGGACCCGCCTGGGTAGAGGAGGCAGTGCGCGATATTACGGCGCTTGGCGGCGTCCCAACGGTGACGCTGATCATCTTGGCGGCAACCGGCTATCTGCTGCTCTCGCAGCGGTTTCGTACGGCCCTGTTCATTGTGGTCGCCGTGCCGGGTGGCTTGTTGGTGAGCAGTCTGCTAAAGACGAGCTTCGAACGACCGCGTCCTGACCTGGTGCCTGCCGAAGTCAGTGTCTATACGGCCAGCTTCCCCAGCGGCCACTCGATGATGGCCGCAGCCACCTACCTCACCCTGGCGGTGCTGCTTGCTCGGATCACGCCGGAGTGGCGTTTGAAGCTCTACCTGCTGCTGGTCGCGGCGTTCGTTACGGTACTCGTGGGGGTAAGCCGCGTCTACCTCGGTGTCCACTGGCCCACTGACGTGCTGGCCGGTTGGACGGCGGGCGCGGCGTGGGCTTCGCTATGTTGGCTCGTGGCCCATCAGGTGCCGCGACGCTCATCTGCGTCTGCCGGCAAAGTTTCACGCAAACGCTAGCTCCGCCCGTGGTGGCTACCGCTGGCATAGTGCCGCCACCGCACCCTATTCGTCGGCAAGTTGCGCTATCGGGGCTTAACTGCAAACATCGCCGCAACGCACCATCCAAAGGCTAGGACACCACTCCCGCCGCAGATCCGCTTCACTGCAACCCTATCAAAGGCTCGGCCAGCCGCGTAAAATTACCCTCGGGTAGCCGGGCCAACAGGGAGTTGACAACGGATCATACAAAGGTAGTACACAGCCTACCTACCCTAATCTGGAGTAAGCACATGACGCAGGAGCTTTATCCCCATGCATCGGTTGAAACCGCTCAGCAACGCGCCGAATTGGCCCCCGAGATCCACCGGGCGTTTCAAGCTTTCAGCAAGCAAGTGTTCGCCGACGGCGCCCTATCCACCAAGACCAAACAATTGATCGCCGTCGCAGTTGCTCATGTTACCCAATGCCCATACTGCATTCGCGGCCATACCAAGGCGGCGCTGCGCGAGAATGCCAGCGCGGAGGAAATCATGGAAGCGATTTGGGTAGCCTGCGAGATGCGGGCGGGCGGCGCTTATGCCCACTCCACCCTCGCCCTGGATACGGTGAACGACGTACTTGCCAAGCAGCACGACCGCTGAGCGGAGTCGAGGCGCCAACCGGCTGGCATAGCCAGCGGGCTGCTGACACACGCAGCAGTGTCGGCCAGCGCGTCAGGCCTCGAACGGATGGCGCAGAACGATCGTATCGTTACGCTCGGCACCGGTCGAGACAAGATCGATGGGCACTCCCACCAGCTCTTCGATCTTCTCCAAGTAAGCTCGTGCGGCTTGGGGCAAATCCTGGTAACGGCGCATCCCCAGCGTCGAAGTCTGCCAGCCTGGCAGCTCGAGGTATTCGGGCGTGCACTCGGCGACGGCTTCGGCTCCGAACGGCAGAGTATCCCAACTCTGAGTGCTGCAGCGGTAGCCGGTGCAGATTCGCAGTGTATCCAGCGTATCCAAGACATCGAGCTTGGTCATGCACAAACCCGACAGGCTGTTGATCTGCACAGCGCGGCGCATCGCCGCAGCATCGAACCAACCGCATCGCCGTGGCCGCCCGGTGGTCGCTCCGAACTCGAGACCGCGGGTAGCGATGCGCCCGCCCGGCTCGTCGAACAGCTCGGTCGGGAAAGGACCGGCACCGACCCGCGTCGTATACGCCTTGGTAATACCGAGCACGTAGTCAAGCTCACAGGGGCCGATACCGGTACCGGTCGCGGCTGCACCGGCGGTCGTATTCGATGAGGTGACAAACGGGTACGTGCCATGGTCAATATCGAGTAACGTACCCTGGGCGCCTTCGAAAAGCAGATTCTCACCGGCCTGGCGTTTCTTGTGCAACAAAGCACCAACGTCGGCCACCATGGGCTCAAGCTCGCCCGCCAGTGCCAGACACCGCTCCAAGATGCGCTGAAAATCCTGCGCCGGCTCCGCAAAATAGCGTTGGAGCACGAAGTTGTGATAGTCCAACAGCTCGCCCAGCTTGGCAGCCAAACGCTCGCGGTGAAAAAGATCGTCGACTCGCAGACCACGGCGGGAGACCTTGTCTTCATAGGCTGGACCGATGCCCCGCCCGGTGGTACCGATGGCCGCCTTGCCCCTAGACCGCTCACGTGCCTGATCCAACGCTACATGGGAAGGTAGAATAACGGGGCAGGCTGGGCTGATGCGCAGGCGCTCGCGCGCTGGAACCGCTTTCGACTCCAACGTCGTGATCTCATCCATCAACGCATCCGGCGAGAGCACCACGCCGTTGCCAATGAGACAGAGCACCTGCTCGCGTAGGATCCCCGCTGGGATCAGGTGGAGCACGGTTTTCTCTCCCTCGATCACCAGCGTATGGCCGGCATTATGGCCGCCCTGGAATCGCGCCACCGCTGTCGCTCGGTCAGTAAGCAGGTCGACGACTTTACCCTTGCCCTCATCGCCCCACTGTGAGCCGACAACGACTACGTTCTTACCCATTCGCTCTTCCGTTCAGCTCGCTCCTCGAGCTACAGACCAACGCGTTACAAGATCTTCTTTCGATTTGGCAAGACAGGCCCTGTCGATTTCAGCCAGGCTTATAAGCCTTAAGCTCCCTTACCTGCTCACCCGGGCCGAGCTGGCCCGCCTTCGCATCTTCAGCCAGCCCGACCCTGGCATGGGGCCGGTGCTGCGCATCGGCCACAACAAGCAAGACCTCCAACGCTTATCGGGTGAGCCGGTCTCGAGCGGGCTTGTCAAAAGGCGGCCACCAAGAGCCTCGTACTGTACCACAAACGTTCAGGCCGGTTTCACCTGCCAACAGCCACCCATATTGACCAGCTTGCGGTCGCAACCCAGCTCGTGCAGCTCAGCCTCGTGCCCTGGCAGCAACCAGATCACCCGCTCGCCCGCCTGGCGAAGCTTGTTCACCTCCGCCAGCAGCGCCGCATCGTCATCGCAGGGTGCGGCAACGCCAAGCACCGGCGGTTGCTGAGCGCGATCGCTAAGCGCGAACAGGGTCTTGAGATCGGCGCTGAACCCTGTTGCGGGCCGGGAACGCCCGAACACACGGCCGATGTGATTATAGCGGCCGCCGCGCGCCACCTCGTGGCTGTGCCCCGCAACGAACGCGGCAAACACGACCCCCGTGTGGTATTGATAGCCACGCAGCTCACCCAGATCAAAATGCAACGGCACGTCGGGCAGCCAGTGTTGCAGGGCGTTGGCAATGCTGCGAAGCTCACGCAGCGCCTGCTGTACACAATCCTGCGCGGGCATCAGGTCGGCATTTGCCCGCTCCAGAACCTCGAGGCCACCGCTGAGCTCCGGCAACGCTGCGAGCATACCGCACAGCGGCTCCGCCACATCGAACTCGGTGAGAACGGCTTCGATCTCCGCTCCGGCCTTGCGCTGTAAGGCATCCCACAGGCGCATCTCGGCGCCTGGATCCAGCCCCGCCTGGGAGGTGAGGCCGCGAAAAATACCCACGTGCCCGAGGTCCAAATGGGGTCGCACGACGCCGGCAATTCGCAGTGTCTCCAACATCAAGGCGATGATCTCGGCGTCACTTTCGAACCCGGCATGACCGTACAGCTCGGCGCCGATTTGCAGCGGATTGCGAGAACTCCCCGGCCCCTCCGGCCGTGTCTGCAGTACCGTGCCCAGATAGCACAAACGCACCGGGCAATCGCGCCGCAACTGATGGGCATCGATGCGGGCGGCCTGCGGGGTGATGTCAGCCCGCACACCCATCATCCGCCCGGTCAGCTGATCGGTGAGCTTAAAGGTCTGGAGATCGAGATCGTGCGCGACGCCCGTGAGCAATGCCTCCAAATATTCGATCGTCGGCGGCATCACCAAATCGTAACCCCAGCGATAATAGCAATCGAGCAACTCCCGGCGCAGGCGCTCCAGGGCGAAGGCCTGGGGGGGGAGAATCTCGTCCACCCCATCGGGCAACAGCCAACGGTTGACCTTGGCGAAATCATGCTCGGTCACGGCGGAACAGCTCCACAGGCCAGCTCAATGGCGCACCAGATACAACAGGATCACGCCGGCCAACATGATCGCCAAGCCGGTGATCCGCAGCGTTCGATTATTCTGCTGGACCACTTGAAACATCATACGCCGCAACAGATTGGGGCTGAGAAAAGGGAGAATCCCCTCGATGACCAGCACCAGTGCAACCGCAGTGATCAGCTCCTGCCCCATTTGTCTTTTTATCCAGCCCTATACCATCTATACGCAGGCAATGAACCAATTACGGCTTTTTCTCGCCCAACTCACTCAAATCGAAGTATCGGAAAAACTCGGCATTCGGCGACAAGACAAACAGATCGTCCTTACGATCAAAGGCCTTAGCGTACGCGCCCAGGCTTCGATAGAACGAATAGAAATCCGGATGGCGGCTGTAGGCCTGAGCGTAAATCTCCGCCGCCTTGGCATCACCTTCGCCGCGAATCTTCTTTGCATCACGGTGGGCATCGGCCAGGATGATATGCCGACGCCGATCCGCCTCCGCCCGTATGCGCTCGGCGGCCTCCTTGCCTTCGGCCCGATACTGACGCGCCGCCCGTTCCCGCTCGGCGCTCATGCGTTGATATACCGAGTCGCTGACATCTTCCGGCAGATCGACTCGTTTGATACGCACATCCACCACCTCTACACCAAGCGACTCGGCCGCTTGATCGGTCTCGCGCTGCAAGATCTTCATAAGCCGAGCGCGATCACCGGAGACGACCTCGTTAATGGTGCGCTTGCCGAATTCGCTGCGCAGGCCGTTCCTCAGAATCTCCGATAACCGCAGATTAGTGCGCTCCGATTGCCCCCCTACCGTAGTGTAGTACGCACCGACATCTTCGACCCGCCACTTCACGAACGAATCGACGATCACGTTCTTTTTCTCCACTGTCATGAAGCGCTGCGGCTCCTCGTCCAGCGTCTGGACGCGGGCATCGAACTTCTTGACGTTGTTGACAAATGGCCACTGAAAATGCAACCCAGGGGCGATAGTGGTGTCGATGATCTCGCCCAGACGGAATTTGACCGCCTTTTGCGCCTGACCGACGGTATAAGTACCGGTGTACAAAAGCACCAGCGCGAGCAGGGCCACGAACACGATACCAGACATGAGCTTCTGCATCAGCGGACCTCTCTCGAACGCGACCGGCTGCTGCCCTGGCGGCTGGCAGCCGTCTCCTCGTTATCTTTGACGGCGGACGGTTCCGCAGGAGCGGCTTTCACCTGCGGTGGACGCGTTTCAATCTCGCTCTGCCGGCTGCGGGCACGCTCCAGCATGCGATCCAACGGCAGGTACATAAAAGGTTGGCCACCGTTCGCACCGCCCACCACCACCTTGCCGACCCTGGAGAACACCTCTTCCATGGTCTCAAGGTAGAGCCGCTCGCGCGTGATCTCCGGCGCCTTGGCGTAAGCGCTGGCGATCTGGCTGAACCGGCTGGCGTCACCCTCGGCCCGCGCAATCATCTCGGCCCGGTAGCCGGTTGCTTGTTCACTGATTCGCGCCGCCTCGCCCTGGGCCCTGGGGAGGATGGCATTACGATAGCTTTGCGCCTGATTGATCAGGCGCTGCTCATCCTCGCGCGCTTTGTTGACATCGGAGAAAGCGCTTTGGACCTGATCGGGCGGCCGGATATCCTGGATGGCCACAGTCACCACCTGCAGACCGAGTTCGTAACGCTCGACGATGCGCTCGATCATCGACTTCGTCTCAGCGGCCACCTGCGCCCGCCCGCGGGTCAGGACAAAATCCATATCGTTCTTGCCGATCACCTCGCGCAAGGCACTTTCGGTGACGTCCTTCAGCGTCTGATCCGCATCGCTGAAGTTGAAAACGTATTTGGCCGGATCGGAGACATGATACTGAACGGCGAGCTGCACGTTGACAATATTCTCGTCCTCAGTAAGCATCAGCGCCTCACCGAGTACCGGCCGAACGCGCCCCGGGCCGATGACATCATAGCCGATCGTAAGCCGGCGCCGCTGCTCCGCATTGACTCGAGCCACCTGCTCGATGGGGTAGGGCAGATGCCAGTGAGGCCCCGGCAAAGTGGTGGCCGTATATTTCCCGAAGCGGGTCACCAAGCCCCGCCAGCCCTGGTCAACGATGTAGAAACCGGAGAGCAGCCAAATAATCGCCCCGAGCGCCAAAACGACGGCGATGCCGACAACCCCGCCCCCCCTGCGGCGGGGCTCACCACCACCATCATCACCACCGCCGCCGCGGTTATCGCTGCGGCGGAATAACTGCTTGAAGCGTTCCTTGAGCTTGCGGACGAGTTCGTCGAGGTCGGGCGGCCCTTGATCGTCGCGGCGCCCCCCCCATGGATCTCGGTTTCCGCTCCCCGGATCGTTCCAGCTCATGTACCACTCCGTAGTTGTTTTGTACGCACCCGACCCGGCGGGCTGACATCTTCTAGCTTGACTCGCAGGCGGCAAGCAGCCGGTCTCAATGGAGACCGAGCTGCCCTTTATCACATCAAGAGAGATTGAGGCTTATTGCCGAGGCAATCAGCACCTCGGATACCGGGACAAGCCGCCCATATTAAAGAGCCCGGCGCTGTCGTCGCAATATACGGTCAATGATCCGACGGCCATAGCTCGACGCTGAACCCTTCCTGTCGACGCAACCGGGCCCATTCCCGTTGCGGCAGATCCACCTCCAGCTCACAGACTCCCTGCTCACTGATATGCTCGCAGCGCACCTCGCCAAGCGCATAGAGCCGGGCGCGCAACCGACCCTCGGCGGGCGAGAGCCGGACCCGGCCATGCACTCGCGCGCGGCCAATGCGTTCTGCGATCGCCGCTCTCAGCAACTCCATGCCCTCGCCAGTCTGAGCCGAAACCCAGACAGCTGCGGTTTGACCGGTTCCGTCGCGCTCGAGTCGAGCCGAACCGCCGCTCAGATCGACCTTGTTGAAAACCAGAAGAGCGGGAATGTCGCCGGCGCCGAGATCCGCCAAGACCCGCTCCACCTCCCAGCGCCGCTGTTCGCGCAGAGGATCGGCGATATCGATCACGTGCAGCAGCAAATCCGCCTGGACCACTTCCTCCAACGTGGAGCGGAAAGCGGCAATCAGCTGATGTGGGAGCTCACGGATAAAGCCGACCGTATCGGCGATGATGGCCTGCTCCGAGCCCGGCAGCTCGATTCGGCGCAGTGTCGTATCCAATGTCGCAAACAACAAGTCCGCCGTATAGACGTGTGATACGGTCAACCGGTTGAACAGGGTGGATTTTCCGGTATTGGTATAGCCCACCACGGAGACCGTCACAAACTCGCGCTTGCGCCGCGCCTGACGGCCCTGCTCACGCTGGCGACGCACCTTCGCAAGCCGCTTTTCGAGCTGCTTGATACGCTGACCGAGTAGGCGCCGATCCAATTCGAGCTGGGTCTCTCCGGGCCCCCGCAAGCCGATACCACCTTTCTGGCGTTCCAGATGGCTCCATCCCCTGACCAAGCGGCTTGCGATATGACGCAGCTGGGCCAACTCCACTTGGAGCTTGCCTTCGTGAGAGTGCGCACGCAAAGCAAAAATATCCAGGATCAAACCGGTACGATCCAATACCCGAGCGCCGAGCGCCTGTTCCAGATTGCGCTCCTGGACCGGCGAGAGCCCGTGGTTGACCAAAACCAGATTGGCCCCCGTCTCGTAAATCCGCGTGGTGAGCTCGTCCACTTTACCCTTGCCGATAAAGTAGCGCGGATCAGGGGCCGTGCGACGGTTGACAAGCTTATCCACCACCACAGCACCGGCGGTTTCCGCCAGTGCAGCCAACTCCACAAAAGCTTCGTCGCTGTCGACGACACCGCTGTCGAGCTGAACCAGGATCGCTCGCCCCCCCCCCTCCGGACGGGCAAAGAGCCGAGCCGGCGCCGCATCCATCCCCATCAGCTCAGTATTTGTTGCCGATATCGTTGCTAGCGCGCTCATCCGTTTGGTGGGGCCTGATGTTACGCACCGGCACGATGGTGGAGATGGCATGCTTGTAGACCATCTGACTGACGCTGTTACGCAACAGAAGCACAAATTGATCAAACGACTCGATCTGGCCCTGCAATTTGATGCCGTTCACCAAATAAATAGAGACTGGTACCTTTTCCTTGCGAAGGGCGTTGAGAAACGGCTCCTGAAGTGATTGCCCCTTGGCCATTCCAGTGACTCCTCGTGCACTTGGCAGCTTGTTGTTATCCGGGCCCATCGCAGCATGCCCGCCATCGCATCCTTGCCTGGACACCGTCGTATCCGAACTTTTATGAGTTAGCATAGCAGTATTGACTTGATTTTACCCTAAAACGGTATCTACCCGCTGTTTCAGCCTATCCACAACATGCGCATATGGCCCGTTCGTATCGAACCATTCCGCCTCCTGCTCACGCCGTAGCCACGTGAGCTGGCGCTTGGCAAACTGCCGAGTGGCACTCAGTGCGCACGCAACCATCGTCGCGTAATCATAATTCCCCTCCAGATAGCGCCATATCTGCCGGTAGCCCACCGCTCGCATCGATGGCTTGCTTAAATCGAGGTCGCCTCGACGGCGCAGCTCAAACACCTCGTCTACGAAACCGCTGGCCAACATCTGTCGAAACCGTACCTCGATGCGCCGATGCAGCGTCGCGCGCACGGCGGGTACCATAACAAATTTGATCAATGGGAAAGGTAATTGTTCCAACGCATGGTCATGGGTCAGCCCACTCAATGCCTTCCCCGTCAACTCGTATACTTCCAAGGCCCGTTGAATGCGTTGCGCATCGTTGGGGTGCAAACGGGCGGCGGTCTTTGCATCCACCCGCGCCAAGCGCTCATGCAGTGCAGGCCAACCGGCGCGCTGGGCCTCCCTCTCAAGGGAGGCTCGCAGCCGATGATCGGCCGCCGGAAGATCGGCCAACCCACCGGCCAGAGCACGAAAATACAGCATGCTGCCGCCAACCAGCAGCGGAATGCGCTCCCGGGCATGAATCGCTTTAATCAAGGACAACGCCTCGTCACGAAATTCCGCTGCGGAATAGCATTGAGCAGGATCGCGAATATCGATCAATTGATGTGGGGCGATCGCCAGAGTCTCCGCAGAAGGTTTGGCGGTACCGATGTTCATATCCCGATAGACCAGTGCCGAGTCGACACTGATGATCTCACAAGGCAGCGCCGCAACGAGCTCCACCGCCACCGCTGTTTTGCCGGAGGCGGTCGGGCCCATGAGGAAGACAACCGGAATGGGAGTGGCCATACCCATCAACCATCAACCATCAACGGCCGCGTAGAAACAGCCGATCCAGCTCTGCCAAGGTAAGCCGCATCCAGGTCGGCCGGCCGTGATTGCATTGACCGATATTTCGAGTTCGCTCCATCTCGCGCAGCAGCGCATTCATCTCCGCGATCGTGAGGCGACGCTGCGCACGCACCGAACCGTGGCAGGCCATAGTGGCCAGCAGTTGATTGATCACCGCCTCGAGCTGACCACCCACCCCGTGCATCAAAAGACCACCCAGTACATCGCGCAACAAAGCCGTGATATCGATCTGCCCTAGCAGCGCCGGAATGCGGCGCACGACCAGCACATCCGGAGCGGCTCGATCAACCTCGAACTCCAAGCGTTTGAACAGGGCAGCGCAGTCCTCGGCCACATCCGCTTCCGCCGGCGTCACACCAACCCGCAGTGGCACCAGCAACGCTTGTCCGGCCAGCCCCTCTCGATCGAGCTCGTCTTTGAGCCGCTCGTAGACGATGCGCTCGTGAGCGGCATGCATGTCCACCAAAATCAGTCCCGTGGCATCCTCCGAGAGCACGTAGACACCATGCAGCTGAGCCAACGCATAGCCCAGCGGCGGGATGGCCTCCTCGCTCTGCTCTGCCGCCAGCCCCGGGTGACAAGGCAG
>JAGFJL010000056.1 GCA_024102725.1 Nitrococcus mobilis
CGAAGGGCAAACGTCTCAGAGGACCCGATGGGAGACAGGCCATCTGCGTGTCATCGCGGAACTGCTGCCGCGCTTTTTCGTCGAAGCGATGCGCCGCGGGAACGCGCAATTGTTCGCGGTTGCGCTCGAAGCCGCCATACCGCCACTCGCCTTTCTGGTCCTTTTGTTGGCCGGTACCACGTTGGCGTCCGGTCTGATCGCGTTTGCCGGTGGCCCCACCTTTGCAATGTTTACGACACTTGGGGCTGATGTCGCGATGGTGCTGGCTGTGACAATTGCTTGGCTTACGGCTGGACGGGAGTTGCTTTCACCACGCGAACTGATCACGTTGCCCGGATACGTTGCTGCGAAACTACCCCTGTATGCGAGGGCTCTCACCGGTAGCAAAATCCAGTGGGTCCGGTCGAAGAGAGACTGAATACAAAGCAGCGAACCGAACCGGTTGCATCTATCGCGCTCAACGCGCCACTGGAAGGTGGTCAGCTTGGTAGGATATGGAAAGCTCAGCATCTGGAGCACATGAGCACAACTGCCTTCAGATTTGCTAACTGTATTCGCCCTTGCTGTCACCAATTGGCGCGAACGGCTCCGGCTTGGAAAGACAGAGCCAAGCCATGACAGAAAGGCTGCTAAGCAAAGATGATCAAAAGCCAAAAGCCCGGAGTATTCGACCCACGATGCGAGAGAACCAGCTTATGGCCAGCATTGCTCGAGAGTTTTATGGATTCCATCCTCGGCTTTTAGCAATAAACCTGCTGCTTGCACCTTTGCCGCCCTTCGTAGGATGCGGCCTCCGAAGAATTGGACTTCGCTCGGCTGGTTTTGATATTGGACGAGGAACACTATTCTACGGAACGCCAACAATTATAGGAAGCGGTAAATTATCTGACCGTTTGCGCATCGGTGAGCGATGTTTATTCAATATCGGCTGCATACTCGACTTAGCGGATAAGATCACTATTGGTGATCGAGCGAGTATTGGGCATCAAACCCTGATTATCACCGGTTCTCACAAAATAGGTTCGAGCGCATGTCGCTGTGGAGAGCTGGAAATGGCTCCGGTAGAAATAGGAGATGGAGCTTGGATCGGCGCTCGAACGACCATCCTTCCGGGCGTGACGATCGGTGCAGGCAGCATAGTGGGCGCCGGGAGCGTTGTGACACGCGATATCCCGGCGGACTCGCTCGCGGTTGGACAGCCAGCCCGCGTCATCCGCACTTTGCAGGATGGTCTGGGCGAGGTGGCCGAATCGTGAGCTCGGTCGCGCCACATTGTGGCATCCTACGAGGTCAGCTCCGCCGCCGCGCAACATTAGTGGATATTGCCTGGGTTCGCATTCGATAGCGACTACGCTACCGAGCAACTTCCCTCAAGCATTGGACAAGCCGCGCCACATTCTGGCGCGCGTCGAAGCGGTCCTCGGCCCGCGCGCGTGCCGCGCCGGCCAATCGGTTGCGTAGGCCGGGGTCATCCGCAAGGGACCGAAGCCGCGCGACGAGTGCCGATTCGTCGTCCGATGGAATGAAGTAACCGGTCTCGCCGTCAGTCACGATGTCAACCAGACCGCCAGTGCGCGTCGCTATCACTGGGAGCCCGGCGGCGCAGGCTTCGACAGCGGCGATGCCAAACGCTTCCGCTCCGGTAGGCAGCACGAACACGTTGCAGTTTTGATAGAGCGCGATCAGTTCTGGCGAGTTCGGCTGCATGTGGTTGTAGACCGTCACCCCGGGTGCATCCGGCAGCTTCGAGCGGGTCACGAGGTGCAGTTCAGCCTCACCGGCAGGCAGTGCCTGGAACGCACGCAGCAACAGGGGCCCTCCTTTTCGTTCAAAATCACCGCCGACGAATAGAATACGGAGGGGTGTGCCTATGCGGGTTTGCCCCGGTCGCCAAAGTGCCAGATCCACTCCGGGTGGCAGCACCTCGACGCTCGCGGGATCGACTCCGTAATCGCTCACGAGCGACCGCCCGGCCCATGACGACCAGGGCAGCAAACGTGCCGCGCCCTGGAACACTGCCTGGTTGACGCGTTGCTTATACGCCTTGAGTGGGCCAGGTTTGTCTGGCCTGTGCCCATAGAGCTCACTGAGTGTATCGTATTGGATCGGCGTCAAGTCGGTCGCGATCACGTATTTCGTCCTCGACAGCGCAAGTCCACCGGCCAATGCCGCTGGCACTTGCGTATTGAAGAAGACCAGATCGACAGGCGCATGCCGCAAGCCGGCGCGCACCTGCTGGCGCCCTCGCAGGGTACCGCGCAAGTGCCTCGGCAGCACAGACAGCTTCTCGATCACACCACCGGGCACATTGTAGGTTACTGGCACCCACGTTGGCTGGATAAACGGGTCGGCCTCGATAAAACGGCGGATGTTTTGATAGTAAGTCTGGTGGCCGAGATGTTGCTCCATGACAAAGGCGACACGCAGCATGGGAACACTCGCTTCATCAAGAACCATGTCGGCCGAACAACCGCCATCTACCCGGATTTCGATTGTGGACCCGAAGGTCCGCACCAGATGAATGCACGGCGCATTCCTGGCCGACCACGGGACGTAAAACAACCGGGCGCGACGCCCCCTCCTGGTAGGTCAGAAGAAGTGCGCAAGAAAATTGTTCCTGCCGCCCAACTCGTCGGCTATGCCCTGGTAGTAGCGCAAGTTGAACAAGCCGCTGTACGCCCGTTGCGAGACGCGCTCCAATCCAAGTGCACCGCTCGATTGAGCTGCCAGCCGCAGCGCGCCAACGGCAATCCTAGAAGGCAG
>JAGFJL010000081.1 GCA_024102725.1 Nitrococcus mobilis
GACCCGCCGTGCGACTCGTGTTGTCGCCGTCCGGCGTCGTTGTTTCAGGGGCGGCGAGCCACACGTTGCTCGCATGGGGCTGACCGCTGTCGTCAGAATGTGACGGCCTGGGCCGTCCGGTTTCAGCCGCACGAGATCAACTCGATTCGGTCGGCCTCGGCGTAGTCCAACCGATAGGGGTGGTTACTAAAGCGGAACCGCTCGATAATGCGTTCGGCCTCTTGATGTATCAATGCGGGCTCGCCGCGCAGAATGATCCGCTCGTTCTCGTAGCGAATGTCCAACTTTATCCGACTATGAACCATGCTTGTCTCCTGACATTGAGCCGCTCTCGGTATATTTTGACAAGCGGTGAGTCGAGTTCACTCAAAAAAACCGCGCATGGCGCACTCAGCCGCGCTGCCGCGGTCTCGGCGGAGGTTTGTCCGGCAGGAAAACGCACAGGACGTACGGCCAGCCATTGTAGTCGGGGTGAGCCACGCTGCGTCAGGACCGCGCGCGGGCCGGGTCTGCCAACGCTTTGCGGCAGAGGTTCACTACCTCGGCCGCCAATTGCTGCAAAGCGCTGTTCGCCGCCGCTACGCCGCCGTGTGCATCTTCGCTGGGGGCGGTTGTGTTGAGCTCCAGCACTTGGCTCGCAAGCAGTGCGCCGCGCGCCAAATCCACAAGCTGGACGCGCACCACAAGCCGTTGCCGGCTTGGCGGCGTGCCGCTGAAGTCCTGTTCCAAGCGCAGCAGCTCAGTGTGCAGACTGTAGTCGACGGTGATGCCGGCGGGGGAGTCGAGCGCCGCGCGGAATGGACCGAGCTGATTCAAGGTGCTGGTGAGCGCCTCACGCAGCATACGAGCCGGCTCGTCCACCCAGCGGCTCAGCGAATAGTAGCGGATCTCCCAAGGCGTGCGCCGGTAGGCCATGGCTGTCGTGTCATAGCCCGCGGCGACCTGCGGGTACTCAACCACGACTACGCCTTGGCGCTCCTCGGGCGGGGTCGAGGCAACGTTGCCAAGCGGTGCGTTGAGTTGCAGTTGATACAGATGGGCTGCTTCTTGGGGGGGCGACGGTAGCACGGAGCAACCGCTCAGTAACGTAACGGTGGCCAGTAAGATCAGTCTGAGCACGCCACGCTCCTTGTGGTCGGTTTATTCTTCGCCGGGCCCGGCTGGGCGTCGTCCTGTGCCCCGCAACAGGGCGGCGGGTTCACGTTCGAGCTTCTGGATCAGGTGGTCGAGATGGCTCGTTGTGCGCCGAATTTGGGTGAAAAGCGCCTTAAGCTCCGGTACGGTGGTGCGAAGTACCCGATTTATGCCCGTCTCGCCGGAGCGACCGAGCCCTGTTAGGCTGATCGCCGTTTGATCCAGGCTCCGACTCAGGTGATCCAACCCCTGTAGGCTGCGCTCCAGCTGTTCGAGGGTTTTCGGTATGTGGTGCGTGATTTGAGCGCTGTTTTGCATGATTTGATCCAGACTCACCAGGGTCTGCTCGATGTGCGCGCTGTTGGCGGCCAGAGTGTCGGATAGACGGGCGAAATCGGCAAGAATACCCGCTATGGCTTGGCGATTGTGCTCCGAGAGTAGCTCTTCGAACTGCTTGCCGATCTGGTTCAGTGTGCCAATGCTTTCGGAAACCGCCTCGTCGAGCTGGGTCAATGGGGACTGCTTTGATCGAATCACAGGATAGGGTTCACCCGGCGGAGCCGATAGTGGCGCTGCGCTCGCGGCGTAGCCGGAGAGCTCGACCGAGGTCGCGCCCGTTAACCCGCGCGGTTTGAAGGCGGCTCTGGTGGCGGTATTAATGGGCGTGGATTGTGCTACGGCAAGTACTACATGCACCCGCTTGGGATCACGATGGTCGATTGCGATACGGACGACCTTGCCCACGCCGATCCCCTTATAGGTCACCCCGGCACCGGGTGTGAGTCCGGCCACCGAGCCTGTCGTGTACACCGAGTAGCGTTGAAATTGTCCTGCGTGCTTTAGTCCACCAGCAAACCACAGTCCGCCTGCAACCAAACCGATGGTGAGCAGGACGACGAACAATCCTACCAGCGTGTAGCTTACTCTTGATCCCATGAGGCTCCTGCCCGCTGCATTCGAGTGCCTCCGAAATAGCAGCGCACGGCTGGCTCAGCTGACTGTGCGAGCGTCCGCGCGGGACCTGAGGCAAGGACCCGGCCTTCGCCGATGAAAGCGATTTCATCGGCAATCTCCCACAGCGAGACGGGGTCATGGGTGACCAGGATCACGGTCAGCCCCAGTAAATCACGTAAATGAACGATCAGCTCGTCGAATGCGGTGGCGCCCACCGGATCGAGCCCGGCCGTGGGTTCGTCCAGGAACAGCAGTTCCGGGTCCAGCGCAAGTGAGCGAGCGAGCGCCGCGCGCTTGGTCATGCCGCCGGAGAGCTCGCTTGGATAAAGCGTGGCGGCCTCTGGAGCCAGACCGGCTAGGCGCAGCTTGATCCGTGCGATCTCGTAGACGGCCGAGCGTGGCAATGCGGTGTGTTCCAATAGTGGGAAAGCGACGTTATCCAGCACCGTCATTCCAGTGAACAGAGCGCCGTGCTGGAACATCACGCCCATTCGGCCGCGCAGTCCCCGCTCGGCGGAACGAGACAGGGTAGTCGTGCTCTGCCCGAAGAGCTCGATCGTGCCCGCAACGGGTGGCAGCAGCAGCGCCATGGCTCGCAATAAGACGGTTTTGCCCGATCCGCTGCTGCCGGCGATCGCGGTGAGGCAGCCGGTTTGGATGTCCAGATTCAATTCGTTATGTACAGTTCGATCGCCAAGTCGGGTCACCAGATTGCGGATTCGTATCGCCGGGGCCGCCATGCTCAAAGACCCAGCCAGCTGAACAGCACGATCGAGAACACGGCGTCGGCCACGATAACCCAGAATATGCCTTGGACCACGCTGATCGTGGTGTATCGTCCGACTTCATCGGCGCTGTGACGAACTCGGAAGCCCTGGTAACAGCCGATGCTGGCGATCAACGCGGCAAACACCGGGGCCTTGGCGATGCCGACCCAGAACATGTCCGCGGGCACCGCCGTGGGTAGCCGCTGCAAAAAGACCTCGAAGTCCACGCCGTACAAGAGGTCCGAGACCAACATCCCGCCCAGCAGCCCCATGGCGTCTGCCCAGACCGTAAGCAGCGGTAATGCGATGAGCAGCGCTAAAAATTTGGGCAGCACCAACATCTCGAATGGGGTAACCCCCATGGCGCGCAGCGCATCGATCTCCTCGGTGAGCTGCATGGTCCCGATCTGCGCCGTATAGGAGGCGCCCGTGCGCCCGGCGACGATGACCGAGGTCATCAACGGACCCATCTCACGCAGGATGATAACGCCCAGCAGGTCAACCAGGAAAACGTTGGCGCCGTAGTTCTCCAGGATGTTACCGCTTTGATAGGCCATGACGATGCCGATCAGAAAGGCGAGTAGGCCGATGATCGGTATCGCCATGACCCCGGCACGTTCGAGCTCTACGGCGATCTCATGCCAGCGTAAGCGGTGTGGACGCAGCACCCGGGGGAGGCTGTCGGCGGTAAGGCGACCGATGAAGGCCAAATATTCAATTATACCGAGACAGCCACTGGTGATCCTGCGACCCAGCCGTTCCAATGGATTGCTGCGTGGGCGCCGCGGAACCATTCCCATTTCACTGGCGGCGAGCTTGAGCACGGCGTGTCGTTCGGCGCTGACACCCTCCAGCTGCACACTGGCACCGGCGGCGCGCAAGCGGCGGCAGAGCCGTTGCACCATGACCGCGCCGGCGGTATCCAGAGTGGAGATTTCGCCCAAGTTGATTCGCCACTCGCCGCTGGTCATCGGCACGTTGCGCCGGATTTGCCGCTCCACGGCGGCGAGACGTGCTACGGACCAGTTCCCTGAGCAGACGACGCGCCGCTGCGCGATCCGCCAGCTCAATCGGGGCTCGGATTCGGTGGTTGCCAGCGTTTCTCTAATGACGTGCATCCCTGCCGCGGTTGGGCTCGTCGTGTCCGGCGGTCAAAACTTGGCGCAGCGCCTGTGCCCAGCCGAGTAGGCAGCGTTCGCGCTCGCTCGCGTCGATGCTCGGCTGGTAACGGCCATCGGCCTGCCAGTGATGGCGGACCTCAGCCAAGGAAGACCATATACCCGCCTGCAATCCCGCCAGATAGGCGGCACCGAGGGCGGTGGTCTCGATCACGCGCGGGCGCGCCACCGGCAGGCCCACCAGATCCGCCAGGCGTTGCAGCAGCCAGGCATTGGCGGCCATACCGCCGTCGACCCGCAGCTCTCGCGGAGGCTCGCCGACATCGTTTGCCATAGCGACCATAAGATCATGGGTTTGATAGCAGACCGATTCCAGTGCCGCGCGGGTGATCTCCGCTGGCCCCGTATCGTGGGTGATCCCGAACAGCGCGCCGCGCGCATGGGGATCCCAATGCGGGGCGCCCAGCCCAGAGAAGGCCGGCACCAGATAAACATCTTTGTTCGATTCCAACCGCCGTGCGTACTCCTCGCTCTCAGCTGCGTTGCGCAGCAGCCCGAGTGAGTCGCGCAGCCACTTGATCGCGGCGCCGGCAATAAAAATCGAGCCCTCCAAGGCGTAGGTCGGCTCGCCGCCGATGCGATAGGCGAGCGTGGTGAGTAGCCGATTGTGTGAAGGTACCGGTCGCGCACCGGTGTTGAGCAGCGCAAAGCAGCCCGTGCCGTACGTGCTTTTGACCATGCCGGGACGCAAGCAGGTCTGCCCTACCATGGCGGCATGCTGATCGCCGGCAATGCCCTGAATGGGCAAGGCGCGGCCGAAGTGAGCCGGCTCCGTTTGGCCGAACTCGGCTGTGCAGTCGCGCACTTCAGGCAACAGTTGCGGTGGTGCTCGGAATAGCGCGAGCAGCTCCTCGTCCCATTGCTGAGTATGGATGTTGAACAGCAGGGTGCGGGCCGCGTTGGTGGCGTCGGTCGCATGCACGCGCCCCTCGCTGAGTCGCCACAATAGATAGCTATCGACGGTGCCGAAGGCCAGGCGACCCATTTCGGCCTGGTGACGCGCTCCCTCGACGTGAGCGAGGATCCAGGCGAGTTTCGTTGCTGAGAAGTAGGGGTCCAGCAGCAGCCCCGTGCGGGCGGTGACATCCGCCTCGTGCCCTTGGGTGCTTAGACGGGCACAATGTTCGGCTGTGCGTCGATCTTGCCAGACGATGGCGTTGTAGACGGGCTGGCCGGTCTGCCGATCCCAGACGAGGGTGGTCTCACGCTGGTTGGTGATACCCATGGTGAGCACTTCGGCGCCGGCCGCCTCAGCCCGGGCGAGGGCTTCGCGGCAGACGGCCACCGTGGAGCGGTAGATGTCCTCCGGGCGTTGCTCCACCCAGCCTGCCTGTGGGTAGAGTTGGGGGAATTCCTGTGCCGCGGCGGCCACGATGTCTCCCGCGGTGTCAAAGACGATCGCTCGGGAGCTGGTCGTACCTTGATCTATGGCGAGAATGGCCGGTCGGTTTACCATGTCTTGATTTCTGCCAGCTGCGTTGCCGGCGACAGTGCAGCCGCCGGGAATAAAATTGCCGAGGCCTATTGGGGTAAGCTTGGCTCTGCTTGGAATGTTTCGTTGCCGACGGAAAATGTCAAGTCGCGACATGGGTGAGGGTTGAGTTTGTCCGCCTACGTTGCAACGGGCAAGATCACTGAGTCCGAGGTCGGCGTTTTGCGGAATGAGTCACAGTTAGTATGATTCGGCATGTGGTGCTGGATTTATTTGTAAAATTGTGGATGGATTCGCAGTTTTCCCGGTTGGGCGCAGCTAACCTGATTTACAGTCACGATCGGTGCTCATAGCGCCGGTGTGGCGGGATGGGAGTGATGCAACCGTTGCTGCGAGTAGTAGCTGAGCTTGGCCCGAGCCCTGTGGCTCGGGCTTTTTTATGGTACCCCCCACCTATGCTGCCTAGGTAAATCAAGCCGTGCTCATACCGCTCGATTGTAACGCCAGGTACATGCCACTGCGTATCGAAACAAGAATACTTATCAAGTTAAATCAATAACTTAGCTATTGAAATAAGAGCTTACAGCGCCTATGGTACAGGCAACCCTTTAGAAGGAGAGTCTGGCCATGCAAGGTGACAAGAAAGTTATCGATTATCTGAACAAAGCCCTGACCAACGAGTTAACGGCCATCAATCAGTATTTCCTGCACGCCCGCATGTATAAAAACTGGGGGCTGCATGAATTGAACGAGCATGAGTACCACGAATCCATCGACGAGATGAAGCATGCCGACAAGCTCATCGAACGGATTCTGTTTCTCGAAGGACTGCCGAACCTGCAGGATCTCGGCAAGCTGCTGATCGGTGAGAACCCGAAGGAGATGCTGGAGCTCGACCTCAAGCTCGAACGGGATGCGGTGCCGTTGCTGCGCGAAGCCATCGCGCATTGCGAAACGACTCAGGACTACATCAGCCGTGAACTGTTCGAGGACATCCTCGAGAGCGAGGAAGATCACATCGACTGGCTTGAGACTCAGCTCGATCTGATTAAACGCGTCGGGCTTGAAAACTACTTACAGTCGAAGATGTAAGATGTTCAGCGTAGGCTGGACAAAAAGCCCAACCGCGGTTGGGCTTTTTTGTGATGGAGGCCAGGGCGAAGCGCTACCCACGGCCGAGCCGCAATCAATGCTAGTATGAGCTGAATCGGTAATTGCCTTGGAAGCAAGGTTCGGGAGCGGCAATGCAATCACCGCAGGAACGCGAGCCCGCGCGGCGTTTGCTGGAATTCATCGATGAGAGCCCTTCGCCGTGGCATGTGGCCGCACGGCTGACCGCCGTTTTGGGCGCGGCCGGATTCATCGCGCTGGATGAGGCACAACCCTGGAATCTGGTCCCTGGCCGAGGGTACTACGTCACTCGCGGCGGCTCTTCGGTCATTGCCTTTCGTCTCGGCGAGCGCCCGCTGAAGGGTGCGGGGCTGCGGATTATCGGGGCGCATACGGATTCGCCCGGTTTGCGGGTCAAGCCGGCCGGCGCGAGCATCCGCGGCGGTATGGCCATGCTGGGCGTGGAAGTCTATGGCGGACCGATCCTCGCGAGCTTTGCCGACCGCGATCTGACGCTGGCCGGGCGGGTATTGGTGCAGACTGGGACGGATCTGGAAGAGCGGCTCTATCGGCACCCGAGCGCATTGCTGCGGCTGCCCAATCTGGCGATCCACATGAATCGCAACGTCAACGAGGAAGGCTTGCGTTTTGATCCGCAGGAGCAGCTGCCGCTGATCTTCGAGTGCAGCGAAACCGAGCCGGCACCGACGGAGGATCGGTTTCGGCAGCAGCTCGCCGGTTGGCTGGATGTCTCGCCGCAGAGCCTGCGGTCTTGGGAATTGGCAGTGGTGGACACGCAGCCCGGTGGCTTCTTCGGTCCGGCCGAGGAGTTCGTTGCCGCGGCCCGACTCGACAATTTGGCTTCCTGCCACGCAGCCCTGGAAGCCATGCTGGCGGTGGAGCCCGCTGCCGGAGTGTCGCTGATCGCCTGCTTCGATCATGAGGAGGTGGGCTCGGAGAGCTACCAGGGGGCCGCCGGCCGCTTCCTGCCCGATACGCTGGAGGCTATCCGTGTGGCGCTCGGTGTAGAGCCTGCCGCGTTACATCGCGAGCTCGTCGGCGGTTGGCTGCTCAGCGCGGATATGGCGCATGCCTATCATCCCAATTTTCCGGCCCATTATGACGAGGCGCACGCCCCCCGGGTAAATGCCGGCCCGGTGATCAAGCTCAATGCCAAGCAACGCTACGCCACCGATGCGGTGGGCGACGCTTTTTTTCAAGCGCTCTGCGAGCGGGCCGGTGTGCCCTGGCAGCGCTACGTCCACCGCACGAACCTCCCCTGTGGCAGCACCATAGGCCCGATCTGCGCCGCCAGCCTTGGTCTGCGCACCGTGGACATCGGTGCGCCGATGTGGTCCATGCACAGTATTCGCGAGAGTGCCGGCGCATTCGATCACGGCTACATGATCCGTGCGCTCAGCGCATTTTTTGCCGAAGTATAAGGAAACCAGTCGTGCAGGTATCGACGCGCCGGGCCGAGGGACGAGAGGCGCGGCTCTTCGAGTTGCTGGCCGATGGGCGGTTTCACTCCGGCGAAGCCATTGCCCGGACTTTGGGTGTGAGCCGAGCGGCGGTTTGGAAGAATATGCAACGCCTGCGGGCACTGGGCGGCGCGATCGATGCCGTCCGCGGGCGCGGCTATCGCAGCCGCTATCCCATCGAGACGCTCTCGGCGCAGGCCATCGCCGCGTATCTGGACCCGGTTGTGCAAGCGTGGCTGGATCGTCTCGATGTCGTGGCAAGCATCGATTCCACTAATACGGCGCTGCTTGGCGAGGCGCGTAGCGACCGGCGGGTGCTCTTTGCCGAGCATCAACGCGGGGGTCGCGGCCGGCGCGGCCGGCGCTGGGAATCGCCTTGGTGCGGCGGACTGTATCTGTCACTGCGCTGGGTCTATGCCGATCTGCCTTCGGGCCCTGGTGCTCTGGCCCTCGTAGTCGGGGTGGCGCTTGCCGATACGCTGGAGGCGCTCGGCTACGGGGCCATCGGTGTCAAATGGCCGAACGATCTGGTTCGGGACGGCCGTAAGCTCGGAGGGGTGCTCATCGAACTCGCCGGCGATCCGACCGGGACGTGTCGGTTGGTCATCGGGGTCGGCATCAATTGGCAGTTGCCGCCCGCGCTCGAAGCGGAGCTCGATCAGCCCGCCACCGCTCTCATGGACACCGTTCACACTGCGCGGCGGCCCGGCCGCAATCAGGTGGCCGCAGCGCTGGTGGATGCGTTAGTGCGCGCTTGCCATGCTTTCCCCGCTGATCTCGACGGCACGTTGGCCGAGCGCTGGCCGCGGCGCGACGTGCTCTACGGCCGTGAAATCACCATTCACCAGCCCTCCGGGTTCGTCACCGGACGCATGGCCGGTATCGACCGGGAAGGCGCTCTGCTGCTCGAGACGCCAGCCGGTCAGCAGCGGTTTTACAGCGGCGACATCCAGGTGAGACTCACCGAATGAAGCTGCTGCTCGATATCGGCAATAGCCGGATCAAGTGGGCCTGCGCCGAGGGTGGCCGGCTCGTCGGCGCCGCCGCTGCGCTCTCCCATGGGGGCGCCGTGCCGGGAGAGCTGCTTGCGAGCTGGGCTGTGCTCCATGCCCCGAGCGGCGGTGTGCTTGGCGTTTCGGTCGCCGCGCCGCGCATCGCCCGCGAAATCGGTGCTTGGGTCGAACGGCACTGGGTTTGTCATCCGCAGTGGCTCATTACTCCGCGCGCCGGGGGCGGTATTCAGACCGCCTACCCGCAGCCGGCGGCGTTGGGTGCCGATCGCTGGGCGGCCATGGTGGCTGCCCGCCACCGGGGCTTGTTGCCGGCCTGCATAGTCGATTGCGGCACTGCCGTGACGCTGGATGCCATAGACGGCGCAGGGCGTCACCTGGGCGGGGTCATCGTGCCCGGTCTTGGGGCAATGCGGCGTTCGCTCACCGAGCGTGCCCACCAACTCCCTGCGGTCGGCGACGGTTGCATAGAGGCACTGGCAAAGGACACCCTCACCGGCATCCGCAGCGGTACCGTGCTGGGCCTCGCGGCGCTGATCGACGGCTTGGTCGATCGGTTGACGGAACGCAGCGGTTTGTCGCTTCAGCCGCTGTTGACCGGGGGAGACGCCGCGTTGCTTCTCCCCTGGCTTACCCGGCCCTATGAACACGCGCCCAACTTGACCTTGGAAGGGCTCGCCGTGCTTGCGGCGGAAGGGAGCTGAGAGCTGAGGCCAATCGTTTCCAAAAGCGCGTCAAACACCTCATTTAAGCTGGTGCCGGATTGGCAGCCGAATAGCGCGCTGCGCTATGATAAGTTTTCTAGGTGTGTAGACGGGCGAATGCCCGCTGCGTACCAGAGATAGCCTGTAGGACGAGCAAGCTGGCGTAGCTCAGTTGGTAGAGCAGCTGATTTGTAATCAGCCGGTCGGGGGTTCGAATCCTCTCGCCAGCTCCATAAATCAAAATCTTACGAAGGCCACCCGTAACACCTCATTAAACCCGGGCGCGGCGGTGCTCAGGTGCTGGGTTTGGCTGTGCAGAGGATGCGCCGGAACTCACGGCGCAGGGGGGCAGGCTCAGAGGGCTTTTTTGGGCAATGCCGCCCGATGATGGGCGTCGAGCTTGCCTCGGCCCTGGGTCTCACCGACTCGATGCCAGTTCGCGGCTTGGTAGGCGGTGCCGCGGAAGCACGGCCTGCTCGACGAAGGTCTCCAGGAGCAGCACGGGCCGGTAACCGTAGCGCTGCTGGCTCCCCGGCCAAGGGTTGGTAGCCGAGAGAGTGGTAGCGCTCGATGTACTCGTTATGCAGATGCGCGGCCGGGGACGATCAACGACCGGTTCGAGCTCGAGAGGGTCGAGCTCGCGCGGTGAGGCGACGTGCAGCGGGGTAGCGGGCTCGGCCTGCACCGACGAGAGCGCCGGCCATTGCCATTGCCCGATCGCGGTGGCGCCAGCGTGATCAGCCTGTTGCTCATGCATGCGAAGCATCGCGAGGCGGCGTCAGTCGAGGTGTTCGCAGACGGGATACGACAGCGCCGTGCGCGAGCCGTCGGGGTGGACGGCAATGATGCGGCGGGTCGCGGAGAGCTCGGCCGGCGAGAAGTGCCGACCACAGTAGCGCACGGCTTCAGGGACCGGCCGCGGGATGCGCGCAAGCGATCGGTGCACGCTCGCCCCCAGCACCGAAGATCGCGCTCGGAACAGGCCATGCGGGCCGGCTGTGCCTGTCAGGTAGGTGCCGGCTCCAGGCTTGAAATGCTTTAGCTGGATTCATCTTGCCCGCTACAAGTCCATTCAGCTAAAAGAGTAGGGGAGCATTCCTAGCTACGGAGGGAGACATGGCGCTTGTTTATATGGGCGATATGCTGAATCACGCCTATCGTAACCAGTACGCGGTCGGGGGCTTCGACCTGGTGAACCTTGAGTTCCTTGATGCAATCCTGCAGGCGGGTGAGCGGTGTCGCTCCCCCCTTATCCTTAGCCTTGCCGAATCCCATTTCGAGTATTTCGATTTCGAGATCGCCATGGCGGCCACCGAGCGAGCGGCACGGCGGGCGTCGATCCCAGTGGCGATCCACCTAGATCATGGCAGTTCCCTGGAATCGGCAATCCGCGCCATCAATCTCGGCTGCAGCGGGGTAATGGTGGACGCCTCGGAGGAACCTTTCGAAGAGAACATTGCCCGGACCCACGAGGTCGTCCAGATGGCCCATGGCTGCGGAGTGCCTGTGGAAGGTGAGCTGGGCTACGTGGCCGGTGTCGAGGGCGAGGACGCGGAAAAACATCCCGGCGAGGTGCGTTACACCAGCCCGGGTGAGGCGCGGGAATACGCGGACCGTACCGGCGTGGATTGCTTGGCGGTTTCGGTGGGGACTGTCCACGGCCGGATGCGGAGTCAGCCGAATCTGGATTTCGACCGACTCGCCAAGATCAACGAAGCGCTGCAGCTGCCTCTTGTGATTCACGGCGGTACCGGGCTAAGCGACGAGAGTTTCCGTCGCCTCATTACCAATGGAGTTGCGAAGATCAACTACTACACCGCTTTGAACGACGCCGCCGGGGCACGAATCCGGGCCAATGCGGAGAATGACCCCAAGGGCGGCTACACCAGTATGGTCAAAGGGGTCCGCAGTGCTATGGCCGAGGAGGTCAAGCGCTGCATGGAGCTGTGGGGCTCAGCCGGCAAAGCCGATGCGGTACTGGCCGAGGGCCGGCCCTGGCGGCCCGTGGAGCACACCATCATTTATAATGTCTCTGGCGTGGATGACAGACAGGTCGAGGCCATGATGGCCCGGGGCCGGGAAGTGTTGGCCAAGATTCCCGGCGTGCGGCGGGTCTTTACCGGCTGGGCGGTCAATGACAATACCCAGTATCGGTTCTGTTGGCTGGTGCAGTTCGCCCATGAGAACGTCATCGAGACCTACCGGAACGATCCAGAGCATGTGGCTTTCGCCAACGAGTATTTTCGCCCCATCGCCGGTGACCGGATCAGTGTCGATTACGTGGGGATTGGTTATGACATTACCGAGGTAGGGCGGGCCCGGGGCCAGTACGGCTAAGCCGTCTGGTAAACCCGCTATGCACTCCAATAATCACATGATCGGCGTTCCGACGCGCCAAGGAGTATAGGCAGTATAAACCG
Source organism: Nitrococcus mobilis (assembly GCA_024102725.1). Taxonomy (GTDB): domain Bacteria; phylum Pseudomonadota; class Gammaproteobacteria; order Nitrococcales; family Nitrococcaceae; genus Nitrococcus; species Nitrococcus mobilis_A. Next base: position 12,191 of record JAGFJL010000081.1, read on the forward strand.
CCTTTTCGGCAGCCGGCAGTCTTTCCTCACCGGTGTCGGCAGTTGCGGGCGGCAGTCGCTCCGATTCACCGATCGGCGCTCGATAACGTCGGCATGGAGCAAGTGTCCATTTACGCCGATGGTAAGTTCAAATACCGGCACCCGCTCGGTTTCCTGCTCCTGGAATACACGTCCACTGGCAGGCGGGAGCACACACGGCGTCACCGCTGTCGCGACGGAATCGGCCGGCAATATGGCGCAGGCCAGCGCGAGCGGCGGCGGCAACGACAAGCCACCGGCAACGAGGAGAGCACGACAGGACCTGGCAAGGGCAACGACAAGGACGGTAAGAAGAAATAGAGACTGGCCGAGAGGGAAGGGTGGCCGCCTGGCATCGGCGCGGACCGTTCGCGCCGGCGCAGCTGCCACCCGCGCGCCCGGATGGCTTGCTCGTTGCGCAGCGCGCGCCCGTTGATCGCCTGTTTGCCTGCGCTGAGGATCTCATCTCGCCAGCGGTACAGCGTCTGCTCCGATAAAGGATTTCCTGTCGTCAGCCACACTCGTATTACGCCTTCCGCTGCAGGGTGTCTCTGCAGAGTCGCTGCAACGCGCAGAGGCATCAGCCCTGGAAATCGCGCTCGCGAGAAGCCTGAGCAGTCCAGCTGCCCGCAAAGAGCGTTCGCCTTTGGGGTTTTGGTTGAACTCCAGCGCCAACCAGCCACTGATTCTCTGGACTGTCGGCGAGCTACCAGATTCCACTAGCGCACTTCGATGCAGTGCTGCACTAACTCCCTAATCTCGGGGTGAGTGGTGACAATCACAACGGACCACGGCTGGTCCGGCGAGCAGAGGCGCCGCAGAATCGCCTCGCGGACGCCGCTGCGGATCTCGTAGAGTGCGCCGTCCAGGATCACGATGGGTGGGCGCGTCACGATGGCCCGGGCGATGAGAACTCTCAGCTTCTGGCTGGGCGTGAGGTCTTTGCCGCCCAAGCCGATCGGCGTCCCGAGGCCATGGGGCAGTCGCTCGACGTCCTCAAACAGGTCCACGAGGCGCAAGGCCCACATTACATCCTCCGCGAGAATACCTTCTCGTCCCATGGTGATGTTGTCTTCCAGCGTTCCTTCGAACACGGAGATTTGCCAGCTGAGCACGAGGCCCCGATAAGCGTTCACCGTATCGGCGTCCAAATCGCGGAGATCGACCTCATCGTATCGAATGACCCCAGCGGCCGGCGCCTCGACTCCCGCCAGGGCACGGGACAACATATGACGCACTGTCTCGCTCTCACAGACGATGCCCCATTTCTCGGCGGGGCCGACCTCGAAGTGCGCCTTCTGGAGCAAGGGAGCGCGGTCGAGTTCCAGGGAGACATTGCGGCAGGTCACCCTGGAGCCGCGACTGGACGACACGGGCTGGGATACCACCCGCGTCAGGGGCCGTTGATCTTTGGGAAGCGAGAAGAGCCGGTCAAGCTCGACCAGGCTCGTGAAAAAATAGAACACGACGTAGGTCCGCTTGACGACGGACTCGAGACTGACCAGCAGGGTCGCGATGATGACTTCCGCCCCGACGAGCTGACCCACCGTCAACTGGCCGATCGCTACCAGCCAGCCGGCCATTCCCAGCAGCCCGGCATGAATCATCACCTGCAGCAGCACTGATCCCGTGTACTGTCGGACCAGAACCGTGAAGCGAGACTTCCTGGCGTCGACGTAGGACGCCGACAGTGTATCGGATTTCCGAAGGACGAGCGGGGCGCAGCGCGTCGTCTTGAAATGGAGCAAATTGTCCGTGACCTCCTGAAACCAGTGAAAGACCTCGTACTTCGCTTGCGACATCTGGAGGGTCGCCCGGAGGCCGCCATGGCCAAGGAGTGCAATGACGAAAACGGCTGCAATCAAAAAGAAGTCGAAGAGCAGGAAAGCAGGGTGGTAGAAAACCAAAAGCGCCATCCCAATGATGCCGCCGACCAGCACATTGGTAAAGTCCACCAGCAGCGAGGACAGTGCGCGCTGCATGAGGACCGTTTCGAAAAAGCGGCTGGCGTGCTCCGACCGGCAGGAATCCGGGCTGAAGTGCAGAAGCTGTGATGCGAGCGCCAGGGCGACTCTGACGAAAAGCCGACGTTCGAGTATGTCGATGGCATAGAACTGAAGGATCCGAAACGCTCCGACGATCAGAAGCATCGCCGCCATGATGGCGACCAGGGTCACCACCATGATGGGTTGGATGGCGAACGCGAATGTGTTCACCAACTCCTGGACGGTGAGGGGAATGATGAGCCAGAGCAAACCGATTGCCACCGCGTACACTAATAGGAAGACGAGGAGGCGCCGTTCCTGGGACAGGATCGAGCGCAAGCGGGTAAGGATCGGCCGCCACAGGGCCTGGTGTTGCTCCGAGTGCTGTCCCTCAAGATCGGGAGCGGTCATGGCTTATCGTCCCGCTACACGAAAAATGTAAATCAGAAGGAGCCCTGGGCGACGTCGCTCGTGCCGACCGCCCAAGTGCCGGATGCCCAGCGGTAGAACGCCCAGGCTTTTTCGTAATCCGCCCGCGCCTGGATCAACCGGGTTTCAGCATCGACCGCATTACGCTCACGCAAGTTGACGAACAGAACGTTTGTCGCGCCCAGCTCGAATCGCTTCTGCTCGCCTTTGAGCAGGGTTCGCGCGAGCCGCAGGGATCGGCTGGCGGCCTGGATTCGCTCCTTTGCTCTCGCCAAGGCGGAGAGCGCGTTGTCCACGTCCGTGGCCACCTGCTCCTCGCGAAACTTCAGCATCAGCGCGTAGCGTTGCGCTTTGGCGTTGGCCTCCGTGAGCTCACCGCGGGCCTGGCGTTGCAATAAAGGGAGCCTCAATGTCACGCCGAACCGATATCCCAAACCCAGGACGAACTTTTCCGGGCTCCTGGCCGGGGCCGCTTCGAAGTCGAGCTTCGGCAGCAAATTGTTCCTTGCCAACTTCAGATCAATGTCATTCAGCTCGGCTTCTATCATGACCGCCCGCACTTCCGGGCGATCCGTCCTGGCGTTTTGCTTCTCGGAGGTCGCGGCGGCCCGAGACGGAGGCGGCGCGACCTCGGGAAACGCAGGGACACGTTCCGCCGCCGGTACGGCCGGCTGATCTGCCTCCCAGAGGAATAGCGAGAGCTTGAAGGCTTCCTGCTCGCCCTTGCGCTGCGCTGCAATTAGGCTCTCTGTGCGGCGCTGCACTCCCTGCTCCGCCTCTGTGACATCCATCGGTGCGGCGGCGCCGGCCTTGGCCCGCCGGCGGATCTGGGCCAGCCGGTCCTTTGCGACCGCCAGCATCCGCTGCTGGATCCGAACTACCTTCCAGGCAGCCACCCAATCCCAATATTGGTTGGCCGCTCCGAAGAAGAGGTCTTGCCGCGTCTGGGCGATCTGCACCTCGGCGCGTGGTTTCGCCAACTGGGAGCGCTTCAATTCCGCTTTTTCCGGATTCATCAAAAATCCTCTGAGCAGGGGGATGAATGCGCCGAGCAGAACTTGCTGCCGGTCGTCATTGAAACCGAGATCCGGGATCGTTGCCTCTCCAATCGATTGGCGAATGCCGGCGATCCCTCGGATACCGGAGGGATGACGCATGTCCACGAAAGTATCGTTGAAGCCCGCGGTACGGGTATTCGAGCCGGTGGACGATAGGAAGCGCTCTACCTCGACGTCGTTGACCACCGCTGGCTCGAAAGCGCCCAGGGCGCGCAGGAGTCTGCCCTTGGCGATGAGCCTTTCGGCACCGGCGCCCTGCAGGAGCGGATGCGAATGGTCGATTCGGGTGAACACTTCACCCAGAGTGAGCGGCTTCGCCGTCACTGGCCTGTCCGGGAACGCCTCCGCAGATCCAGCCTTGAACGAAGGAACAGCCCCCAGGACCCGGCCCGTAGCCGCCAAGGAGATAATGAACACGCACGCAACCCTTGAGCATCTACTCATCCATTGTCTCCCTTCCGGTGGCTACTTCCCCCCTCGACCCGCCTTGGGCAGGACCGTCTTGAGCAACTTGGGTTCGTAGTCGGGAGGAAACAGGTTGAACCGTCGCCACAGCTCGTACCATAGCGGGACACGATTGAGTACGACCCACCCGATGACCTGGCTCCCTTGGCGCACGTGGCGCTGATCCGGCCACGGCCGGTCGTCTGGGTCAGGAATCACCCAAAAGCGGAAATTTCCCTGGCCATCGTCCAACTGATCCACGACCTTGATCTCGCCGCCGAAGGTTCCGGCCATGAGCTCAGGCCAGCCCGGAAGTGGAATGGCGGGCATTCCCTCGAACAGCAGGCGCACCTTCCTCCCCTGCCGGAGGAGGGGAGCGTCCACCCCCCTCGCCCAGAGCTCCACGGCCCGGTCCTGGCTCAGCGGGCTAACCCGAACCAGCCTGTCCCCGGCGTTGACCACCTCCCCAGCTCCCACCCGGGCCATGCGCACGACCGTCCCGGCGATGGGAGCTGTCACCCGCGCGGCGCGTCGGCGCTGCACCGCATTAGAGAGCCTCAATTCCATGGCAGCCAGATCGTCGGCCGCGCGTGCGGCTTCGGCCAGGGCAGCGGCACGGGTGGCCTTCGTGTCCAGTAGACGCTGCGCCATGTCGGCGTCGACTTGGTCGCGCCCGAAGGTGAGGGCACGTTTGGCCTGCTTCGCCTGGCTCAGAGCGGCCTGGGCCGCCTTGAGATCCGCTCGCGTCGCGATCAAAGTCTGTTCCGCAACCTCGAGCTCCCGCTGGGACACGAGGCCGTGCTCGGCGAGCCGGCGATGACGCTCGACGTTCAACTGAGCCGTCTGGTAGGCAATGCGGGAGGAGACGATCTGTTGGTCGGCGGCACGGATTTTGTTCTCTGCTTCCAGGACACGGGCCTGTGCCGATGGAACTGCCGCCCGAAATAGCTTTTCCATCGCTGCGATGCGTTGCGACAATTGGTCCGCCCGATCTACCGCCGCCTCCCGGGTCTGGGCGAGGGCGTCTTTGGATTGCTGCAGCAACTCCAGGAGCTCGGGCGCCAGGAATTTCGGATCCACGTCTTCGAGTTCGACGATCAATTCGCCCCGATTGACCTCTTCGCCCTCAAGGACGTGCCATTGCTTGATTCGGCCGGTGATCTGGGCGTGAATGTCCTGCGGACGATCGAAAGGGGGATAGGCCGAGAGCCGGCCGCTCGCCTTGATGGTTTGCGTCCAGGGGATGAAGGCGACCGCGACCGTGAGCAGCACGAACAGCCATACGGCGACGCGTCCAGCTGTCCGCAGCCGGTTGGGGATCTGTACCGCTGCCCAGGACCGAAGGCCCTCCCGTGAGAGGGATTCCTCAACTTCCTCACTGCTCCACATGACATTTCGTGCCCCGGGCAGCCGGTGCCAGCGTGTCCTGCCCTGTCGTATCTGGCAACCGCCCCATGAGGTGTTGCTCGTCCTTGCTCCCCGGTCCTGGCTCGCAAACAGGCTGCTGCTTTCGGTGACCTTGGCGCTTCGCGCGTTACCAATGCGATTGGCGGCTGGCAACGCCGGCAAACGCCGTCTTCCAGCACCGCCTTGGACTCCCGCGGAGTTTTCCATAGGAGCCCTTTCCAGTCCAGAGGTGAGCCTGAACGGGGAGTAGGTGTTGAGCTGGTCCAGACTCACCTCTGGACTGGAAAGGGCTCGAAAAGAGGCAGGGCGCGAATTTGTAATCAGCCGATCGGGGGTTCGAATCCTCTCGCCAAGCTCCATAACAGCTAATGACTATGGCAGCGCCTCAATCGAGGGCGGTGAGCGCGAGGCGCGCGGTGCCGGCAGCCGCCTGCTCGGC
>JAGFJL010000101.1 GCA_024102725.1 Nitrococcus mobilis
AGCCTTAGTTACCGTCACCAAGCCCGGATCGGGAGTGGGACGCTCAGTGAATACGAAGAGAATGCCCTCATAGCGTCCATCACCGTCCGTTTTTCGAAGGGAGAAGGGGCCCCGGCCGGAAACGGACCGGCAACAGGCATGGGGCTGTATTGAACGAGCTAAGATGAAGGGCATCGATGGAGTCACAGGGCATTAATCAGCGGGTCACCGGCCGCGCGAGCTTATCGGAGGTGCTCTGCGTTATCGGCGCCCGACCGAACTACATGAAAATGGCACCTTTGCTGGAGGCCTTCGCGCGAACGCAGCCTCGTGTGCCGGCTCGGTTAGTGCATACCGGGCAACATTACGATGTGGCTATGAACGATCAGCACTTCCAGGCCCTGGATTTGCCGATGCCGGATATTGCATTGGGCGTCGGGTCGGGTTCGCACGCTGTGCAGACGGCTGAAATCATGCGCCGGTTCGAACCGGTGGTGGATGAGTCCGCCCCGGGTGCCGTTCTGGTCGTCGGGGATGTCAACTCCACCTTGGCGTGCGCCCTGGTGGCGGCTAAAAAAGGGGTGCCGGTGTTTCACGTGGAAGCCGGGCTGCGCAGCTTCGATCGAACGATGCCCGAGGAGATCAACCGGGTTCTGACCGATCAGCTCGCCGAGTTGCTATTCACGACGGAGGCGGCCGCCGCCGCGAACCTCGCCCGGGAGGGCGTTCCTATGGAGCGCGTGCGTTTTGTCGGCAACGTCATGATCGATTCGGTGTTGCGCCACCTCCCTCGAGCGACCCCGGCGGATCAGACCTTGGGTGGCCAGTGTCCGTCGGGTTATGCGCTCGTGACGCTGCATCGCCCGTCCAATGTGGACGACCCGGAAACCTTTTGCCGGTTGCTGCAGACCCTTGCCGAGGTCGCGACCCGGCTACCGGTGGTGTTCCCCGTCCACCCGCGCACGCGAGCCCGGATCGAGGCGGCCGGTCAGCAGGGGTGGTTTGCCCAGTCGGGGGTGCACGCCCTGCCACCGCTCGATTACCTGGTCATGCTGGGGCTGCTGCGCGAGGCCACGTGCGTGTTAACCGATTCCGGCGGTCTTCAGGAGGAAACCACCGCACTGGGTATCCCCTGCCTGACGCTGCGCGACAATACCGAGCGTCCGATCACCGTAGAGCAGGGTACGAATACCGTGGTCGGCACGGATCCAGAGCGCATTCTGGCAAATGTAGAGCAAATCATGGCCTCCGGCGGTAAGTCGGGACGGGTGCCCGAGCTTTGGGACGGTCATGCCGCGGAGCGTATTGCCATAGAAGTGGCGCGTTGGCTCGAGAAACGACAGCGAAGGAGCGCATGATATGGACAGCCTGGTCCGCTCCGAAGCACACGGTGCAGGGGAGGCGACGGCTCGCGCTCGGCTGCGCAATGCCTTGAGCGTGGATGTCGAGGATTACTTCCAGGTCTCGGCCTTTGCCGGGACCGTGCCACGGACGAGCTGGGATGATCGACCGGCGCGGATCGAACGCAATATGGATATCCTGCTCGAGCTTTTCGCCGAGCACAGAGCCCAGGTCACTTTTTTCACGCTGGGCTGGATTGCCGAGCGCTACCCGCAATTGGTGCGGCGCATGGTTGCGGAGGGGCACGAACTGGCCAGCCACGGCTACGATCACCAACGGGTGACCGAGCTCGACGCCGGATCCTTCCGTCGGGATCTTGCCCGCGCCAAAGGTATTCTGGAGGACTGCGCCGGTGTACGCGTCATCGGCTACCGTGCCCCCAGCTTTTCCATCAACGAGCGCACGCCCTGGGCCATGGATTGCCTGCTCGAGACGGGCCACCGCTACAGTTCCAGCCTCTATCCGATCGCGCATGATCACTACGGCTCGCCACAGGCGCCGCGCTGGCCGTTTAAGCCACGCCCGGGCCGTGAGTTCCTCGAGCTGCCGATGGCCACCTTACGCCTGGCGGGGCGGAATTGGCCGGCCGCCGGCGGTGGTTATTTCCGGTTGCTGCCGTATGCGTTCAGCCGTTGGTCGCTGCGCCGGATCAACCGCTGCGACGAGCGGCCGTTCATTTTCTACCTGCATCCATGGGAGATCGATCCGCAACAGCCGCGCCCATCGAAGATCAGCGTGAAGACGCGCTTTCGTCACTACGTGAACTTGCACCGGATGCAATCCCGTCTGCAGCGTCTGCTGCTGGACTTCCAATGGGATCGAATTGATCGGATCTTTCTAGGGGGTTGAATATGCCTGCTGTAGCGGTGGAGCGTACGGAGTCGACCACCGTGCGGATCACGGAGCTGACCGCGCAGGACATTGCGCGTTGGGACGCCTTCGTCGATGTCTGTCCGGGGGCTACCTTCTTTCACCGGGCGGGTTGGAAGGAGGTCATCGAGCGGGCTTTCGGTCATTCGACCTATTTTCTGATGGCCGAAAACGGTGATGCGATCGAGGGTGTCTTGCCGTTGGCTCGGCTACGCAGCCGCCTGTTCGGTGACGCTCTCATTTCGTTGCCGTTCGCGGTCTACGGGGGCATAGCCGCGAGTACCGAGCCGGCGGCTGATGCCTTGGACAAGGCGGCGCAGGTGCTGGCCGAACGGCTTGGTGTCGGGCATTTGGAATACCGGCATTGCAAACCCATGCATTCGGACTGGCCCACCAAGGATCTCTACGTCACTTTTCGCGGCCGGATCACGCCTGATTCGCAGGCGAATATGGCCGCCATCCCCCGCAAACAACGGGCGATGGTTCGCAAGGGCATGCGTGCGGGGCTGCAGAGCCGGTTCGACGACGACAACGACCGTTTCTTCCAGGCTTATTCCTACAGTGTGCACCAACTGGGGACGCCGGTATTTGCCCGCCGCTATTTCGATTTACTGCGCGAGGTGTTTGGGCGCAGCTGCGATGTGTTGACCGTGAGCCACGGTGAGCGGTTGGTGGCCAGCGTGTTGTCGTTCTATTTCCGTGATGAGGTGTTGCCTTTCTATGGTGGGGGCACCTCTTTGGCACGGGAGCTCGCCGGTAACGATTTCATGTACTGGCAACTGATGGAAAGCGCCCGTGAGCGTGGCTACCGATTATTTGATTTTGGTCGCAGCAAACGCGGTGCCGGCTCCTATCATTTCAAGAAGCACTGGGGATTCGAGCCCCAGCCGCTGCATTACGAGTGCCGGCTGATCCGCGCTACGGCTCTACCGGACAATAGCCCGATGAACCCGAAATACCGTCTGTTCATAGCTCTCTG
>JAGFJL010000106.1 GCA_024102725.1 Nitrococcus mobilis
AACAGCCATTGGTACGCCAAGAAATCGGGTATTTCGCCGGTCGTCAGGACTACGTGGACCGCGTCGCCGAGCGCGCCCGGCCCTACCTATCCTACATAGTACAAGCGCTGGAGCAACGCGGCATGCCGACGGAGATCGCGCTGCTGCCAATCGTCGAAAGCGCTTTCCGCCCATTCGCTTATTCGGCCGGGCAGGCCGCGGGTATTTGGCAGTTCATTCCGACCACGGCGCAATACTACGGCCTACAACAGAACTGGTGGTATGACGGTCGGCGCGATGTGATCGCCGCCACCCAAGCCGCCCTCGATTACCTGCAGCGACTCGATGAGCTCTTCGCCGGCGATTGGCTATTGGCCATCGCCGCTTATAACGCGGGCGAGGGCACTGTCCTGCGGGCGATCAAACGCAACGCCGCCCAAGGCCAACGCACGGACTTTTGGCATCTTGATCTACCCCTCGAAACCGAAACTTACGTCCCGCGGCTGCTCGCCTTGCGCAGTCTCATAGCCACACCGCTCGCCTATGGCCTGACGCTACCGACGATGCCGGATGAGCTTCCGATTGCCGTGGTGGAAATCCGCTCTCAGATCGATTTGACGTTGGCCGCGCAGCTCGCCGGCCTTAGTGTTGCCGATCTCTACCAACTCAATCCCGGCTACAATCGTTGGGCGACCGCGCCAGATGGCCCGCATCGTCTGGTGTTGCCGGTGGACCGAGTGAGGCGATTTAAGCAAGGACTCGCCGCCATCCCGTCGGAGGAACGCGTGCATTGGCGGCGCCATCGGGTGGCGCGAGGCGATACGCTCAGTGCGCTTGCGCAGCGCTATCATACGACGCCCACCGTCCTGCAAACCATCAACGGGCTGCGCAGCAGCCGCATCCGCACCGGCAGCCATCTAGTCATACCGCTGACCCGACGCCCCGCCATCGCCGCCGCTGCGTTCAACCCGAACGGCCAGCGCGCTTCGAATCAGCCAATGACCTATACTGTCCAGCGTGGAGATAGCTTGTGGGGAATCGCTCAGGCACACCAGACCACGGTGGACCAGCTCTGCCATTTGAACCAAATCGCTCTGGGCAGCGCACTCCACCCAGGCCAGACCCTGCTCCTGCAAAAGACACGACCGATTTCGGTTGCTTTCGCCAATACACAGCCGTCAGAGGCGATCCAGCTGGTCCGGTATACGGTCCAACGCGGTGATTCGCTTTATCAAATCGCCCAACGCTTCAAGGTGACCGTCGGCGAGCTGCGGCGCTGGAACGACCTGCCCGAGGGGCAGTTCCTGCAGCCCGGTCAGAAACTGCAATTGCAAGTGGACGTCACCCATCTCAGCGACCGTCGCTGATATCCGCGAGCTGCAGCCCTCAAAAGCCACATTGCAGCGGCTTTGCTGACCTGGCGACGGGGCTCAACGTACTCGGGCAGAAGTCTCTGGACCGTCCGGGAGCGTGATGTTGAGCTCTAAAACCTCGCAATCACCTTCCTGGTCCAGCTGCATGCGCACGGCGTTGCGATCGACCTGAATATACTTTCGAACGACCGCCAGTAGCTCATCCTGCAACATGGGCAAGTAATCCGGCCCTCCGGCACACTGCAGGCGTTCGCGGGCAACGATAATCTGCAGCCGCTCCTTGGCGAGCGACGCACTTTTTTTGCGCTGGGAGCGGAAATAACTCAAAAAACTCATGCGCTGGAGCCCCCAAAGAGCCGTCCGAACAGACCCTTCTTCTCGGTCAAAAACCGATGCTCACGCTCCTCACCAAGGAAACGCGCCACCGCATCTTGGTATGCCTGACCGGCATCGGATCGCGCTTCCAGTATCACCGGCATACCGGAATTGGAGGCATTGAGCACCGCCGTGGACTCCGGTATGACGCCCAGCAGTTCGATGGCCAGGATCTCCTGGACATCCTCGACGCTGAGCATTTCGCCCTTGCCCACTCGGGATGGTGCATAGCGGGTCACCAGCAAACGCTCTCGTACCGACGGCTCGCCACGCTCGGCACGGCGGGTCTTGCTGGCCAGCAACCCAAGGACCCGGTCGGAGTCCCGCACCGAGGAGACCTCCGGATTAGTCACCACAATGGCCTCGTCGGCAAAATACATAGCCAGATAGGCACCACGCTCAATACCGGCCGGCGAGTCACAGATGATATAGTCGAACTCTTCGCTGAGCTCGTCCAGCACCCGCTCGACCCCTTCCGTAGTAAGCGCATCCTTATCGCGAGTTTGCGAAGCCGGCAGAATAAAAAGCCCGGGAATACGCTTATCTTTGATCAGGGCCTGCTTGAGGCTCGCCTCCCCATTGATGACGTTTATAAAATCGTAGACCACTCGGCGCTCGCAGCCCATGATCAGATCCAGGCTGCGCAGTCCCACATCGAAATCGATCACAGCAGTTCGTCTACCGGCACTCGCCAGCCCGGCCGCAAAGGCGGCGCTGGTGGTGGTTTTCCCTACACCACCCTTGCCGGAAGTTACGACGATGATTCTCGTCACGTTGTTTCCCTCCCCCCGAAGATTCGGTGGCTATACCAGCCCTTTGCTTATACGATCGACGCTCCAGCGGGATTTCGCCGCGTTGCTCCCGCTCCGAAAATCCCCCTTCGGCTACCCTTGATAGCCAAGCGGCGCAACATACAGCGAATCGCCTTGCAGAAAAATTTGCACCTGACGGCCCCGATCAGCCTCGCCGATCTGCTCGCTCACCTGATAGTGTCCGGCAATGGCGATCAACTCCGCGTTCAAGCTTTGACAGAAAATTCGCGCCTCGGTATTGCCCTGAACACCTGCCAAAGCACGCCCCCGTAATGCACCATAAACATGGATGTTGCCATCGGCAAGCAGCTCCGCGCCCGGACTCACCGATGAGAGGACGATCAGATCGCCGCCGCGGGCATAGATCTGTTGGCCGGAGCGCACCGGTTGGCGCACGATACGCCCCGGCACCGAACTCACCTCTGCAGGCGAAGCCGACCCATCGTGACGTTGCGGCTCTGGGCTGTCCGCAAGCTGACGCAGGATCCCCAAGCCGGTCTCGGTGGCCAGGCGTTCGAGATCCTCCCCCTCACCTCTGAGCGCAATGGGCACCAGCGCCCTGCGGCGCAGCTCCACGAGCAACGCCGCCAAGCGTGAGGCCGACAATTCCGCAGCAACCGGTTGTGGATCCAGGACGAGCGGTAACGCGCGCAGCAGATCGGGCGCGGCCGCCATCCGCTCATCCAGCTGCCTGAGGAGGGTTTCGATATCGGTACTGCTCAGGCGCAGCACCGTTAGGGTCACCATCCGACCTTTCAGGTCGAAAGTGGCCGGGTGGGATTCAGGAATTATTTGCGGGGCCATGCGCTTCCCTTGGCCGATTCGGGATGGATTGATGCGCCCCACAGGCCTTGTTCCTACTTACCTGAACAGAGCGCATCCAAATTTTATAACGCGACCATCCGTTAGTCGCAAGCGTAACGCGTACTGAGCAGCCCATTCAAACGCTGAACAAATGCGGCCGGGTCTTCCAGCTGCCCGCCTTCGTTCAACACGGCTTGCTCGAAGAGCAATTGCGCCCAATCCTCGAAGCGTCCATCGTCCTGCCCCTCCTTGAGCCGGCGAACGATTTCATGCTCCGGATTGATCTCCAAGGCTGGCTTACCGGCCGGCAGCGGCTGACCGGCAGAGCGTAGCATGCGCATCACGCCCGCGCCGAGTTCGTGCTCGCCCACCACCAAGCACGCCGGCGAATCGGTCAACCGATGGCTCACCCGCACATCAGAGACGCGCTCATCGAGCGTCTCGCGCAACCGCCCCACCAGTTTCTTATACTCCTCTTGAGCCTGCTGTAAGGCTGCCTTGCTTTCGGCATCTTCCAACCCACCCAGATCGAGCTCACCTTTGGCGACTGAATGCAAGGGTTTACCCTTGTACTCGAGCAAATAGGCCACCAACCATTCGTCCACCGGCTCGTGGAGCAGCAAAACCTCCAGCCCCTTCTTGTTGAAAACCTCGAGATGCGGACTCCGGCGCGCGCCGCCCAAAGTCTCCGCCGTCACGTAGTAGATCGCCTTCTGCTCGGGTTTCATGCGCTTGATGTAATCGTCCAGCGAAACATTGGCTTGCTCACTGGTCTCATGCGTCGAACAAAAACGCAACAAACCGGCGATGCGTTCTCGGTTGCTGGTGTCCTCCACCACGCCTTCCTTGAGCACGGTACCAAAGCGGGTCCAAAACTCTTGGTAATTTTTGGGCTCCCTTTTCGCCATCTTCTCCAGCAACTCCAGAATCCGCCGGATCGAGCCGGCACGGATGGTATCGATCAGGCGATTGTGCTGGAGCAGCTCGCGGGAGACGTTCAACGGTAGATCATCGGTATCCACGATGCCCCGCACGAAGCGCAAATAGCGCGGCATCAGGTGTTTGGTGTCCTCCATCACGAACACCCGGCGCACGTAGAGCTTCACCCCCCGGGTCTGCTCCCGCGCATACAAATCGAGCGGGCGCAGGCTCGGAATATAGAGCAAGGCCGTGTAGGGGTGCGCCCCCTCGACTTTGTAATGGACCCAGTTCTGCGGCTCTTCGTAGTCATGAGCCACGTGCTTGTAGAACTCGATGTACTCCGGGTCGGAAATCTCGATCTTGGGGCGCATCCAAAGTGCAGAGGCGCGATTGACTGTTTCCTCGGTCGGCTGCTCGTTTGGCTCGGTGGCCGCGCCCTCTTTGGCTTCGTCCTTGGCTTTGTCCGTCGGCAACGCCGGCATAACGATCGGGAGCGAGATGTGGTCGGAGTAGCGTCGAATGATCTCCCGCAACCGTTTCCCATCCAAATACTCTTCGGCATCCATGCGCAGGTGCAGCACCACCGTGGTACCGCGCTGGGTGCGGTGCTCGTATTCCACGGAGTAGGCACCCTCGCCGGAGGACTCCCAGCGCACCCCGTAATCGGGATCCTCGCCGGCCTTGCGCGTGTGCACGGTGACTCGGTCGGCGACGATAAATGCCGAGTAGAAGCCGACCCCGAACTGGCCGATGAGCCGGGCGTCCTGTGCCTCGTCTCCGGTGAGCGAGTCGATGAAGGCGCGTGTCCCCGAACGGGCGATTGTACCGAGATTGCTCACCACATCGTCACGGCTCATACCGATGCCGTTATCGCTTACCGTGATGGTGCGCTCGGTGAGGTCGAAATCGACCCGAATCTTGAGCTCCGGATCGTCCTCGAGCAGCGACTCGTCACGCAGCGCGTCAAAGCGCAGCCGGTCGGTGGCGTCCGAGGCATTGGAAATCAGCTCGCGCAGAAAAGCCTCGCGGTTGCTGTACACTGATTGGATCATGAGCTTCAGCAGCTGCTGAACCTCGGCTTGAAACTCGAGTGTTTCCTTCTCTGCCTGTACAGTCATGTCTGATCAACCCCTAAACCCGTGATAGCCGAATTCTAAGTCCGATGGAAATGGGCGCGCGCATGTAATAATTCAAGCGCAGCGGCTCTTTAAGGCCTGCTAACAGCAAGCGAGTTCCGTTCGTGCTCGAGCAACCAGCTTTTGATCGCGAGCATATGGCCCTCGACAAAGCCGGCGAAGCCACCGATTCCGCCGGCGGCGATGACCCGATGGCAGGGAACGACCAACGGCACCGGATTGGCGCGGCAGGCCCCGCCAATCGCGCGCGCCGAGGTGCGCAGCTCCTGGGCCAATGTGCCGTATGTACAGGCGCCGCCCGCCGGGATCCGCCGCAAGCGCTCCCATACTCGGTTCTGGAACGCCGTGCCATTCGCGCGTACCGGCAACGCTAGACGATGACGGCCGTCTCTGAGGTAAGCCTGGAGTTCTGCCGTTACCTGCGCGGCAAAACCGTTCATGGCCCGCGTCGGCGCAACCGGTCGGCTCAACAAATCGAGCTCAGTGATTGCCGCCGCCTCGCAACGCACGGCGATCGCGCCAAAAGGCGTCGCGACCACCACATCATAGTCTCCGTGCAAGGCGCTGTTCACTCTCTCATCTTCGAATCGACCGGCGGCGCGCCCGCGCATAATGCCGTGCCCCTTCGGCTCGGGCAAGCCGGCCCTCTCACCAAGCGCCGCCCTGCTCAGCGGTTCGCAACGAGTCAAATGGCTAGATGGCCGATTGCGCCGAATCAACCGCCTTGCCGCATTGCTTGATAAGCCCGCTCCCAGGCCACCGCATGGGCGACGATCCGCTCCAGATCATCATACACCGGTTGCCAGCCGAGCACTCGGCGGATGCGGGTATTGTCGGCGACCAAGGCAGGCGGGTCGCCGGGCCGCCGGCCGACCTCCTCGACCGGAAAGGGCACGCCCGCAACCGCCTGCACCCGATCCAACACCTCGCGCACACTGTAGCCATGCCCGTAGCCGCAATTGAGAACCTCGCTCGCGCCGCCCGCTGCCAGATACTCCAGCGCCATCACGTGGGCACGCGCGAGATCTTCAACATGGATGTAGTCGCGGATACAGGTCCCATCGGCGGTCGGATAATCGGTTCCATACAGCTTCAGTCCCGAGCGGGCACCGACCACCGCTTCACAGGCGACCTTGATGAGGTGAGTCGCCTGCGGGGTGGCTTGACCGATCCGAGCCTCGGGCTCGGCGCCGGCGACATTGAAGTAGCGCAGAATCACGTAACGCAGTTCCGAAGCAGCCGCCAGATCCTGACAGATGCGCTCGCTCATCATCTTGGAGGCACCGTAGGGGTTGATCGGCGCCAACGGCGCCTCCTCCGTCACCACCGGGCCAGCCGGCAGACCGTAAACCGCCGCCGTAGAGGAGAAGACATACCAAGGTAGGCGGTAGCGATCGATGAGCTCGAGCAAGCCGAGCGTATTGCGCGTGTTGTTCGCATAGTAGGCGAGCGGTATGGCAAGCGATTCGGGAACCACCGTGCTGGCGGCAAAATGGATCAGCGCCTCGAAACGGCTGTGCTCCATGAGCTGTGATAACTTCTCGCGCTCCGCCAGGTCCCCTTCGACCAACGGCGCATCCGCTACCGCCCAACGGTGCCCGGTGGATAAGTTGTCATAGACGATGACTTCGTGGTCGGCGGCGATAAGCTGGCGAACGACATGTGAGCCGATGTAGCCGGCGCCCCCCGTGACTAGAATCTTCATGGTGCCTCCATCCTCTGGACAGCGGAGCATAAAACCATACGGGCGCGAATAAGCCGGCGCAGAGCCAACCCGTGGGTTCCTGCCAATCGGCTCACCCGATCACCCGTTTCCCGTCAACCCCCTGCTCGATGCGCTCCTCCCCGGTGTAAACATTAAAACGCTCCTTGCGCAAGAAGCTAACCAGCGCCGCGCCATGGCGCCGGGCGAGACCGGGTTGGCTAATGAATGAGTATGGCATCCCGCGGTTTAGCGTTGATGGGATCCACTTCCTCATGCAGGGTGGCGTTGAACTGCTTGCCTTGGCGATTGACCACGTGGAAGCGCCCATCGAGCGGGCCTCATAGCTTAAGGGTGCGGCGATGAAGCGGGCCTTGCCATCGGGGGCTGAAAACTTCCAATCGGCGCAGAGATGGCGTCCGCCATACTGTACTTGAGCGCCCTGTTGAGTAAGCGCCCCTATGCCACGGTAGACACGGTAGACACGGTAGGGTGGAACGGCCCGATTAGCCAAATCATACAAAAGCCACGCGAACGAGGACCGTTGTGCCGCTCTCATCACCGCATCACCCCGATCGGCCCATGAGATTTTGAGCCGGCGTACTCAACCGCGCTTATCTCGACATACGCCGGCCTATTGTCTGCCATCGTTCAGCTGCGCATACTCATGCACCTTGGCAAGCCAAGACCAACGCGAAGCAAGAGGTAGCAAGACCATCACCAGCATAGCCGACAAGGCGTGGCCAACAATTCCCCTGCGGCGGTCGGCAAGCACCCGGATTGGGGTCGGCGCGCTCTACGTATTCGCCGCCTCGGCCTGGGTGAGTACCGCCCTCGCCAATATCGCCCTGGGCGTGTGTCTGCTCGCTTTGCTCACGCAGCTCCCCGGCGAGTGGTCGCGTATTCGCCACGAGCCCATGTTCAAGCTGGTGATCATCGCCGGTATTTACCTGCTGGGCAGCACACTGTGGGCTATGGATCAACACCCGCAGCTGGCCGCTGCGCAGCCAGGGGCAGCGCTAAGCTGGTTCAGTCTCTGGCTATTCGTTGTCATTGCCTGGTGGTGCGCAGGTAACAATCGGCGCGTCGGGATCGTTCTGAGCCTGGCCTTCGCAAGCTTGGTCATTTCTCTGTTGATGGGTTTTGATTGGAGACAATGGCACGCGATTCTCATTGAAGCTCGGCGGTCTGGAATCGGTTTCACGGCCGCAGCGGCTGGACTTTATACGGCCACGGCGCTACTTGGCTGGCTGTTGCTCGCAAGACCTTGGGCTCTCGATCAAAAAAGCCGCCTCACCTCGAGCCTCGCCTTTGTCGGCTGGGTCGCAATAATGCTCTGGTTACTCCAGATAATCGCCATTGCCCAGTCACGCACGACCTGGTTGGCGCTACTTCTCGTTGGGCTCTCGTTAGCGGCCTTTGCCGGCTACAACTACCGAGGTGCAATCAAGACTCTGTCGCAAGGCCAAGTTTTCAAAATAATTATCGGCGTAAGCATTATTGCGGTCTGCCTGCTGGGATTCCTTTTTATCAATGATGAACTGATCGTGAGGCGTTTCCGCGTTTTTAAAAAAATCGCTCTGGCGGGCTGGGCTGATATGCCCCTTGCGTCGATCGGTGTCCGGCTCTCTCTCGATCACTATGGTTTCCAAAAGCTTCTTGAGCGACCGCTTTTAGGCTGGGGACCCGGCACGGCCGTAACCCGCGAATTTGCCACCGCAGACGGCTTCTCTGCGCTTGCCAAGCAACCAGATCTGCACAACAGCTTTCTGGTACTGCTCGTGCGCCTGGGCCTGATCGGAGGGCTTATCTATCTTGCTGGAGCCGTGCATCTTGGCCGGAGGGTGTGGCAAACTTATCGTCGTCACGCGATATCGCACCGGATGTTCTTATTCCTTCTGGGGGCGGCCGGCCTGACATTCCTCGCCTCGCTCATGAATTTCCGTTGGATTCACATCGATTTCCGTTTCTTCTGGCTAATCCTCGCCGGTGTTGCCTTCTCCTATGCGTTGGCCAAGCGGCCGATGCGCCTGCCAGCCGATTGAATACTTAAACGCGACAGACTAGGGTTCGAGCACCTGCGCACCGGGGGCGGCGACGGCCCGCCCTTCTTCGATATGCCGAACGATTGCCACCGCCGGCCGGGGCTCACGCTGCCAGATCAGATCATGAATGCCCTGCGTCGGATGGAACCCGCTTACCGCCTCCAAGAGCAGCTTGCGTACCGCCTCGCAGTTGAACCGATCGCAAGCTCGCAACAGCTGATCCAGATAAGGCCGCAGCTGGGGCCAAGGCTGAAAAGCCTCCTGGGCCTGCCGAATCATCGGATGCTGCGTAGGCGCGTCCGCATCGCCGATCAAAAGCTCCTCATAGAGCTTCTCGCCCGGACGCAGACCGGTGAACGTGATGGCGATGTCACCCTCAGGGTTCTCGTCGTCGCACACCTCATAGCCCGCCAGATGGATCATGCGGCGGGCCAAATCTACGATTTTCACCGCATCACCCATATCCAGCACGAAAACCTCTCCGCCCTGACCCATGGCACCCGCCTGGATAACGAGTGCAGTCGCCTCGGGGATGGTCATAAAATACCGGGTGACTTCCGCATCGGTGACGGTAACCGGGCCGCCGCTTTGGATCTGCTCGCGAAACAGCGGTACCACCGAGCCTGAGGAACCCAGCACATTGCCGAATCGAACCATGCAAAATCGGGTCACCGACCCACCTTCCCGATTACCTCGATCGTGCAGACCCTGCAGTATCAGCTCCGCCAGACGCTTGCTCGCCCCCATGACATTGGCCGGCCGTACGGCCTTGTCCGTTGAAATCAATACGAAGTGCTCGACGCCGGCCGCTAGCGCCGCCTCGGCGGCATACCAGGTACCGAAAACGTTGTTGCGCACTCCGCTGATGTAATTGTGCTCGACGATAGGCACGTGCTTATAGGCCGCAGCATGGTAGACCGTGTGTACACTCCAGCTGGACATTACCCGCTGCAGCATCGCGCGCTCCGTAACGGAGCCCAGCAGAGGAACCACTTCCACGGCTATGCCTTCGGCTTGCACGATGCGCTGCAACTCTCGCTCAATGCGATACAAGGCGGGTTCGGCGAGCTCGTATAAGATCAGTGCCCGCGGAGCGAGGCGCAGAATCTGCCGACACAGCTCACTGCCGCTCGCTCCCCCCGCTCCAGTGACCATGACCACCTTGCCGTGGATGCATTGCCCTAGCAGTCGCTGCTGTGGGATCACGGGATCGCGTCCCAGCAAATCTTCGATGTCGACTTCTCGGAACTCGTCGACTCGCGCCGTCCCGGAGACCAGATCCGCCAGGCCAGGCAGGGTCTTCACTCGGGCCGGCAACGGTTCCAATCGGGCCAAAATGGCATTACGCCGCACCCGCGACAACGAAGGCATAGCCAACAGCACGTAGGAAACCTCAAGCGCCGTGGTCAGCTTCGGCAGAAGCTCGGGTGAGTGCACCTTGATGCCGTGCATCACCATGCCCTGCAGAGCCGGGTTGTCGTCCACGAAGGCCACCGGCTCGTATTCGTTACCATTGAGCAGTGCGGCCGCGCTTTGCAGACCCGCTGCCCCGGCCCCATAGATAACGACCGGCTCCTTGTTGGTGCGCCGCCGGATAAGACTTTGCAGTGAGGCGCGGATGAGAAACCGAGTGCCACCGATATAGAGCAAAGCAAACAACGCATACAGCAGGACCACCGACCGGGGCAGGTCACGCATGTCCAGCATCAGGCTCATTGCGATGATCAGCAGCGCCGATAACCCCACCCCGGTTACCACCGCAAAAACCGCTTGAGTGCTCATGTAGCGCACCACTGCCCGGTACAGGCCAAGCGCATGTAAAATCGGGATGGTCAACAGCGGCGTGGCTATGAACAGCCACCAAAAACGGTCCAGGTAGGGCGGAGCGACGGTACCAAAGCGTAGAGCAAATGCAGACCATACCGCAAGCGGCAGCATGGCTATGTCCGACCCCACCATAATGAATTGTTTCGTGCGGCGGGGCAGTGCTGCGAGTATCCGATGCATCTTGGTTCTCATTCCCTGGCTATATGCCACCCCCTATTCCGACGACGTTCTTTCTCGCCATCCTAATCTCCCTTATTCTTTTCACAACCCCAAAGAAAGGCCAATGATCCGATTTTCCCGTGCTGGTTATTTCGCCAGGCAACTTGGCCATCCTCTCATCGGTGCGGCCTCCAACGGACACGCCGGCACCGAATTGTAAGACATCGATTACCACCAAGGCCGGCCGCGCGACAGGCCCGATCGTAAACGGATTACGCCAGCTCGCGGCAAGCTTGGGTACGACGCAGTCTTTCGTATAAAAAAACGTAGGCTATCATATATATTTCATGTGGCTTGGAGCATCGGCCTGCGAACATCCTATGGCGCCGAGCAGGCCGAGCTGGGTATCAGTTCGAGCCGTGTCAGGGCGACTTTCGCAGTCCAGATCGGTATGGGCAGGACGAATCTCCACCAGAACGAAGAACGACTCTGCATTTAATCGGTCATATTTTGCGTGGATCCCGACGCACCGGATGCAAACCGCTCGATCATTCAACCTGTCAGGCAGGAGACCTTTATGAGCCAGACCGTGGTAATCACTGGCGCGAATCGCGGTATCGGGCTGGCGTTGGCCCGCACCTGGAAAACCCGCGGCGATGAAGTCATTGCCGTATGCCGTCAGCCTTCCGAAGGGCTCCAGGAACTCGGCGTGCGGATAATCGAAGGGATCGATGTCAGCCGGACCGAAGACGTCCAGCGACTTCGCGCGACGCTTGAGGCGACCCGCATCGACATCCTCTGTAACAACGCCGGCATCATGCTCAGTGAAACCCCAGGCGCCATGGACTTCGCGCCGATTCGCAAGCAGTTCGAAATCAACACCCTGGGCCCATTGCAAGTAACCTTTGCCCTGCTGGACCGAATGGCAGCCAATGGCAAAATTGGGTTGGTCACCTCGCGTATGGGCTCGATCGAGGACAACACTTCCGGCGGGAGATACGGCTACCGGATCAGCAAGGCTGGCCTCAATGCCGCTGGCAAATCCCTGGCGATCGATTTGAAACCCCGGGGTATTGCCGTGGCCATTCTGCACCCCGGCTACGTACGTACCGATATGACGCAGCATAGCGGGCATATCGAACCGCAAGAGGCAGCCGAGCGACTGGTTCAGCGGCTGGATGAGCTGAGCCTGGGCAACACCGGTACCTTCTGGCATTCGGATGGCAGTATCCTGCCCTGGTAGAGCGGCCGCGTACAAGCTGGGGGCTCTCTGGGGCTCTCCCTCTAGCATCTAGTTTCGCCGATGCCTGCCGGCGGCAAGAGACAGTTTGGGGCTGGTGAGTGATGGTATCGCGCCGTCACGCCGCCCAGCCTCGATGGCCGGAGTCATCGCGCACCGTCGAGCGGCCTGCGACGGAGCAGTGAAATCGAGCGAAGGATTCAGCCGCGCCGGTATGTTCCAACCAGCCGGTTCATGCCCAGCACGTGCGGTTCAGCCTGTTCGAGAAACTGCCCCAGAGTAAGCCCCGGTGCCAGGTCTAATGCCTGATCCAAAGCGAGCACCCAGAAGAAGTAATGATGGGTGCCATGGCCTTCGGGCGGCATCGGTCCACCATAGGCCGTTTTGCCGAAATCGCTAACCCCCAGCGTGCCCTCGCCGCTGCCCTCTTCCAAACCCGTCGTCGCACCGGGAAGATTGTAGAGCACCCAATGTACGAAGCCGTACGTCCCCATTTTCACCAAAGGCGCATCGGGATCATGGCAAATCACGCCGAACGATTGCGTCCCCTCGGGCGCACCGATCCAGGCCAGCGGCGGTGAGACGTCGATCCCCTCGCCGGTATAGCGTGTGGGTATCTTACCGTGGTGCGTGAACGCGGTGCTCGTCAGTTGCATGTTCGACAGCGCGAATCCCATGTGTTTTCCTCCTTCACTGCTTTCCCCGGTGTGACACACGCCGACGTTTGATTACCAAACGGCGGCGTCGACAATCAAACGCACCGCCTGGAGCCGTTGGCGGCCGAGGGAATACCGCCCGCGCGGCATGGTATCAATCCGTTGCACAGGCACTGCAATACGCTTTACCCGCTCGGTCGAACTCGCGCTGAGCGGTCTCGATCGTAATGCACTCACGCAACGCCTGATACTCCGCTGCGACCTCGGGTCCAAACAGCGGATCCGGCCGCCGCTCGAACATTGCGTCGATTTGGAGCCAGTCCGTCGCCGTTAGAGACGCCTCGGCCGCAGTGAGGATCTCTTCGTTCTCGCGCTGCATATGAGCGCGGTATTCGCGCGCGAAGGCACTCCCGGAGGCGTGCACTTCCGCACGCGCGACGAGCTCTCCATTCAACACCCGTTCGACAAGGGTCAGACTTTGCCACCCGAGTGTGGCGAGCCGATCGTGCTCTGCAAGGAAATATTCGACCACGTTGGCCATGCTCGGCACCCGTTCGGCGAGCCGATCATAAACCAAATCTTCGTAGGGATGGTGATAGTGGTTAGGGTACTCCATGAGGTAATGCAGGATATTCCGCATCAGATGATAATCAGGGGTTCGCTCCCCACGGATGGCATCCAGCTGCCGCTCGAGCACATCAAGCAGCCGGGATAAATCCCGATGCTCCTGCCTGAGACGTTGAATGGCCGTAACCATGACTTATCTCTCCACTAACGCGACTCGCTCTTACTCGACAACCCTCCTTGGCATTTGCGGCCGCTGACCGCCGATCGACCATATAAATATATTACAAATATTAGTTTATCTGCGAGTGATTCTCAATGCCCGGTTCGTATGGCGCCAATTGCCTAGCACCATCGCAAGCCGCGCCCCCGCTCAGACTCATTATGTCGTCATTGGACAAGGCTCCAGGATGACCGTCTGACTTAAAGCGGGTACACTGATTATATTAGTCCTACAAAACCATGCCGTTAATTTTCTTGATCATCATCACTGCCTTACCAACCAACGAGCCAAGTCATGCCAGGATTCAAGCACCTTTCCCCCGAACAAGCCCATACGATGATACAGGAACAGGAGTGCCTGGTTGCCGATATCCGTGACGAATACTCCTATCAGCAAGGCCATATTCCCAATGCGGCGCATTTAAACGAGCAAAGCCTGCCCGGCTTTCTCGAGACTGCAGATCGTGACCAGGCACTAATTCTTTATTGTTATCACGGCAACACTAGCTTGAGCGCGGCCCAATTCTTTGTCGAAAAAAACTTCACCGAAGTATATAGCATGGATGGCGGGTTCGAGGCCTGGCGCGTGAAATTCCCACAAGAAGTGAAAGCGGGCTGATCGATTTTTACTTCTACACGAACCCGCCTGCAGTGGGACGATCCGCACGATAAACAGTTGCGCGGCGTACAAATGTCCGCCCCGAGGAGGGCGTTGCGATTACCTGGCTGATCACAACGCGTTGGGTGCCCTCAAATTACTTGGCCAGGGCAGGAAAGTTGCGATCTATAGCTTTGTTCCATTCCTTGACTCGGTCCTCCAGACCGCCGAGCAGCTCGGCGACATCGCCTTGAACGGAAACGCTTACCAGCGTGTCACCGCGTTGAATGCTATCCACGACCTCTTGATCGCCGGCCGATACCACCTCGCCAAACACAGTATGGGCACCATCGAGATGCGGAGTGGGCGTATGGGTGATGAAGAACTGACTGCCATTGGTCCCCGGGCCCGCATTCGCCATGGAGAGCACACCGGGCTTGTCGTGGCAAAGCGTCGGGCTGAATTCATCTTCAAACTTGTACCCTGGTCCACCGGTCCCCGTGCCCAAGGGGCAACCCCCTTGAATCATGAAATGAGGGATTACGCGATGAAAGAAAAGGCCATCATAGAAATTTCTCTGCGCGAGATTGACGAAATTGGCTACGGTAACAGGCGCCTCATCCGCAAACAGCTTAACGTGAATGCTCCCTTTGCTGGTTTCGATAGTTGCTGAGATATCCATTTTCCAACCCTCGACTGCTCTGCTGATTGATAGACGTGTTGCTTTTGAATACTGGAGCGGGCTTTTGCCCCAAATCATTTTCTAAGGAGCATCTGATTTATTCGTCACACCGGCGGAAGCTGATGCCCAGGCTCTTGATTGTACTGGATTCCGGTGTTTGCCGGAATGACGAGCAAGTGATTGCTCAGAGTTTCCTTAACGATCGCGGCCTCTTGTATCATACCTCTGATGCTGTCCCGCTGGCGCGGCTTGCCCCTGGCACCCAACCGTGAGCCGGCCTCCAGCTGCTTGCTTCGATTAATTTCTAACCGCGCCGGGTGACAAGAAAGCGCTGAATCCGCTTTCCTAACACCACTCATTTTACCGGCTGCGCCCAATATTTCACCCCAACGGATCGACTGGGTGGGCAGGCGAGCCAGGGCGGGCAACGGTGGCTTGGGATCGGGGTCAAACCCCAACAGGGCCGGTTAACTAAACGAAACGGCAGGGATCAGCCCGATCCCTGCCGCGTGGGTTATAGAGCCGCTAAGCTCAGGCGCTCTGGTTCTGGACGATGGTACCGGTCAAGTTGAACACGCCAGGACCTTTGATGCCGACCGCCGTGTTGTTGACCTGGGCGGCCTGGAACTGACTGGTGAACTTCTTATCCAAGCTCAGTGGATGGTGCATGCGCGGCATGAGATGGCCGCCGTACCAACCGCCCTTCACACGCAGGCTCGCCTGCCGGTCCAGAGTCTCGGTCGCATTCAAATCACGGATCATGATGTTCGCCATGGTCTTGCTCTCCTACAGATATGGTTTCGATTGTTGATCAAAAGCTCGTCTGCTCTTCAAGCTCCGAGAGCCGTCTCGCCCTCGTTGCTTGAATAAATGCATATCTCATGCCAAAATCCATATAAAATCCAAAATAATTTATACTAAGCTGTTTTTATTGAATTTTTTTGTAATGCTCGGAGAATCTCGTCTGTCCGGAGATCGTTAATTGCTCGTTTAAGTACTCTTATGAAAAACACTTTTCAATTAAATGACTCATAAAACCCAACCAACCGCAGCGGCCAAGCCGCGCGGAGCTAAACCGCTCAGAGCTCTACCACCCGCAGCCGTGTGCGGAAAGCGCGCTCAGCCAGTTCCACCAGATGCCTGTGATGGGTAAAAAACAGCACCTGTGTGCGGCATGCCAGCATCGCCAGGATTTCCAGCCCGGCCACCGCGCGCGCGTCATCGAAATTGATGAACAGATCATCGGCTACGAACGGCAGTCCGGGTGCCTTGTCCAGATATTCCTCGATCGCGGCTACCCGCAGAGCGAAGTAGAGTTGGTCCGCGGTACCGTCGCTCATGCCGCCGACGCGCACCCGTTCGCCGCTGGCGCGCAAGCCGGTCAGCTCCAGCCGATCCCGCTCGTCGAAATCCACCTCCAGATGGTTAAAGCCCCCGAGCGTAAGTGTCCTAAACAGTTTACCGGCACGGCTGAGCAACGGTCCTTGTTTCTCCCGACGGTAGCGGTCGAGCGACCAGCGCAGCAGGATCGCCGCGCCACGCTTCCAGGCATAGCCGGACACGGCCTCGCCCATGTCCGCAAGCGCCTGCTGGCGCTGGTTCTCCGCTATCGCCGCAGCCTCGCCGCCGCCGAGTCGCTTCAATTCCGACTCGCCACTGCGCAGCTCCGCGCTCAGCTCGCTGAGCTCTTGCGTGCGCTCAGCGATGCTCTGGTCAAGCCTCCTTACCTCTGCGGCAAGCTGGTCGGCTTCGGCATTGGCCGATTCCGCCTGCAACTCCGCTAGGGGCTTGCCATCGCCGGCCTCAAGCGCCGCTTTCTTGGCCTCCTGGATCGACTCCCGCAGCGCGCGGGCACGGGCATCCCGTCGGATGGCCTCGTTCAGACCAGCGACATCCTGGGCCCCGGCCGTCTCGCACAAACGCGCGATCCGCGCCTCGGATTGCCGCAGCGCTTCTCGCGCCTGTTCCAGATCCTCCTCCATTCGCTCGATACGCTGCGTCTCGCTGTGGCGCTTGAACCGCACCTCTCGCTCCTGAGTCAGCCGCTTGGATAAGCTTTGAACGGCGCTCAGCGGGTCTTCGTCTCCGGTACCGCCACCCAGCTCCCGCAATAAGCGCTCGACACGTTCGCCGAACGTCCCGACCTGCTCGGAGGCTCGAGCAACCTCTGCGGTCAGCCGCTCCACGGCGTCGGCCTGGCCGGCCAGCTCCTGCAGCGTTTGCAGCGCGCCCCTGGCGGCCCCCAATCCGAGGCCGCGATCAAGATCGCACGCCGCAAGTGCGGTGGAGAATTCCTCACACCAGCGCTTATAGGCCTGCTCGGCGCGTCTTGCCTGCTCCGCGGCAGCCGCCAGGCGCTTGCTGGCATTTTGCCGCTGAACGCTCAGCTGGCGCCGCTGCGCGTGCTCCTCTCTAACCCGTTGGAGTATCTCGTCGGCATGCTCCAGCAGCGCCGCAAACGAGGCGGACTCCGCCGGCGCAGCCGACGCATTGAGTGCCTTGAGCTCCGCCGCAAGCCGTGTTTGATATGCATGTATTTGAGCGCGCAGCGAATCGGTCTGGCGGTCCAGGTCGTCCAATTCGCCGCGGAGCTCCAACAACCGGGCACGCTGCTCCAACCATTCCAGCATCACGGTCGGTGAAGCCGGCGTGACGCCGGCAGCTTGCCAGCTGGCCAACCATTCAGCTTGCCGGCGCTCGTGCTCGGCAGTCAGCTCTTGCCGGCGCCGATCGCTTCGGGTGATCGTCCTTTGCACGCGCTCGATGTCCCGTTCGATCCTGATCAGCGCAGCGGCGGCCTCGGCATTGTCGAAACGGCGATCTGCCAGCTCGTCCGCCTCGTTGATGGCCACACCGAAGCCGTCGGCGAGCATCTCGTTGTCGGCTATCGTAGCCTCCGACGAGGCGTATTCGAGCCAGCGGGCGCGAATACTCTCCCAATAGCCATCGCGTTTCTCGCGGGCGGCCACCAGCGTCTCGCGCGCAATGGCCTGTCCATCGTGAGTGGCTTGCTCGCGGTCCAGCCGCAGGGATTCCAGCCGATCCTCGTCTGCCTCCTGCTGACGAGCGATCTTGTCGAGCCGCTCACTTATGGCCCCGAGAGTGTCGCGATGCGCTTCGATCTCAGCGCGCGACGGCGCGCACATGCTCGCGAGAGCGTCAGCCGAACCGCGCCAGCCTTGCAACCCGGCGAGGCCCTCTTCCAACTCCCGCGCCAGCCGCTTGCGCCGGATCTGCCATTCGCCCGCCTGCTCATCGGCATTGCCCAGACGACGGGCCTCGCGCAGGGCCATGGCCAGCTTGTGGCCGTCGCCGGCTGTGCCGAGCATTCCAAGCTCGGCGTCGATGCGGGCAACTTCACGCTCCAGCTCGAGCTCTCGCCGGCGCGCCTCATCTCGATCTCGGAGGCAATTGTCATGGGCTTCAAGCCACGCGCTCAGATCATCCCGGCGGATCCGAGCGGGTAACCGTGCCAGAACGACACCCGCTTCGGCGTTCTCCCAACCCAGAGCACGGGCCAGCTGCTGCACCTTCCGGTGCGCCGTCGCGAGCTCGGTCTCCTTGCGGGGCAGCTCACGCTGGGCTTGCCCAACCAGCCCGCGCTCCTGCGCCAGTACATCGATCGCTTCCTCGAGCCCCAAGATCGTCTCGTTCGGGACGAGATCGGCGATGTCGGCCCGCACCTCGGCGAGCTGCCGCTCGAGACCAGCAAGGTGGGTTTGGCCACGAGTCCGGGCGTCCTCAGCTTCCCGCAGCCGTTGCGCGGCGTCTTCGGGAAGCGAGGGAATTTCGCCCAGCGCGGCCAGTTCCTCTTGGTACTGGCGCAGCGCCGTCAGATGCGGCAGCGCCCGGCGAATTCGCTCCAAGTGCCCTTTGCGCCGATTGTCTTCCTCCAGCGCTTCGCGCGCGGCCGCCCTCGCCTCGCGTAGGCCCTGTGCTTTGCGGCTCAATTCCTTCCAGCTCTTCACCGCAACTGAGACCTCTCTGAGGCGCTGGCGGGCGACCTTCAGGCGTTCCTCGGCCACATAGTAGGCCCGCTTTTTCGAGGCCCGCGGCGCCCAGAGTGCGTCGGCCTCCTCATCGAGCCGCCGCAGTACTTGGTGCAATCCTGATAAGCCGGCACCAGCGGCAAACAGTGTCTGTCCAACATGCCCTTCGGCGGCCAAGATCTCCTGTCCACCTTGTTCCAAACGTCGATGATTGAGGCTGAACATGCGCTCGAAAAAACGCCGGTCCACACCGCCCAGAAACGAAGCCAACGCACTCTCTGCAAGCGGGTCACCGGCCTCGTCGAGCAAAGTGTCCTTATTGCCCTTGCGCCGCAACACCCGGCGCATTTCTCCATCGCGCTCCAGTTCGGCGCCGATGCGCAGGTCCTTGCCGGCATGTAGGAAATCAAGCCCCGTGTGGCGTGGAATACCGAACAGCAAATCGCCCACCGCGCTCTGGCAAGTGGACTTGCCGGCCTCGTTCGGCCCATAGATGACGTGGAAATCACACTCGCCGTACGGCAGATCGAGCACGCGGTCCGTGAAATACCCATAGCGCAGCAATGCCAAGGCCCCGAGACGCACGCCCCTATTCCTCGCCCGCCGCGACTTGAGCGATCACGTAGGCCCCGAGTTCACCGAGGAGTGGCTCAAGGCACCCCGCGCCAAGCTGGCGCACGAACGCCAGGTCCGGATCTTCCCGAAGCTCGGTCGGCAGCTTCGCGATCAGCGCCTCGAACTCCGCGCCGAACTGGGTGCGCAGCGCCGCGTCATCGCTTGCCTCATTGAGCAGTTGGGCCAGCTCCGCAACGGCGTCCTGGCGTTGCGGGCCGTCTGCGTCCACCACCGGCTTGATCTGCAGCTTGATCTTCTCGAGCCAAGCCCGATCACCGGCCAGCGAGACGGCCGCGGCCCGCACCTCAGCGATAAAACGCTCCTCGTCACGGACAATCTCGTTGTAACAGCCCGGCCGTCCGGCGACGACTATTCGGGCCGCCAGCGTTCGCGCAGCGGCGTCATGTACGGCCGCTTCAAGAGCCCGGCTGATTCGTCCAACCAGCTCGCGCCGCTCGTCGACACCGTCCGCTGCTACCCGAAGCTCAGCCCAGCGCATGGTATCGCAGGGAAAATGCTCCAAAGCATCGATCAAACCGTCGCGCACGGCCACCCGGTAGGCGCCCTTCGGGCCGCACTCACGGACATGGCGGCCCTGGAGGTTACCCGGGAAGACGATATACGGTGCCTCGTGCACCACGCGCGCCTGATGGACATGCCCAAGCGCCCAATAGTCATAGCCCTTGGCCGCGAGTTCGGTGACCGTGCAGGGGGCGTAGCTCGCGTGCTGGCTGCTGCCCTCCAGCGCCGTATGGAGAACCCCGATATTCAACATCCCGGACCTTGGCGCCGGATAATCACGCGCGATGTTGTCGGTGACGTCGCGCCGTTCGAAGCTTTGGCCGTGCAGGGCTACCCCGAGGTCGGCGAACTCGATGGTGCTCGGCTGCTTGTGCTGGAAGCAGTGAACATTCTCCGGCAGATCGAGCGCGCGTGTCATAACGTTGGCGGCGTCATGATTGCCATACAATAAAGCGACGCGGATCCCGGCCTCCCGGAGCCGACCCATCTCCCGAACGAAGAACAAACCGGTGTTGAAGTCGCGCCAATCGCCGTCGTAGAGATCACCGGCGATCACGAGGAAG
>JAGFJL010000160.1 GCA_024102725.1 Nitrococcus mobilis
ATCCGGGAGCAGGACAGCGAGCGCTTTCCGGACGTGGAGCGTTTTCGAGAGCTCGAGCGGACCGGAATGCTCAAATCCCCGGATACGGTGGCCGACTTCGTTTGGCAGCTGCTCACCCGCACCACGGCCGATGAGTTCGCCGCGCAGGAGTGGGACATCCAAGAGCACGCGGCACGCTTCAAACGATGAAGAATGCAAGTAAGGGAAACCCAGGCATCCGGGATCTGAGCATCCGTGGCCTACGCTATCGTATCTACGAATGGGGCCGCCGCGGCGATCAGCCCACGCTGTTGCTGCATGGCTGGATGGACACCGGGCTCACATTCCGCCTGCTCATCCACGCCTTGGGCCCGGAGCGCCACTGCGTGGCACCGGACTGGCGCGGTTTCGGGGGGAGTGACCGAGCACCGGGTGGTTATTGGTTTGCCGATTACCTGGCCGATTTGGATGCGCTGTTGGATGAGCTCGCACCCGATCGGGCCGTTACCTTGATAGGGCACAGTATGGGTGGCAATGTCGCCGGTCTTTATGCGGGCGTAAGACCCCAGCGGGTGCGGTGCTTGATCTCGATCGAGGGATTTGGGCTCGCGGCGAGCGATCCACGGGAGGCACCGGAGCGCTACGCACGCTGGCTCGAGAGCTTGCACCAGCCGCCACGACCACGGCGGTTCAACGACTATGCCGCGCTTGCCGAGCACCTGCTGCGCCGACACCCGGGCCTGCCACGCGAGCGCGCCGAAGCACTTGCCCATGATTGGGCCTACCGCTCGGCCGACGGCGTTTATCTCAGAGGCGACCCGGCCCATAAACGGCCCAACCCGGTGCTCTATCGGCTGGAGGAGGCCATGGCTTGCTGGCGGCGAATCACGGCGCCGGTGCTTTGGGTCTATGGGGCGAACTCGGCCTATGTAGCTCGGTTGCGCGCGCTGGGTGACTGGACGGAGCGCACCGGTTGCTTTCGAGACTTTCGTGAAGCATCGGTACCCGAGGCGGGCCACGCCGTGCACTATGAGCAGCCGCAAGCGTTGGCACGCCTTATCGGCTCATTTCTGAGAGCCTGTTCATGATCTTCGATATGCTCGAGAATAGGGAGATGAGGAAGAAAGCCTATCCCAGCGACAGCACTCGCGAGCAATTTGAGCCGATCAGGCCATTGCTGGAGAGTGCGCGCAAGCGCACTAAAACTGACGATGGGGGATCTGTACGAGGTATTCTGCGCGATCCTGTATCTGCTTCAAAAGCGGTTGTCAGGGGCGGCTGTTGCCGGGCGAGTTTCACCTGACACCTAAGATCGGAACGTCATGAGCATATCGCTGGCACTACCCAAGCGTGAGCAGTCGCGAGGGGAAGAAATCGCAAACAGCATCAGCCACGGCATAGGGTTGGTCGGAGTTCTCGTCGCAACCCCATTTCTTTTCATGCATGCACTACGGCGCGGCGATACGGCATTCATGGTCGGCACGAGCCTCTTCGCCGTGACTATGATGCTACTTTATCTCGCTTCCACTCTCTACCACGCCCTACCGAAAGGCAAGGCTAAGCGTGTGTTTCGAGCCATCGAGCACTCCGCGATCTTTCTCCTCATCGCCGGTACGTACACGCCCTTCACGCTTGGTGTGCTTCGCGGCGCGTGGGGCTGGACGCTCCTTGGGCTCGTTTGGGGCCTTGCCGTAGCGGGAGTGGCGTTGAAGGCGTTTGATAGGATGTCTCATCCCATCGTCTCTACCGCTCTTTATCTGCTCATGGGATGGCTCATTCTGATCGCCGTCAATCCACTGTATGCCCGTGTACAAGCCTCCGGCCTACTATGGCTGCTCGCGGGAGGTGTGGCTTACACGGCAGGGGTGGCTTTCTTCGCGGCTGATGCGCGCCTGCGGTACGGCCACTTCATCTGGCATCTGTTTGTAATGGCAGGTACCGCATGCCATTACTTCGCAGTGCTCTGGTATGCGGCCTAACTGTAAGACCTGAGTGATTATATACTTGTTTCCACTAGTGTCCGGAAAAGGCGAACGTCTCTCACTGTAGCCACCTGATTTGGCGCATAAAATGAGCAATTTATGCCTGTTACCGACTTGAACTGGACTTGTCACCGGCGCCAGCCTTCCGCGCAAGCT
>JAGFJL010000137.1 GCA_024102725.1 Nitrococcus mobilis
AGTATTTTCAATCACTTGGGTGACATCGGCGCGGCCTGAATCGACTGGAACAGACTTGTGTGTAATGGAATGGTCACGATAGGCTGGCCCACTATTCGATTACCTCGGGTTTTTGTTTTTGAATTGCCACGCAGGTTTGGACTGGTCGGCCGGGCCGTTTTTTACTTGCAGCCAGATCAAATTTGCACAGGTCTGACATCGTGACTCCGGCAATTCCCGACCGGCCTACTACGCTCCGCCTCGCTTGGCTAGCGCTCGCCTGGCGTGTCGTAGCCCGCCACGGAAGTAAAGCCGCGTTGTCGTTAGCGTTTCGCGACGGCATAATGAAACATCGTGTACTCGATGGAAGCCGCCGGGCGGTGATGCATTGACTAATATTATTATATATAAGGAGGGAATAAGCCTGATACCTATCTTGTATGCTCCTGACCGGGAGGAAGGGACTTCCTTCAGCGTATCGCAGGACTTGCTAGAGATCCTGAGCTCGCTCTGTTCACGTTTAGGGCGGTTGTTCAATGGGCGATTTGTATTTGGCCTATGTTTGCGAAAACGGAGAAGCTCGCGGGCAGCAGGAGTGTAGCGCCTGGGGGCGGGAGACGAACGGCGAAGAGGCACGAGATCATGGCGTACCATCAACCCCGTAATCGCCGCAGATCAGAGCGCTATCCAGCAGAGCTCCTCGTCTGTATCTATCATCGCGGGGAACGCGTTGGCGAGTACTGGACCCGTGACGTCAGTCAGGGGGGTATTGGGTTGTGCCCAGGCAAGATTATGTTCTGGCGCGGGACTCGACTTGAAGTGCAGCTATTCTCTTCCAACCGGCGTCGCGCAATTGCGCGACGCGTCCCAGCCATTGTACGTCATTGCACTAGCCGTGGCATGGGTCTGAAGTTTCGGGCCGGAGAGCTATTGGCATTGCCCTAATGTACACGGTCTGTTTGGGGCAACAGGTGCGGCATTCGATAGGGCGCCTCGCAGTCTGCACCATGAAAGCTAGCGAGTGTTAAATATCACCATAGTTTTGCCGCTGACCGAGATTAGGCCCTGTTCCTCGAGGTCCTTCAGTACACGGCCTACCATTTCCCGGGAACAACCTACAATGCGGCCGAGCTCTTGGCGGGTGATGCGTATTTGCATTCCGTCCGGATGGGTCATGGCATCCGGCTCTTTGGCCAGATCAAGCAATGTTCGGGCAATGCGTCCGGTCACATCAAGAAAGGCCAAGTCGCGGACTTTGGCGCTTGTTTTACGGAGTCGATCCGCCATCTGGCCCGTTAGATGGAAGAGAATGTCGGGGTCGGTGTTGGCGACTTGACGGAAGCGAGTATAGCTGATTTCGGCAAGCTCGCAGTGAGTGCGGGTCCGAATCCAGGCGCTACGTGTGGCGGTTTTGCCAAAAAGCCCCATTTCACCGAAGAAATCACCGGCATTGAGGTACGCCAACACCAGCTCATGGCCGCTATCATCGTCCATCAGGACGCTGACGGAGCCTTCGATAATATAGTAAAGAGCGTCCGATTGATCGCCGGCATAGATGACGACGGTTTTGGGAGGGTAACGCCGCCTGTGGCAGTGGCGGAGCAGATTATCGATGGTTGGCTTGTTCAATGTGTCCCTGGCGGCTTGTACCATGCCTTTCCCCCTACTCCCGGTCGCGGTTATGCTTATTCGTAGTACACGCGCAACTCGCTGGCAAGCCGGTTCATAAGTAATAATATGGTAGCTTACCAGTTCACGTGTTTCTGTGCTATGATAATTAGTTTGTTGAATTCGCAAGTTTGGCTCATTCAGGAAAACCATTCAGCTTTTCAGGTCTGTATGACTCGTGGGGCGGGCACGGGCAACCCGCGCCAGCGGTCGCTTTCGGCAAGCATGGGGTCATCATGCGGCCGACGTGAACCAACTGAACTATTATTCCACTGCCTTATTTTGCAAGTTTCGGGGGCTGCAGCTGGCGCACTTCGTAGCTAAAGTTTGTGGTGAAAAGCGAACGGGCATCGGTCCAACCCGTGTGCTCATGGAGGCGAAGCGATACTCCATGGCCAGTTACACAGCAGTCGATGACAAGGAGGTGGTGCGGCCTATGAGCCGCAGGTGAACGCTTTCGCCACCACCACGTGCCGGGCAAGGCCACGTTTGTGTGGTTTCGAGCTCGGGTTGGTACACGGGCGATGAACCCGATGCAGTGCGGCGGTAAGGTTTCCATTCAACTTCCCCACCTGCTGGAGGGCGCAACGGTGGCGCAGCAAGTTAAGGTGAAGCTCTATGGATTCAATAACCTGACTAAGTCATTGAGCTTCAATATCTACGATATCTGCTACGCCAATACGTCGGAACAGCGACAGGCCTATATCGAGTATATTGATGAGGCCTACAATGCGGAGCGGCTCACCCAGATCCTGAGCGGTGTTGCCGATATCATCGGTGCGAATATTCTTAACATTGCCCGGCAGGATTACGAGCCACAGGGGGCGAGTGTCACGCTCCTGATTGCCGAAGAGGAAAGCGGCGAGGTCGAAGGCACTTACGTGAACGCCCCCGCATCACCCGGTCCACTGCCGGATACAGTGCTTGCCCATTTAGATAAAAGCCACATTACCGTGCATACGTATCCAGAGAGCCATCCATTCCAAGGGGTGAGCACTTTTCGGGTCGATATCGATGTTTCGACGTGTGGGCTTATTTCGCCTCTGACGGCGCTTAATTATCTGATCCACTCGTTCGACTCGGACATCGTCACCATGGACTACCGGGTCCGTGGTTTCACGCGCGATGTGGAGGGGCGTAAGCATTTCATCGACCATGAGATCAACTCGATTCAAAATTATCTGGCCGAAGATACGTTGAAGCGTTACCACACCATCGATGTCAATGTTTTCCAGGAGAATATCTTCCACACCAAGATGATTCTCAAGGATTGGGATATCGATGATTACCTCTTCGGCGAATCCGCGGCGGATCTGGCTCCGGCGGAGCGGGCACGGATACGCCGCCAGTTGCGCCGAGAGATGATGGAGATCTTCGCCGGTCGCAATCTGTCGCTCGGACAGGAAGTGTAGGTGTTCAGATCCAGTAGGTGGTTCCAGTCATGGCTCGGGCGGACAGCCGCATCAATTGGCGCACAGGCCCCGGTAGTCGAGCGGCGCCCGCCTCGAGGGCTGTGGCGGCGTGCCCCCCTTCCTCAAGCCTCATCTGTTCGACGATTGCACGGCTAGGTCGATCCTGCCGGGGCAGGCTTTGCAAATGCTTGCTCAGATGCTGGACTACCTGCTCCTCCGTTTGTGCAAGAAACCCAAGGCTCCAGCGGTCACCAGCCGCACCGGCGAGGGCGCCGATACCAAGCGAACCAATATAGAACAACGGATTGAGATAACTGGTATGGCTGCCGAGTCGCATCAAGCGCTCTTCGCACCAAGCGAGGTGATCATTCTCCTCTGCTGACGCACGTGCCAGTGTTTGGTGCAGGGTGGGGTTGCGCGCAGTGATTGCCTGACCTTGATACAATGCTTGAGCACAGATTTCGCCGCAGTGATTTACTCGCATCAGCCGCGCCGCTTTTCTACGCTCTTGCCTGTCGAGTTCCGGCTCGGGTAACCCGTGGGCAGGGCTCGGTCGCCCGGTACCGCGTGGGCGCCCGAACAGCGTCTGCATACCGGTGTCAAACTGCGCGATGACGCGATCAATCAAACTGTATCGTCGACCGACCATGCACGGCTCACTAAAATGTTGCCAGTTTGACATCATTGTAACCGGTGGCGCGGTATCGATGCAGGGGTGGTTGCTCTCTCGCTGGGGGAATGGTTCGCGCGACGCAATAATTCGCCTCCTCCCGTCACGCTCAGAGCGCCGCTCGTGAGGTGAATACGCACTATGCTTTTTCTTAAATGTAGAATGTGACAGGCGTCTTGGTTGGAGTTGGGCGATGGGTTATTGAGTTCAGCTTGTGTAGCCACCTGCCCTTGTATAGAATTTCCTCCCCATTGCGCTACCGAACCACGCTTGTGGAGACAGCGGTTTTATGAAGACTTTCAGCGCCAAAGCGGCTGACGTGAAACGTGATTGGTATATTGTAGATGCCTCCGGTAAGACCTTGGGGCGCCTTGCAACCCAGCTTGCTTTCCGTTTGAGGGGCAAGCACAAGCCGGAATACACTCCCCACGTGGATACGGGTGACTACATCGTAGTCGTGAATGCGGAGAAGGTCGCCGTGACAGGCCGTAAGGTCTCGGACAAAGTCTACTATCATCATACGGGTTATATCGGTAGCCTGAAGCGCTTCACCTTCAAGCAGCTGATTGATAAAGCGCCTGAGCGGATCATACAGGCGGCCGTCAAAGGTATGCTGCCGAAGAATCGGCTTGGCCGGCAGATGCTGAAGAAGTTGAGGATTTATGCCGGGCCTGAGCACCGTCATGAGGCCCAGCAGCCAATGCGACTCGAGCTTTGAGAGAAGGCGATAGCATGGCCATGAGTGGGTATACCGAGAATACAACGCGAGAATATGATGACAGTTGAGCAGTATTACAGTACCGGTCGACGTAAGACTTCCACGGCACGCGTGTTCCTGCGTCGCGGCAATGGTGTGATCACGGTCAATGGGCGTTCCTTAGCGGATTATTTTGGCCGCGAGACGGCTCGTATGATCGTTCGTCAACCGCTGGAGCGAACCGAGAGTACCGATCGATTCGATGTGTATGTGACGGTCGTCGGTGGAGGGAGCAGCGGCCAAGCTGGCGCGATACGCCATGGCATCACGCGCGCCTTGATCGAATA
This sequence comes from Nitrococcus mobilis, assembly GCA_024102725.1. GTDB lineage: Bacteria > Pseudomonadota > Gammaproteobacteria > Nitrococcales > Nitrococcaceae > Nitrococcus > Nitrococcus mobilis_A. Next base: position 4,774 of record JAGFJL010000137.1, read on the forward strand.
CGATGCGCAGTCCAAGCCCGCTCTGCGCAAGGCTGGCTATGTTACCCGTGACGCGCGCATGGTCGAGCGTAAGAAGGTGGGACTGCACAAGGCACGCCGTGCGACGCAGTTCTCCAAGCGCTAAAAAGTACAGCACGGTTCAGTTTTTGGGGGATCGTCTAGTGGTAGGACAGCGGACTCTGACTCCGTCAACCTAGGTTCGAATCCTAGTCCCCCAGCCAACATAACCAAAAGTCTGGCCGCTTCCGCGGCCTTCTTTTTTTGCCGCTGCAGCGTTCGGCGCCAGCCGCGCGTTCCCTCGAAGCGGCGAGCTCACGCTGTGAGACTAAGCTGGACGTTGACACAGTAGCACGCGTTAGGGGTGCGATAGAGTTCAGCGAAACGAATAAGCACGGCGTTGGTAAAGTACGAGCGGCGTTACCGGGTAAGAGCATCGGCCGAGAACACCTGATCATGGTACGCTGAAGCGGATAGTTGCGGTGCCCGCAATATGCGGGTAAATGCTTCTCGGCGATCAATCGTCACTGGCAGCAAAAACCGTCGGCCAGGCCAGGGCTATCTGTTTGGACTTAAAATTATTAAATAACAGGAGCAGCCATGGTTTTTCCGGAATTTTTGAAGCGCAGTATAATTTCCGCGATCCTCCTCACGGCAATGGTATCATCGGCAAGCATTCTGGCAGGTCAGGATAGGCCCTTGAAGGTACGCCTGGAGATTCACGAGCAGGTGGGATTTTCACCCGATTGCCCTTCTCAATTCGGTGGCACCACGACCGGAACAGGCAAAGGCACGCATCTTGGCAGGCTTTCATTCAATGCTACTGATTGCATTACGCCGATGGAGGACCATTTCACCTTCACCGGCGAATTCACAATTGTTGTCGCTGATGGCGACAAACTTACCGGCAATTATAGCGGCTCGTTTATCACGATTAATACCGGGCCCGTGTATAGCCTATCGGATGCAATGCTCGAGATAACAGGAGGAACGGGGCGCTTTGCACAGGCGACAGGGAGCGCCAAGCTGACGGGAACGGAAAATGTGACGACAGGTAACGGGACCTTTAACGCAGACGGGACAATTTCCTATTGACGCATATGCGAAGGCGGGTCATGCGAAGACCACCTTGTCAAGACGGCCCCGCCGGGCAGGGTCTCACTGATTCTCCAACGCTTCGGCAGTGCGCTCAAATTTGCGAAATAGTCAGGCCGCAGCGAATACTTTCTTTATAAGGGAATTATACGGACTCCCCTGTTGCAAGAGGTGATGTGCTCCAGTAGGCAGGTTCGAGTGTATTCCCTACATCTGGCCTCCGCTGAGTTCTTCTCTCTGAGCTCGGGTACTGATGATGATCCGCGCGCCAGGTTCTTATCTGAACTGCAACCTTTCGGTTGGATTCGCTTCCCTACCAGGGTCTTTAACGGATGATTGACTTCAATCGGCGTACCGAGAGCAAAGGTGCCTACGCGCGCGCCTCTCAGTTGTCAGCAGCGGCTGCTTTGGCGACGGGTGAGCATCACGATTGGTATGCTTTGGCCCCGGAGACAGTACTCCAGCACTTCGGCAGCAGTTTGGAAGGCCTGCGCTCGATCGATCTGGCCGAGCGGTTCGCTCGGTATGGCGTTAACCGCTTGCCGGCCGCGAAACCGCGCAGTGTCGCCCGCCGACTACTCGGACAGTTCCACAATCTCCTGATTTACGTGCTTTTAGGGTCAGCCGCGATCACCGCTATGCTCGGCCACGGGATTGATACGGCTGTGATTCTGGGGGTCGTGATTGTCAATGCCCTGGTCGGATTTGTTCAGGAAGGTCGAGCCGAAAAAGCGCTCGACGCCATCCGCAGCATGTTGACGCTTCGGGCCTCTGTATTACGCGACGGACATCGGATAACGGTGAGCGCGGAAGAGCTGGTTCCGGGAGATCTTGTATTAGTGGAAGCAGGCGACCGAGTGCCTGCGGATCTGCGCCTCATACGCTGTCGGAACCTTCAGATCCAGGAGTCGGCGCTTACCGGGGAGTCCGTCCCCGTCGAGAAGTCACCCGATCCCGTTGCAGCCGATACGGCACTCGCCGATCGGACCTCCATGGCTTTCTCCGGTACGCTCGTCACAGCGGGCCACGGCACGGGAGTAATCGTGGCCACCGGTAACGCCAGCGAGCTCGGCCGGATCAGCGCGCTCGTCGGTACCGTCGAGACCCTGGCGAC
>JAGFJL010000165.1 GCA_024102725.1 Nitrococcus mobilis
TGTCGGCAGTCCTGTCCAACGAAACCTTCGGCGAGATTTACGACCAGCTCGCGGGTTTGATCAAAACCCACAACACGACCCTGATTTTTGTCAACACCCGTCGCTTGGCTGAGCGTGCGGCTCGGCATCTGGCCGACCGCCTGGGCGAGGATGCCGTCACGGCTCACCACGGCAGCCTGGCGCGCGAGCATCGCTTGGAAGCCGAACAACGCCTCAAAAACGGCACGTTGCGTGCCCTGGTGGCAACGGCCTCGCTGGAATTGGGCATCGACATCGGCGCTATCGATCTGGTCTGCCAGATCGGCTCTCCACGCGCCATCGCCACCCTGTTGCAACGGGTGGGGCGGTCCGGCCATGCTGCTGTGGGAGGCGACCGACCCAAGGGCCGTTTGTTCCCGCTTTCACGCGACGATCTGGCCGAATGTACGGCCTTGCTGGACGCTGTACGCCGCGGCGAACTGGATGCGATTCGGATACCCGTAGCGCCATTGGATGTGCTCGCCCAACAGATCGTGGCGGAAGTTGCCGCCAGTGGTGAATGCGACGAGGCGGCCTTATTCAATCGTTATATTATGGCTTGGCCGTATCGGGATTTAACTCGGAAGACCTTCACCGCTGTCGTGCGTATGCTGGCCGATGGTGCAACCACCCGCCGTGGCCGGCGCGCGGCCCATATTCACCGCGATGCGGTAAATGCCCGCCTGCGGCCGCGCAAATCCGCGCGGCTGACCGCACTGACCAATGGCGGGGTGATTCCCGAGCAGTTCGATTACGAAGTCATTCTATCGCCCGTCGGTTTCAAAGTTGGCACTCTGAACGAAGATTTCGCCTTCGAGAGTCTGCCGGGTGATATTTTCCAACTGGGCAATACCTCCTATCGCATTCTCAAGGTCGAATCCGGCCGCGTGATAGTCGAGGATGCCAAGGGCCAGCCGCCGAACATCCCGTTCTGGTTTGGCGAGGCGCCGGGGCGTACGGACGAGTTGTCCGCCGCCGTATCACGTCTGCGCATCGAACTGGAGCAGCGCCTCACCGAGGGTGGCTCCGAGGGTGTAGCGGCCGCTTGCGGCTGGTTGGAACAAGAGCTGCGAATCCCCGCGCCGGCGGCAAGGCAACTGGCGGATTACTACGGCGCCTCGCGTGCGGCGCTGGGCGTGCTGCCGACTCAACGGTGTATCGTCTTCGAGCGCTTTTTCGACGAAATCGGCGACATGCATTTGATTGTGCATTCGCCGTTCGGTTCGCGCCTGAACCGTGCCTGGGGTTTGGCTCTGCGCAAGCGCTTCTGTCGCAAGTTCAACTTCGAATTGCAGGCGGCGGCGCTGGAAGACAGCATCGTGCTGTCGCTGGGCGCCACTCACAGCTTCATGCTGGAAGAAGTCGCCGGATATCTGGGGTCGGCCACGGTGCGCAATGTGCTTACCCAGGCCACCCTGGACGCGCCCATGTTCGGCAACCGTTGGCGCTGGAATGCGACGATAGCGCTGACCGTGCGCCGCAACTTCAAGGGCAAGCGCGCGCCGGCCCAGTTCCAGCGCTCGGATGCCGAGGATCTGTTGGCCGTGGTCTTTCCCGACCAACTGGCCTGTGCAGAAAATTTGATCGGCGCGCGCGCGATTCCGGATCACCCGCTGGTCAACCAGACCCTTGCCGATTGTTTACAGGAGACCATGGATATCGAAGGCCTGGAAGCCCTGCTCAAACGTCTGGAGGCCGGCGAGCTCGAGGTGATCGGCCGTGATCTGCCCACGCCTTCGCCGCTGGCCGAGGAAATCATCAATGCGCGTAACTACGCTTTTCTCGACGACGGCGCCCAGGAGGAGCGCCGCACACTGGCTGTGCGCAGTGGTGGCTACTGGAACGCTGAAGATACCGGCCAGACGCAGCTGGATAGCACCGCCATCGAACGGGTTCAGGAGGAGGCCTGGCCCGATCCGTGCGATGCCGACGAGCTGCACGATGCATTGGTTATGCACGGCTTTTTGACCCGCGCCGAGGGCGAACACGGCGGCAGCAATCCGATTGGTCCAGCCGACGATTTGAACAAGGGTTGGTCGCATTTGTTCGAAATACTTTGCAATGACCGCCGCGCCACAAGCGCCACCTTGCCGGGTGGTCAACAAGTATGGATAGCCGCCGAACGCCTCAGCGAATTTCAGGTTTTGTTTGCTGATCTCAAGCTCGCGCCCCAGATCGAGCCTGTGGTCGAAGCGCCGCCGCCGGTCGATGATCACACCGAAGCATTGCGAGAACTTCTGCGCAGCCGCCTGGAAGGCCTGGGGCCGGTCACGCTCGAGCAACTGACCGCGCCACTGGGTCTGCCCGAATCGGCTGCGGCCATGGCCTTAGCGCAACTGGAGGCCGAGGGTTTCGCCATTCAGGGCTGTTTCAATGCCGCCGCAGTGCCGATTCAATGGTGTGAGCGTCGTCTGTTGGCCCGCATCCATCGTTATATTCTGCAACGCCGGCGGCGCGCGATTGAGCCGGTATCACCGCAGGACTACATGCGCTTTCTGCTGGGCTGGCACGGTCTGCTCGAGGGTATGGCCGGAGACCGGGTCGAAGGTGTGGATGCGCTGACCCGTGTGCTGGCCATGCTGGAAGGGTTCAGTCTGCCGGCCGCCATTTGGGAAAGCGATGTGCTACCCGCTCGCCTGGCGGATTACACTCCGCAGATGTTGGATGCCCTGTGCACCTCCGGGCGCATCGCCTGGTTGCGGCTCAATCCGCCACAAACCCTCAACGGCAAACGGCGGGCCAGCCCAGTACGCAACACGCCGATCGCGCTGATCGCACGCTCGGTTTTGCCTCTGTGGCGAGAACTGGCGCCGGCGCCACCGCCGGAAGTGTTCCAACTCGGTGTTAGCGCCCGCAAGTTACTGGAGGTTCTGGATATCCGGGGGGCCTCCTTCTTCCACGAGTTGCAGGAAGCCGCCGGCCTGCTGCGTGCCCAGACCGAGGACGGTCTAGCTGAACTGGCGGCTTGGGGTTTGGTGAGCGCCGATTCCTTTGCCGGGCTGCGTGCGTTAATCAGCCGCGGTGGCAGACGTCCGGCACATGCGCCGCGTACCCGTATCAAACGGCGGCGTTTTACCGGGTTGGCCGAGGCCGGCCGCTGGGCACGGTTGTGCACTGTTGAGTCGGTGGATAGCGCGGGCCGCCGTCTGACCGATGGCAAGACGCTGGAACACATCGCCTGGACCTTGCTGGCCCGTTATGGTGTCGTATTCAAGCGGGTTCTGGAACGCGAATCCAATCTGCCGGTCTGGTGTGAACTGCTGTATATCTATCGTCGGCTGGAGGCTCGGGGCGAGATCCGTGGTGGGCGTTTCGTGGACGGTTTTGCCGGTGAACAGTTCGCCGCGCCAGAAGCACTGGCAGCACTACGCAAGGCCCGCAAGGCGGAACCCGATGGTGCCTGGGTCTGCTTCTCTGCAGCCGATCCGCTGAATTTGGTCGGCATTATTACGCCGGGCGAGCGTTTTCCGGCGGTCTCCGGTAATCGTGTTTTGCTGCGTGACGGTGTCCCAGCCGCATTTTACGAGGGCGGTAAGGTGCGTTTCGCCAGCGAATACGACCCTGAAACCCAGTGGAATTTGCGTAACCATTTGCTACGCCGGGCGCGGCCCGCCCAATACCGCCCTGAATCGCATCTGGCCACCTGATCGGGGAGGCGCTCAGCCTGCATTGCCTTAGATGCAACACCGTGCGCTGGCGCGGAGTTCGTCGCCGTCGGCGAGCGATTCACGGCAGGCATTGGAGCCGGCATTTAAGCCGGATCTTCGTTGGGCCGAAATCCGACAGTCAGCCGTGGATGCCCTTGCAAATCGGTTTCAGTGCGAATTTCTTTAAAACCGGCCGTCTGGAACAGCGCACGTACCGCCGCACCCTGCCGGTAGCCGTGCTCTACGGCCAAAACGCCGCCGTGGTGCAGGTTGGCGGTTGCACCGGAGACGATGCGCCGTAGCTCGGCGAGGCCTTGCTCCGGAGCAAGCAACGCGGTAAGGGGTTCGAAGCGGAGGTTCGTGCACCCTATCTCGGCTTCGGTGGGGGCGATGTACGGCGGATTGGCGACGATGAGGTGGAAGCGCCGATCGCCGACCGGCTCGAGCCAATCGCCAAGCAAGAACCGAATGCGCTGCAGAAGACCCAACCGCCGAGCATTGCAGCGCGCGACGGCGAGTGCTTCGGGGCATGTATCCACAGCCACTACCGTAGCGTCCGAGCGCTCGGTGGCGATGGCCAACGCAATGGCACCACTGCCGGTGCCCAAATCGAGCGCCGCAGGATGGGTGATGCCTGCGAGCGAGGTCAGCGCCACCTCGACGAGGCCCTCCGTCTCCGGGCGTGGAATCAACGTGGCAGGCGTCACCCGCAGATCCAGTGACCAGAACTCACGTACCCCGGTGAGGTAAGCCACCGGATAGCCGCTCGCCCGGCGTGTTACTTGAGCGCGGTAGCGTGTGAGCAGCGCCGGCGGTAGGCGCCGTTCGGGCCATGTCAAAAGATAGCTGCGCTCCACTGCGAGCAATCCGGCAAGCAGCACTTCGGCATCGAGCCGCGCGTTCTCGCCAAGGCATGCAAACCGCCTGCCGGCCCAGGCGAGCGCGTGGGCAATGGATTCATCAGCGGTCACTTCAAGCGTAACGACCGGACGGGAATGGCTCGCTCCTCCAACATGATCGGGATGCCGTCATCCACCCGGTAGACCCGTTCGGCGTTATCCGTGATCAGTCCTTCGTCGAGTTCGGCTTCGACCGTGCTGTTATCCAGATACCGCAGATGGCCTTTCGCAATAGCCTCGTTGATTCGTTGCAACTCTTCTCGTTTGAGCGGGCGTATTGGTATCTTGCTGATTGGGCAGCAGAGTATGTCGAGGAGCTTGCGATCCAGAGCCATGTTTCACCCAGTTCATCAACCGCTCGCCGAACTATACCAGATTCCGCTCGACTGGCGTGGCTGCTCGGCTCTCCCTATAACTAACGTTAGAGGCGGTGATTGCCGATATTGAGGTTATGGCGGGTAACGGGGTGCGCACCGGCCGGGGGCCTCGGAGGTGATTCATGGGGCGGAAGGCGCGCGATGGTACGCTCAGTCGCGATCTTGAAGGGCGCTTGGCGTGCTCTTTTTGTATGCGGCCCGAAGCGGCTGCGGGCGCTTTGATCGCCGGTCCGGGGGCCTACATTTGCGAAGCTTGTGTGTCCGAGTGCCGCCGCATTCTAGCTCGTGAGACCCCTGCGCAATGGTTGCCCCCGGTGGCCGACTTGCCGCGGCCTCGCGAGTTGCACGATTTTCTCAATCGGTACGTGATCGGCCAAGAGCATGCCAAGAAGGTGCTCTCGGTGGCTGTTTATAATCACTACAAACGAATTGGCTATTGCTCGATGCTGGGTGATCCAGAACTCGGCAAGAGCAATATTCTGCTGATCGGCCCGAGTGGCAGTGGTAAAACATTGCTCGCCGAGACTCTCGCGCGGCGCTTGGCGGTGCCTTTTTTGGTCGCAGACGCTACCGTTTTGACTGAGACGGGCTATGTCGGTGAGGACGTGGACAGCCTCATCCGGCGCCTTGTGCAAAGCTGCGACAATGACGTCCGGCGCGCTGCGCTTGGGATCATTTATCTTGATGAAGTGGATAAACTCGCCGTTCGCCACACAATGAACCGCAGCCGAGATGTCTCGGGCGAAGGGGTGCAGCAGGCGCTTTTGCGGTTCATGGATGGCTCTGTAGTGAGCCTTGCTCCGCGCGGGCGGGGAGCCTCACGCCGTCCCGAGTGGCAGGAGGTCGATACTCGGCAGATCCTCTTTATCTGCGGGGGCGCCTTTGAGGGATTGGGTCAGCTGGTCGAACGGCGCCGGCGGGATCACGGCATCGGTTTTACCGTCGAGCGGCCAGGGCGGCGCCGCTGTTCAAATTTCTTGGCGTACGCTGAGTCGGGTGATCTCATCGGCTATGGGCTGATACCCGAATTCGTCGGACGGCTGCCGGTGGTGAGTGTTCTTGATCCTCTGGATGAAGATGCACTAGTGCGGGTTTTGACGGAGCCTTCCAATGCCTTGGTGCGCCAGTACAGTAGGTTGCTCGCGATGGACGGCTGCGAACTGCGTTTTACCTGCGGGGCTTTGCGCGCTCTGGCTCGGCAAGCGCTTGCGCGCGGCACCGGTGCGCGTGGTCTGCGCACGGTGATCGAGCGAGTTCTGCTCGAGCCGATGTATCGGCTCCCACGGCAGAGCGAGAGCCAGTGCCTGACCATCGATGAACGCGCGGTGCGCGCTGGATTACGCCGCCCTGGTTTCGATCAAGATTCTTGTGCCATTGGATCTTGAGTGCGGCTACAGCACTCACGGAGGTGAGAAACCTGTGGTTTTCTGGCTCATCCAGAGCGGATTGATATAATAAAAACTCTTCCACGAGGAATTTCTCAATAGGTGTGATGCTCGGGCCAGCATGTAGAAGAGGCCGCTTCGCGGAACAGCTCGCTCCCGGCTGCGAGTTCAGGCTGGGGTTCAAGCAAAGGGCGGATTATCAGATATAGAGATGAGTACCGGCGGTAAACTAACCGGCGTGCAAGCATCGAGCGAACCTCTAATTCTCAAAATTTCAAATTAAATGGCTAAAGCCAAAGAGTGCGGTATGACGGACATTAGCGTTGACAATATCAATGTGCTCGCACAGGAGCTTTTGCCAACACCGGTGCAGGTGAAATCGAAGCTGCCGCTCACAGAACAGGCGCGCGCCACTGTGGTGCAGGGGCGCCAGGTCGTGAAGAACATCTTGGATGGCAAAGACCATCGACTGCTCGTAATAGTCGGGCCGTGCTCGATTCATGATGCCGTGGCCGCCAATGAGTATGCGGATAAACTCAAGGCGCTGCACGACCGGGTAGCTGACAGCCTATTCCTCGCCATGCGGGTATATTTCGAGAAACCGCGCACCACCGTGGGTTGGAAGGGATTGATCAACGATCCTTACCTGGACGATTCTTTCCACATTGAGGAGGGCCTGCACAGGGCCCGCGCTTTGTTGCTGCATTTGGCCGAGATTGGATTGCCGGCGGGAACCGAGGCGTTGGACCCGATCACCCCGCAATACCTGGGTGATTTGATTAGTTGGACGGCCGTTGGCGCACGCACCACCGAATCCCAAACCCATCGGGAGATGGCGAGCGGGCTGTCCACTGCGGTCGGCTTCAAAAACGGTACCGACGGCAGCTTGGCCGTGGCTATAAATGCCTTGCGCTCCGCTGCGGCACCACACAGTTTCCTGGGTATAAATCAGATGGGACAGTGCGCGGTGATCCGGACTCGCGGCAACCGCGACGGCCACATCGTGCTGCGTGGTGGCAACCAGCCGAACTACGATTCGGTCAGCATCGCTCTGTGCGAGAAGGAGCTTGAGGAGGCCGGGCTGCGCAGCAGGCTGATGGTGGATTGCAGCCACTCGAACTCCAACAAAGATCCAGCGTTGCAGCCGCTGGTGTTGGATAATTTGATAACGCAGATTTTGGAGGGCAATAAGTCGATCATCGGAATGATGCTGGAGAGCAACCTCGACTGGGGAAACCAAAAGTTGAGCGCTGACGCCCCGGCAGCGCTGCGCTACGGTGTTTCTATCACCGATCCCTGCATCGATTGGCCGACCACCGAGCGCATCCTGTGTGAGGCGGCGGAACGGTTGCGCGATGCCTTGCCCGGGCGGAAGATTTAGGGGAACCTTTGTGATTTAATTGGGTCTTCAACAATTGATAGCGAATGCAGCCACATGATCAAGCCATTTGTGCCGTATTACAGGTTCGGGGTGGCCGGCCGAGTTAAGATGCAGAACTGGTCACAGTGGCGGTTGAGTCGACCCAGCCTTCAGGGGAAGGCGGTTAGGGAGCCTCGGGTGACGATCGAGTACGCCGAGCCACCGCCGTGGCGCTAGTGCGGAGGATAGAACATGGCTGACAAACACGCTTTGCCGGTCAAGGGCTTCGAACCCTACCGGCCGCAAGAAGGCGAAGAGTACATGAACGAGGAGCAGCTGGAGCATTTTCGGCAGCTGCTTCTGGCATGGAAGCAACAGCTTCAGGAGGAGGTCGAGCGCACAGTCAGCCATATGCGCGACGACGCGAATAATTATGCGGATCCCTCCGATCGCGCGACTCAGGAAGAGGAATTTGCCCTTGAGCTGCGCACCCGCGATCGGGAGCGTAAGTTGATTCGCAAGATCGACGAGACACTTGAGCGAATTCGCAAAGACGATTACGGTTTTTGCGATCAATGCGGTGTGGAAATCGGTTTGCGCCGGTTGGAGGCCCGTCCGACCGCTACGTTGTGCATCGACTGTAAAACCTTGGAGGAGATTCGAGAAAAGCAGCGGGTGGCTTGAAAAACGGCTATGGGCGCGAGCCAACGGTGGTGGTCGTGGCCAAGGGTCCATCCCCCGGCGGGTCCTTGGCAGGAGACGGATGGTAACTTGGATGCCAAGCGAGCTTAATGACGCGCACCGTATACTGTGTTCAGAGAATAAATCGTGGCGCTGCCGCTCTGTCAGGGGCAGGTAATTCGAACCCTCCTCTTACGGAGGGCGACGAACGCGGGCGGGATTTTGTCAAGTGGGTCAGGGTGCTCATTGTTAATCTTCTCCTGTTAACGTCGCTAGCTGATCAGCGCGATGCCAGCTGATCAGCGGATTGATGATCGGGTCGAGATCGCCTTCCAATATTTCATCGAGTTTGTACAGCGTGAGACCGACGCGGTGCTCGGTGACTCGGTTTTGCGGAAAGTTATATGTGCGGATGCGCTCGGAGCGATCGCCGCTACCCACCAGTGATCGGCGAGTGGCGCTTTGTTCTTGTTGCTGGCGCTCACGCTCACGAGCGGTAAGTTTTGCCTGCAGCAATGCCATGGCTTTTGCCCGATTCTTATGCTGAGAGCGCTCGTCTTGGCATTCGACAACGAGCCCAGTTGGTAGGTGGGTGATACGAATAGCCGAGTCGGTTTTGTTGACGTGTTGTCCCCCCGCACCCGAAGCGCGAAACGTATCCACTCTGAGCTCGGCTGTTGCGGTTTCGATTTCCTCGATTTGTTCGGGCTCGGGAAGGACGGCCACCGTACACGCTGAGGTATGGATACGCCCCTGGGACTCCGTTGTCGGTACACGTTGCACCCGGTGGGCCCCGGATTCGAACTTCAACCGTGAGTAGACGCCTGCCCCCTCCACGCGACTGATAATTTCTTTGTAGCCGCCGTGCTCTCCGGGGGCCTCATTGATGATCTCGAGACGCCAGTGCCGACGTTCGGCGTAGCGGGCATACATGCGGAATAAATCGCCGGCGAACAGCGCGGCCTCATCACCTCCGGTGCCAGCGCGAATCTCAAGAAAAACGCCTTTTTCATCATCGGGATCCTGTGGCAACATTAACCATTGTAGCTGTTGGCCCAGCTCCTCTAGCTGCAATTGGGCCGCTCGAATCTCCTCTTTAGCCAGCGCGCGAATCCCCGGGTCAGGATCTTCACTGAGGGCGCGCGCGGAGGTGAGCACTTGCTCCATATCCTGGTATTGAGACAACGCCTGTATTATGGGGTGGAGGCGGGCATATTCTTGGGATAGCGCTGCGAATTGTTTTTGCTCGCCGATTATCGCCGGATCGGCGAGCAACGCCTCGATCTCCTCGTAGCGTTCACTGAGTTGTTCCAGTTTCTGGCGTAGCAAGCCCTTCACGATATTTCGTCTTCATCCGCATGCAAGCCCAGTAGGCGGCAGCTGGTGCGAATCATATCGGGGTCGCCGCTGCGCGCTGCCTCGCGCAGTCCTACCGTCGGCTCGTGGATCAGCTTCTTGGTTAACGTGTGGGATAGATATTCGAGCACCAAGGCCGGGTCATCGCCACGGCTTAGGCGCCGCCGCGCGCGCTGCAGAACCTCCTCGCGCAGGCGTTCGGCGCGGTGACGGTAACAGCGGATCGGTGATACGGCTTGCAGCGAGCGCATCCAACTCATGAAGCGCTCGACTTGATCGGCAATGATCAAATCGGCTTGCCGGGCCGCCTCACGGCGTGAGCGCAAGCTATCGTCGATCACTTCGCGTAGGTCGTCGATCGTATAGAGGTAGACGTCGGCGAGATCGCCGACTTCCGGTTCGATATCACGCGGCACGGCAATGTCCACCATGAACATAGGTCGGTGCTTGCGCCGCTTGAGCGCGCTCTCGACGCTGCCTTTACCGAGGATCGGTAGTGTGCTGGCCGTGGAAGATACAATGATGTCCGTTTCCTTGAGTACATGCGGAATATCGCCTAGAGAGATCGCTTCCCCGTGATATTGCTCGGCGAGTTTGCGGGCGCGCTCCAGACTGCGGTTGGCTATGATCAGTTGGGCGATACGATGCTCCCTGAGGTGGCGGGCGGTAAGCTCGATCGTATCACCCGCACCGATCAGCAGGGCCGTCTGCCGGTCCAGGTCGCCGAAAATTTGGCTTGCCAGGCTGACGGCGGCGAATGCTACGGAAACCGGGTGGGCGCCAATATCGGTTTCACTGCGTACCTGTTTGGCTACGGAGAACGCGTATTGAAACAGACGATCCAGTGTATGGCGTACGGTACCGCAGCGCAGTGCCGCCTGGTAAGCGCTCTTGGTCTGCCCGAGGATCTGCGGCTCGCCGAGCACGAGTGAGTCGAGCCCTGAAGCGACGGTGAGCAAATGCCGCACGGCGGCTTCGCCGTTGAGCAAGTACAAATATTGCGCCAGCCAGCCTGGACTCAGGCGATGAGTGTGCTCCAGCCAGCGTTGTAAAATATCCGGCGTGGCCTCCGGTGCCAAGACGGCATAGAGTTCCGTACGGTTGCAGGTCGACAAGAGGACAGCCTCGTCGACTCCCGGACGCTCCACCAGATTGCAGACTGCTTCCTCGAGGCACTCCGGGGGGAAGACGATCCGCTCGCGGATCTCAACGGGTGCGCTCTTGTGGCTCAGTCCAAGGGTTACCATGGGCATGGGGTACTGGACGGAAGGCAAACCGTGAATTGTAGGTGTATGCCGTTCGAATACAAGCGCCGCGGTATCGCTGCGCTGGCAAATGGCATTTATAGTCGATTTGGGCACGGACCGCCGCTCGTAGTAGGCCTTACGGTACAGTTATCATAACAAGCTTTTGCGATTGCGCAGCGCCCTGGAGCGGCCTCAAGAGGAAACCCATGCATCGTTGTCTCGTTTTCCTATTGTTACTGCTGTTGGGCGGTTGTACGGCGTTACAGGGACCGCAGCCAAAGCGCCTGGAGGTGTCGGGGACAGGGGTCGACCGGGCTTCAGAGGCCAAAGCCGACTTGCTGTACCATCTTATGGTGGCTGAACTGGCTGGCAGTCGCGGTGATCTAGCTCGGGCGGCGAGCGATTACTTGGCGGCGGCTCGGCTCAGCGCCGATCCGGCCGTGGCGGAGCGCGCTACGCGAATCGCGTTGCTGGCCAAGCGTGAGGGGCTGGCGCTGGCAGCGGCTGATCGCTGGCACGAGTTGCTGCCCGACTCCCTCGAGGCGCAGCAAACCGTGGGTTTGCTCAGCATACGCCGCGGCGAGTTGGAGAAAGCCGTGACAGCTCTCGCGGCCACTGTGCAGGCAGCACCGGGTGGTCCGGCGCAGGGCCTGGAGAGCCTATCGGCCATGCTCTCTCAGGAAGCCGGCAACCCCGCCGCGCTGCAAGTTATGCAGCGGGTCGCTGCGAAGTACCCCGAAAATCGAGCCGCGCACTATGCGGTTGCACAAGTGGCATTGCAGGCGCAGCGACCCGCTGCCGCGCTCACCGCACTGAACGAGGCGATTGCGCTGTCACCGCAGTGGCGCGCGGCGCATTTGCTCAGAGTGGAGACCTATCTCAGACTCGAACGCCCTGAGGCCGCGCTCGATGATCTCGGTGGCTTGCTGCGCAGCAGCCCGCAGGACTATGACTTGCGGCTACGCTACGCCCATACTCTGATCAGCTTATCACGTACCCGTGAGGCGCTTGCTGAGTTCCGCAAGCTACTGCAGCGTCAACCGGACGATGTCCGGGCGCTCTATCCCGCCGCACTTCTCGCCATTGACGCACAGTTCAACGCCCAAGCGAGGACTTGGCTGCAACGGCTACTGGCGTTAGGCGAGCGCACTGATGCGGCCCATTATTTTTTGGGGCGTGTCGCCGAGCAGGAGAAGCATTATCAGACCGCTCTCGGCTATTACAGCCGAACCCGTGGCGCCTATCGTGACGACGCTCGGTTGCGGATCGCGGTCGTGCTGGCGAGCGAGGGGCAGCTGGAACGGGCGCGTGCACATCTCGTGGCGTTGCGCGGGCAAGACTCACAGTTGGCTGCGCGAAGCTATGGCGTTGAAGGTGAGATCATGCGCACGATGGGTCGGATGCAAGCCAGCCTCAAAGCGTATGATGCTGGACTCGCCGCTTTCCCGGCCGACAAAGATCTGCTCTATGGTCGGGCGATGACGCTCATCGAGATGGAGCGTGTGGCGGCAGCCGAACGTGATCTGCGGGCTATTTTGGCTAAAGATCCGAACGATCCACACGTTCTGAATGCGCTTGGCTATACTCTGGCGGACCGCACCGATCGCCTGCAGGAAGCCGCCCATCTAGTGACGCGTGCCTATGCCCAGCGCCCTCATGACCCGGCCGTAATCGATAGCATGGGCTGGCTCGCTTATCGTCAAGGGCGATTGCATACGGCGCTGAACTACCTCAGCGCCGCCTGGGAGTTGGCCAATGACCCGGAGATCGGCGCTCATTACGGCGAGGTCCTCTGGAAACTCGGGCGCCATGTCCAGGCCCGGCGCATTTGGCAGCAGGCGCTGCAGGCGCATTCGGACAATGCGCTGCTCAACGATACGATAAAGCGTCTGACCCAATAATGCGGCGGCTGCTCGGCGTCTGTTTCATCGGGTTCGTTCTGGCCGGTTGCGCGATACAGCCACCAGCCCCCGAGGCGGCTCGGCTGGCGGCGTTTACGAACCGCCAGCTCCGGATCAGTAATCTCTCCAACTGGACATTTGCAGGGCGGGCGGCTATTCGTACCGCTCGCGACGGGGGGAGTGTCGCCGTGTATTGGCGAGAGCTAAATGGGCGTTATCGGATTGATCTCATTGCGCCTTTCGGTGCCGGTTCGGTACGGCTTACGGGCGATGCGCAGCACGTACGGTTGCAAACCTCGCGCGGCGCATCGGCAGTAGCTCGCTCGGCGCGGGATCTGCTGAATCGCTATCTGGGATATGATCTTCCGGTGGCGGCTCTGCGTTACTGGCTGCGTGGGATTCTTGCACCGGGTACGGTAGAAATGCGCGAGTTGGACCGGCAGGGACGGCTCGCCTCGTTGGTGCAGCAAGGCTGGCGCATCGAGTTCCGTGATTACGGCCATTTCTCAGGCGTTGATCTGCCGATTGCCTTGCAGCTCTCCCGCGATCAGGTAGAAGTGAATCTGGTGATTCGAGACTGGGAGCTCTCCGCGTGAACTCGGCTGCTTGGCCGGCTCCGGCGAAGATCAATCGCTTTTTGCATGTCGTCGGCCGGCGGGATGACGGCTACCATCTTTTGCAGACTCTATTCCAGTTTCTGGATATGAGCGATTGGCTTTACTTCACCCGCACGACGGACGGGCGGGTGTGCCGGGTCGGCGATGTGCCGGGCGTGAGCGAAGCGGCTGATCTCAGCGTTCGTGCCGCCCAATTGCTCCAGGAGGTTACCGGCTGCGCCTGCGGCGCCGTAATTCGTCTTGATAAGCGACTCCCTACCGGTGGCGGGCTGGGTGGCGGCAGCTCTGATGCCGCCACCACGTTGGTGGCGTTGAACGAGATCTGGGACACGGGGTTGGGCGAGGATGCGCTGGCTGATCTCGGTCTGCGCCTCGGTGCCGATGTCCCTGTTTTCGTGCGCGGCCGGGCCGCATGGGGTGAAGGAATAGGCGAACGGCTCGTTCCGGTGAGACTGGACGAGCCTTGGTTTTTGGTTGTCG
The DNA here is from genome assembly GCA_024102725.1 of Nitrococcus mobilis. Lineage (GTDB taxonomy): Bacteria > Pseudomonadota > Gammaproteobacteria > Nitrococcales > Nitrococcaceae > Nitrococcus > Nitrococcus mobilis_A. The sequence continues at coordinate 13,969 of JAGFJL010000165.1, forward strand.
ATCCAGGCGTCACCGTGGCTACCCAGCGGGTGTTTCAGGCCCCAGAATTGACACGTAATTCACCGCGCATCACAATAAACGGCTTCTACGCGGGTGGGGTTCGCAACGATTGCGAGCCGATCGTGCGGCGATTGTATCCAGAAATTGGCCGTGCTTTGGATTGGTTAGAGCAATTCGGTGCAGCACGCCTTACGGGCACAGGGGCGTGTATCTTCGCCCCCTTCGCGCAGGAGCATCTGGCGCGTGGAGCGCTGGAGCGCTTGCCGCGTCGGTGGCGAGGCTGGGTCGTGCGAGGGCGCAATCACTCACCGCTGTTGCGGCGTCGCCGGTTTTCGCGGTCGGCAGGCCGCGCGTCGCGGATGCGTTGATCGCCTTGCACAGGCTCGCGGGACTCCCGAAAATTGTAGCCCCGAAACGGGTCTCAGGCGGGGGCTCAGCCGAGGATTTCGGGGCGTGGACCGAGCCCGGCGCGACCTGATTCGGCAGGGTTTCAGCGCGCCGCAACGCAACTGGGGTGTCGCCAAGCGGTAAGGCACGGGGTTTTGATCCCCGCATTCGCAGGTTCGAATCCTGCCACCCCAGCCATTTCGCCGGTACATCCACCTGTGTCCTGCGCAGCGACGGGTATAAATTACCGTGATCGAGAACGGACGCATGATGGTCTTTGCGGGTAACGCCAACCCGCAACTCGCCGAAGCCATCGCCGAGAGTCTCAAGATCCGGCTCGGTGATGCCCAGGTTACTCGTTTTAGCGACGGCGAGGTCCAAGTCGAGATCAACGAACACGTCCGTGGTCGGGATGTATTCGTTGTGCAGCCGACCTGCGCGCCGGCCAACGACTATTTGATGGAACTGTTGGTGATTGCGGATGCCTTGCGGCGCTCCTCCGCCGCCCGGATCACCGCGGTTATTCCCTATTATGGCTATGCGCGCCAGGATCGGCGACCCCGTTCACAGCGTGTGCCGATCTCGGCGAAGCTGGTAGCGGATATGATTTCGGCCGCTGGGATCGACCGGGTGGTTACCGTCGATCTGCATGCCGATCAGATTCAGGGCTTCTTCAATATTCCGGTGGATAATGTCTACGCTTCGCCGGTGCTGCTCGGTGATATCTGGCGTCAGCTGCATCCGAACAAAATCGTCGTCTCGCCGGATGTCGGCGGGGTGGTGCGGGCTCGAGCTATCGCCAAGCGCCTGGATGATGCCGATCTCGCCATTATCGACAAGCGCCGTCCGCGGCCGAACGAATCCAAGATCACCCACATCATTGGAGACGTTCACGACAAGACTTGCATTATCGTCGATGACATCGTCGACACAGCCGGCACGCTGTGCGAGGCGGCCAAGGCTTTGAAGGGCAAGGGCGCGGGCAAGGTGGTCGCGTACATCACCCATCCTGTGCTCTCCGGGCCCGCAATTGGGCGGATTGCAGAATCGACCCTGGATGAGCTGGTGGTCACGGATAGCATCCCGCTCGGTGAACGCGCGCAAAGCTGTAGTAAGATTCGTCAGCTCAGCCTGGCCGAGATGCTGGCCGAGACCATGCGTCGGGTGAACAACGACGAGTCGGTCAGTGAGTTGTTCGTGGAATAAAATGACTATTCACCGCACGCATCAGCGGGGGTACCGCGCGGAAAGGGCCGATTTGAGAAATAAAGCATGAAGTCTTTGCGGGGTTGAACCGGCAATGACAGAGGTGCCAAACCGGGTCGCGGGGGAGGCACGAGCCGCCTTAGGCGGCCTGATAACGAGGAGCAACACAGAAATGAGCGTGGAGCTAAAGCTGGATGCCACAGTGCGCACGGATCAGGGTAAAGGTGCGAGCCGCCGCCTGCGCCGGGCGAAGAAACTGCCGGCCATTCTCTATGGGGCCAAAAAGGACGCGATTGCCTTGACACTGGATGAAGAGCAGGTTATGCGGCTGATGCGGGACGAGACTTTTTTCTCGCAGATCATCAACGTCAGCATCGATGGCGTTACGGAGCGTGCGATTCTGAAGGACCTGCAGCGCCATCCCGTCAAGCCGCTCGTGGTCTTGCACATGGATCTGCAGCGCATTACGGCAGGGCAGAAGCTACGCCAGCGTGTGCCGCTGCACTTCATCAACGAAGACAAAGCGGCGGGCGTAAAACAGGGCGGTACCTTGCACCACGATCTCATCGACGTCGAGATCGAATGTCTTCCCAGACATCTACCGGCGTACATCGAGGTCGATATCGCCACTTTAGGCTTGAATGAGGCATATCACCTCTCCGATCTCAAGCTGCCGGAGGGTGTGGTGCTGACGGCCTTGGGGGACGATCCGGACCACGACACCAGTGTGGTCAGCATTTATACTCCGCGCAAGTCGATCGAGGAAGAGCCTGCCGAGGGTGAGCAAGCCGCCGCTGTGCCGACCGTCGAGTCCGAGGCTGAGGAGCCCGAACAAGGGGAAGTCGACGAGCCGTCGAGCGCAAAGACGGAAGGCTAACCACCGCGGGGTTGACGGAAGAGAGCATTGGTGTTGGCAGATGTCGAACCCGGGGTGAGAGTTATCGTCGGGCTGGGGAATCCGGGGCCGCGCTATGCCAGAACCCGCCATAACGCAGGCTTTTGGCTACTGGATGAAATACTCCGGCGGTTTGGCGGGTCATTTAGCACGCAGCGGAAGTTTCATGGCGATGTCGGTCGGGTTCGCATCGGCAATGTCGAGTGCCATCTGCTCAAGCCGATGACTTATATGAATCACAGCGGCCTTGCTGTCGGACAGTTCGTGCGTTACTACCGACTGGAGCTGCGGAGCATCCTGGTCGCCTACGATGACATCGACCTGCCGCCCGGCGTCACGCGCTTGAAGCAAGGTGGTGGGCACGGCGGCCACAATGGGCTGCGGGATACGGTCAATGCGCTTGGGGCACGGGATTTCAACCGCTTGCGGGTCGGGGTCGGGCATCCGGGGCACCGTGACGATGTGATCGGCTATGTCCTGTCGGCGCCTAGCCGGGAAGAGCAGGAGGCGATCGAGGCCGGGATCGCGGACGCCTGCGGGATACTGCCGCTGGTGGTGGAAGGCGATTGGGGGCGGGCCTTTCAGCGCCTGCACTCAGTGGCGCACACGCCAAAGGTTTCTTAGCCATGCGAGCAGACCGAAATGGGTTTTAATTGCGGAATTGTCGGTCTGCCTAACGTCGGCAAGTCGACTTTATTCAACGCGCTTACCCGCAACCAGGTGGCCGCGGCGAACTACCCTTTTTGCACGATCGACCCGCACGTGGGCACTGTGCCGGTCCCGGATCCGCGCCTGGCGCAACTCGCCGAGATCGTGCAGCCGCAGAAAATCGTGCCGACGGTGATGGAGTTTGTCGATATCGCGGGCTTGGTTGCAGGCGCCTCCAAAGGGGAGGGGTTCGGTAATCGATTCCTCGCTCATATCCGCGAGACCGACGCCGTCGCTCATGTCGTGCGTTGTTTCGAGGATGTGGATATTCACCATGTCTGTGGGCGGGTCGATCCGGCCGCGGACATCGAAACCCTGCAGACGGAGCTGATACTGGCGGATTTGGAAAGCGTGGCCAAGGCGTTCGATCGCTACCAACGCCGGGCCAAAGCCAATGATAAGCAGGCCATTGCCTATCGTGACTGGCTCGAGCAAATCGCGGAAGCTTTGAACGAGGGCACGCCCGTACGCGCTCAGAACCTGGGTGAGGCGGTGCAACCGCTGCTCCAAGAGCTGCACCTGTTGACCGCCAAGCCGGTGTTGTACATCGCCAACGTCACAGAAGACGGCTTCGTCGATAACCCTCGTCTCGATGCCGTGCGCCGCATCGCCGCGCAGGAGAACGCCGCTGTCACGCCAGTTTGTGCCGCCATAGAGGCAGAGCTCGCCCAACTCGATGACCGGGAGCGAGCGGGCTTCCTGGCCGAATATGGTCTCGAGGAGCCCGGTCTCGATCGGGTCATCCGAGCGGGTTACCGTCTTCTGGGGTTGCAAACCTTCTTTACGGCCGGCCCTAAGGAGGTTCGCGCCTGGACCGTCAAAGCGGGGGCGAGCGCGCCGCAGGCAGCCGGCCGCATCCATACCGATTTCGAGCGCGGCTTCATCCGCGCCGAGGTTATCGGCTTTGACGACTTTATCCGTTGCAGGGGCGAGCAAGGTGCTAGAGAGACGGGCCGGCTGCGGTTAGAGGGCAAAGATTATCTGGTCCAGGAAGGCGATGTCATTCACTTCCGATTCAATGTCTGATGCACCAGTGCCCCCGCTTCGGCGAAGACAGCGCGATCATCACTATATCCACCAATGTGGTGGGGTAAGTCAACCTTGACAGTACAGCTGGTCACCCGGAAAATCCCTCGGTTACCTGCCGGAATGCATGGCTACGTAGCTCAGCTGGTTAGAGCACCACACTCATAATGTGGGAGTCGGTGGTTCGAATCCACCCGTAGCCACCAAACACCCGTTTCATAAAGCATCAACCCGTCCTAAAGCGCTTGTCTGGACGGGTTTTTTTATGTCTACTGTCTCCTATACAGTCGCATACCGTTTCATAAAATACCGCCATTCTTGACGGTACATATGGCGGTATGTGGCACTTCGGCATAGGGGATACCGTCTCATGCCGTTCTCGGCGATCCAAGTCAGCAAGGCCAGGCCAGGCGATAAGTCCTATAAGCTCGCAGACGGCGGCGGGCTGTATCTGCTGGTGAATCCGAGCGGTGGGCGTTACTGGCGCCTGGATTATCGTTACCTCGGCAAGCGCAAGACATTGGCGCTCGGCGTCTACCCGGATGTGGGCTTGAAGGATGCCCGCGAGCGCCGAGACGACGCTCGGAAGCTGCTGTCTGACGGTATCGACCCTGGAGCACAGCGCAAGGCGAGGAAGTCGGCGAGGATCGAGCGAGCCGCAAATAGCTTCGAGGCGGTAGCACGCGAGTGGCACGCCAAACACTCGCCTGGCTGGAGTACGACGTATAGCGAGCGCATTTTGTGGCGGTTGGAGCGGTATGTCCTCCCGTATTTAGGCGCACAGCCGATTGCCGAGATTGTCGCGCCTGATCTGTTGGCCGTGGTGCGCGGGATCGAGGATCGAGCGCTTGATACCGCTCATAGGACGTTGCAGAACTGCGGGCAAGTGTTCCGTTATGCAGTAGCGACCGGCCGGGCTGAACGTGACCCATCCGGCGATCTGCGTGGAGCGTTACCGCCGCGACGAAAACGCCATCATGCCAGCATTACGGATGCCAAGCGCATCGGTGAGCTGCTACGCAATGTCCGCAGTTACGGAGGATCACCAGTCACCCGATGCGCGCTGCAACTTGGCATGCTGACGTTCGTGCGCCCTGGAGAACTGCGCCGGGCCGAGTGGTCGGAGATTGACCTGGATGGCGCCGAGTGGCGCATTCCAGCTGAGAAGATGAAGATGAGCGCTCCGCACCAGCCTCTTCCAACGACACATGAGCCTGAACGGGGAGCGTGATTCCAACGTGAAGTGAGAAGCTGTCTTGTTAAAACGCTGCTATTTATCATATAAATATATTATAAATCTCACACAAGAGATGAGCTCGTGTACGACAGTGACCTCTCCGACGAACAATGGCAGCTCATCGCGCACCATTTTGAACCCAAAGACAAACGCGGCGCTGTTCCGATCCATCCCAAGCGCACCCTCGTCAACGCCATCCTCT
>JAGFJL010000174.1 GCA_024102725.1 Nitrococcus mobilis
CCCGCATCGACTAACCGTCCAGCAGCGTACTGGGGGCTGTAACGCCGGTCCTGGTAGTCCCGGGACCATGGAGCGAGACGGACCTCGCGTACCAGGCTCGCCACGTCGCCGCCATGGTGGCGAACAACGCGAGCTTCAACTGCAACGCGGCGAAGGTACTCGCCGTCGCCGAGCGCTGGCCCCAGCGTGCGGTCTTTCTCGAGAAGGTGGCGCAGGCGCTGGCCGCTATCCCACCGCGCGAGGCGTACTACCCGGGGACGCAGGCGCGATACGCGCGGTTTCTAGAACACTACCCCCAGGCCGTGGCACTTGGACCACGCTCGAACAGCGCCACGCCCTGGACCCTCATCCCGGAGGTGCCGGCCACGCCGGGGGAATTCGCTCTGACCAACGAAGCCTTCTGCAGTATCCTCGCCCAAACCCGCCTGCCAGCCTCGGATCTTGCCTCTTTCCTAGAAGCAATGGTGGAATTCGCCAACGAAGCTTGTTGGGGAACGCTCTCCTGCGTGATCCTCATCCATCCGAAAACCCAACGTACCTATGCCGAGAAGCTGGACTCGGCCATCGAGCGGTTGCGCTACGGCAGCATCGGCATAAACGTCTGGACAGGCGTCAGCTACGGTATGGCGAGCCCAACATGGGGCGCCTTCCCCGGTCATCCGCTCGAGGACATCCGCTCCGGTCGCGGCGTGGTGCACAACACATTCATGTTCGACCACCCCGAGCGCTCGGTGGTCTACGCGCCCTTCCGGATCCGCCCGACTCCAGCGTGGCTCGCGGACCATCGCACCGCCCACCGGCTGGGTGAGACGTTGACGCGCTTCGAGGCCAAACCGGGTCCTCTGCGTCTACCGGCTGTGCTTTCGGCCGCGCTGCGCGGCTAAGTTGAGTATGCTCATGGAGAATCTGATGCCGGGCCAGCGACCAAGCACCGTGGGTAGCCATCGGACTCGCGCCCTGATCGTGTGGGCGAGTCCAAGGAATCTTCAGCTATATCAATGCCGGACCAGCATCATGAACGTCCAGCCCGACACCAGCAACCCAACGGCGCCGGCCATCATGCTGGCAAACGGCAGCAACAATGGCAGCACCCGCACGGGAGCGCCGCGCCGGGCCAGCGAGAAGAACCCAGTCGGCCCTCCGAGGAGAGCCACAGACCCTAGATAGAGACCCCAAGTGCCCAGCGCGCCAAACGCCATCATCACGATAATGGCGGCCGCACAAGCGAACCCCAGCATCGTCCAGGCATGCAGAATGAGGTCGAGGGCTCCGGAACGTCCGCCTTCGACTTGAGCGTCGGATTGCGTCATGGCGATTATTAGAGCAAAAGAACCCTCGGCGGTCCACCTTCTCCTTAACCCCGGCCAGCCCTCCGATCCGCTCGCAACGCGCCCATAAGATGCTCACTGATTCACAGCTTCACGCGCGGCGTGAGCATAAAATCAGCAATTGTCTCGTCAAATCAGGCGGATCCGACAGAAACAAAATAAATACCGGTTATGGAAGGCAACAAAAGCTCAATCCACACGCGCACTATCCTGTTCGAACGATGCCCTGACAGAAAAGGGATTAAGGCCTACAGCTAGGCGAGGCTTGCATGCAGGCGCTACGCGAGCATCTGATCGGCTGGGAGGGCATCACCACGCCGAGGGCCAGCCGCTCGAGTTCAACGCGGCCAATCTCGAGGCGGCGCTGCAGGATGTCGACGTGCTGCGCGGGCTGATCGAGGCGCTCAGCGAATCCGCTAGGGACGCATCGAGAAAAAACTCGAAGCCGCCGCCCGCGCCCTAGTAATGGGTGGCGGAGAAGCTGATCTTGCGGGTGTACCGGCGCAGTTCGCCGAGGCGATCCGCGCCGAGCAGGTGGCCCGCCAAGAGGTGGTCGAGGTCTGGCCGGAGAATTGGCCGACGGTGGAGCTTTTCTGCGCGGTGATAACGCAATGGCGGGCCTCATTCGGCGGGCTGGTCGGGCTCGACTATACCGCCGAGGAGGCCGCCATGCGCATGCTGGGTATCAGGCGTGTTGATCGCCCGGATCTGTTCGCGCAGCTGCGGGTGATGGAACACTCGGCGCTTGCGGCGCTGCGGGGGAAGGGTTCATAAACGCCCAGACCAGCGCCCAAACCCAGCCGAGGAAGGTCCAGCCGAGCGCGAGATTGAGCATGAAGATCGCCCAGACGTTGTGGTGCTTGCGCGCAGCGGCGACGATCCAGGGCAGCAGGTAAGCGGCCAGGAAAAGGCCGAGGACCAGGACGGGGCCGACGGTCTCGCGTGCCGTGGTGAACAATGCCCAAGCCGCGATGATTCCGGCCAGTATGGCCAGGACGATCAGGATGTCTTTCATGGTCGTTCCCCTCATTCCAAATTTATAGGCGAACGAGCCCGCGGTGAAAAAGCCTTTTGTTATCGTGAGCGGGCCGGGGTGACCGGCGCGCCGCTGAGCGCCGCGCAGGCAAGCGCCGTTCGTTTGGTGATCTTGTGCGTTCCGGCTTCCAGGCGCTGGTAGTGGCGCCAGTGCAGACCGAGCGCCTCGGCCATCTGTTTCTGCGTGAGCCCGAGTGCTTGGCGCGCCGCGCGTAGCGCCTCGGCGGTCATCACAGCATCACCAGCTTGACCAGTACGGCGGTAACAAGCGCGATGAGTACGCCGAGCATCCAGCGTGAGTGTTTGATCTCGGCGCCAAGGCGTTGCTCAACCGCCTTGATCTCGGCGCCAAGACGTTGCTCAACCGCCTTGATCTCACCGCCAAGACGTTGCTCGACCGCCTTGATGTCGGCGCTCAACGCGGCCGTTGCGGCCTCAAGCTGCGTCTTGGTCGCCACCGACTCGGCCACCGCATCGCGCAGCGCCTCGGCCTGGGCGTCAGCCTGTTCGCGAGCCACGCCGGCCTGCTGGAGCTGTTTGCTGTATTTCAGAGTATCGAGCATCACCCAAAATCCTTGCGTTTCAACGCTCATCGTTCTCGCGGCGCTCTATACGATCCACACACCGGGAGAGCGCTTGCATGACATTATGGTCATCACCCGCGCCGGCATAGATAAAGCCGACTGTGTGCTCGATGCTCGATAGCCGCGTTTCGATGCGGTCCAAGCGTTCGCCATGCTCCTCGAGCACCCCGCGGATCGCCTGTAGGTGCTTGATTACGACGTTGTCGTCAGTCATGTCTCGGCCCGTGCCTGGCTTAGAAGGTAAGCATTACGACATTATGTCGTATCCGTCAAGACCAATTTATGCACGGCACAACTGAAAACCTCCTGATTCGCATCGACGCGACTACCGAGCCGCGGCTCAGCGGTCATCGTTCTCGCGCAGCTCGAGGCAGCGCTCGATGCGCTCGAGCCGCTGTTCGTGTTGGCCCTGGCGCAGGCTGTAGTGAGCAAGGTCCATGCGCAGGTGCGCAAGTTCGGTTTTTTTCATGCCAGCCACCTGCTGCTCAAGACTCGAGACGCGGTATTTGAGGTCATCACGTGGGCCTGCAGGCGGTCGACTTTCTGGTCGAGCCGGGTTCGAACCATGCCCTGACAGAAAAGGGATTAAGACGGTTGCAGCAGTGAGTGCTCGATGGCCGATGCTCGATGCAATGATGCAGAGAATTGCGCCCTCTGCCATATGAGAGGGCGCGTGGCGGGGGCTCAAACAGCTTGTGCTGTTTTCCAATGGGCGATGAACTCGTCGGCCGGCATGGGTTTGCCGAACAGCCAACCTTGGGCGCGTGTACACCCGTGCTGATAGAGAAACATCTTATATGGACTCCCCATTTGCAAGATGACGATTTGATCCAACAGCAAGGTTCGGCTGCATCCTTATATTCGGCCTTTTGGTGAGCCTCGTTGAGGGGCTCGGG
>JAGFJL010000002.1 GCA_024102725.1 Nitrococcus mobilis
GCTCCATCTCCTCGGTGAGTGCCGCCGCGCCATAGAGCTCCAACATCTGCAGTATGCCGTGCACCTGATGCAGGCTTGTGATGCAACGCCGCAACTCGATGCGATCGGCCGCCGAACCCTCGGCGCATGATTCCAGAGCCTCGACCGCCTGGCGCAAAGTCGCATCGAGCTCATTTTTAACCCACCCAAGAGCGCTGTAATCGAGATCAGTCTGTTTATTCATGATCACATCACCAGGGCCTGTTAACGCTTCCCGCGCGCGTGGCGACGGCGGTCATTTTGCACAATTCAAGGCGCGCTGAGCGCCATATGGAAACAGGCCCCACCGCCACCGATACACGAGCCCCTCCGCAATGCCTCGCTTAATTTTGTGCCTCGCGCGGCCCGGGCAGCTTGAAGCCGGCTACGGAACCACGCAACTCCGCAGCCAGATCCGCCAGATTACCGATCGAGCTCGCTGTCTCGTTAGTCCCGGCCGAGGTCTGTGAGGTGATCTCCTGAATGACGTTCATCGAATCGGAGATATTGCCCGCGGCATTGGCCTGTTGCCGCGACGCCTCGGAGATACTGCGAATTAGACCCGCCAAGTGCTGAGAGACGTTCTCGATCTCGTGTAACGCCTCGCCGGCCTCTTCGGCTTGGCGCGCGCCGGCGACCACACCGGTGGTGCTCTGCTCCATCGAGATCGCCGCCTCGTTGGTGTCCGCCTGAATAGTTTTCACCAAGCCTTCGATCTGCTTGGTCGCATTACCGGAGCGTTCGGCCAGCCGCTGGACCTCATCGGCTACCACAGCAAAGCCGCGGCCGGACTCACCAGCCATAGCCGCCTGAATCGAGGCGTTCAACGCCAGAATGTTGGTCTGATCAGCGATATCGTTGATCAGTTCGACGATATTGCCAATCTCCTGCGAACTCTCGCCCAACCGCTTAATTCTCTTAGAAGTCTCCTGGATCTGCTCGCGGATGTTATCCATCTGCGCGATGGTTCGTTTGACCGTGGCCGCGCCCTTGAGCGCGATCTCCACGGCCTGTTGCGCAACTTGGGAGGACTCCTCGGCATTACGTGAGACCTGATCGATTGACACCGCCATCTCACTGACCGCCGCCGAGGCGCCCGTAATCTGGTGCGCCTGGTGATCGGAGGCCTCGGCTAGATGCATGGCCGTCGCTTGGGTCTGCTGCGCGGCAGAGGAAATTTTCCCTGAGATCTCATTGATCGTGGCCACGAGGCCGCGCAGCTCTTCAATGGCGTCGTTGAAAGCATCGCCGATAGCGCCGGTGAACGCCTCGCCCACCGAGGCCTGCACCGTAAGATCACCCTCCCGCAGACCTTCAATTTCGTCGAGCAGGACGCGAATGGCCGCTTGAGTTTTATTGCTCTGCTCGTCGGCTCGCGCACGCGCCTCCTCGGCCGCCTGCAGCTCTCTCTGGGCCAGGCGCCAAGAGACGACCCCCCGCAGTGTCAACAGGATCAAGGCGAGCACGCCGAAGACCACGCCGTGCCAACCCTTGACCGGACGCGCATCCTCGAGATTGCGGTAGACGCCGGCCAGCGTGTCCGCACGAGCGAGAAGCTTGGCGGAGCCGACGGCAATCGCCTGCGCGGCCTGCTGTACTTGAGCCAGCCCCGCGGCGGGCGCAAGGGTATCCTCGGCCTGCCTACCCGAGGCGGCAGCAAGCACTTGATCGCGGTGCTTGAGAATGGTATCGATCTCGCCGCGCATCTTCTGCCAAGGCTGAACCAGATCGTGCAAAGCCTGGGCAGCCCGGGATGACGCCGGCCGATCATTGGCCGAGTTAGCCGCGGCCAGCGCCTCGACGTTAACTTGAAACTCGTCCCTGACCTGTTGCAGCCGCTCGAAGGCGTTAACATTGCCGTCGACCGCTGCAGCCGTGTTCTGAGCAATCCGCTGGACTTGTACCCGAATCGCCTCGACCCGCGAGATGGACTCCCGGGCAAATTTTTCATAATAGACTACGTAACCGAGGCTCGCAGTCATCAGCAGGGTCGCGAGAATGACCAGAGCGGTGAGAATATGCGCTGTCCTGCGCAGCCCCGCCGCCTGCTGCGGTTGTAGTGACGCCTTCATGGTTTACCCTCCGTGGAAGACGCTGGCTCCGTCGATGCGGTTAAATCATGGCCAACTGCGTTATGGGTCGCCTTAGCATCCAGCTGCTATGCCGGATTCAAGCCGCCACCTTGAGAAACTTCGGGTGCTGCATCAGCAGCGTCAGGCGGAAAATCAACCAATCGTTGCCGTCACGGTGCAAAACGCCGTCCAAATAAGGCGCCACCTGCTCCACGCCGGGGTCGACAAGCGCCCGCCATTGCTCCGGGTAGAGGAAATGACACATCCCCAACACTTCATCGACCAACAGACCGGTGAAAACGGCTTCCCGTTCGACGACCAGCACCCGTGAGAGCCGATTCAGATTGATCGAGCCCTTGCCGAGATAAGCACTGAGATCCATGATCGGCAAGAGGTTGCCGCGCACGTTGGCGACTCCATATACCCAGCGTTTGGTGTGCGGAACACGGGTGACTCGGGGCGGTGTCAGGATCTCGACGACTTCGCCCAACGGCGCGACAAAACGCCGTCCGCCGAGGCGAAACCCCACCCCGCGCCATTCATCCCGCTTCTTTTTCCGGCCCGGCGATTCGACACGATGCGCGCGAGCCAGCCGCTCGAGCCTGGCGAGCAGATCGAAGGGATGCGTGGTTGCGCTCTGTCGACTAGCCATTCGTGCTGCCTCTGCGTTTCAGTACCGCGCCGATTTTTGCTAGCAGCTCCGCTTCGGTCACCGGCTTGATGATGTAGTCCAAAGCGCCTTGACGCTTGGCCCAGAGCTGATCAGTGTCTTGGTCCTTAGTGGAGATCATCACGATCGGGATCGAGGCGGTCGCCGAATCCTTGGAGAGCTTGCGGGTGGCCTGAAAACCGTTGACACCCGGCATGACGATGTCCATCAGAATCAGATCCGGCTGTTCGGCACGCGCTTTGCTCATGCCTTGATCGCCGTCCACGGCGATGCTGACCGCAAAACCGTGTTTCTCCAGCATGGTCTTGAGGACGTGAGTCTCCGTGGGCGAATCGTCCACAACGAGTATCCGGATCATTCGCAATTCTCCCTTGGCATGGACGTCAGAATTTTTAGTAGATTTGTGTGGAGCCGACCGGACAATTGAAGGATCCGCGGCGTCATGGCACGAAAACGGCACACTTTCGGCTCGCAACGGCGGTGTCGCTCAAGCGGCCTTATCTCGATGCCGCCGTATCGCAGCCAGCAATTCCTCTCGGGTAAATGGTTTAGTCAGATACTGATCGGAGCCGACGATGCGCCCCCGGGCCCGATCGAACAGGCCGTCCTTGCTGGACAGCATAATGACCGGGATCTCCTTGAATATCCGGTTGTGCTTGATAAGTGCGCAGGTTTGGTAGCCATCGAGCCGCGGCATCATGATGTCGATGAAGATGATCCTCGGATGGTGATCGGCGATTTTCCCCAGTGCCTCAAAGCCGTCCGTCGCGGTAATCACCTCGCAGCCCTCCTGCTTGAGAAGGGTCTCGGCCGTACGTCGGATGGTCTTGCTATCGTCGATGACCATTACCTTGAGGCCAGCCAAATCGGTAGCATTGATAGGTTGGTCCACCTGCTGCCCCCTTATCTATATCTATTGCCCTAGCACCACGGCGATCGCAGAGCTGAAATGGCCCAATACACCGCCTGATTGCGTGGCAATTCCGAGTTCAAGTAGCATTTGCCTACGGTCCAATTTGCCGAGCCGCATTGCTTGGCCCCATAATCGGCGCCCGGGGATCAGGCGCGTGCCAGTCAAACTGGCGCCGCATTGGTGACCGCACACGAGGCAAATATGGTAGCCATGCCCGCAAAGGCCGCTGCGCAGCTCACCATGGCCTTAACCGGCCCGCTCCACCGAATCGAATCGCTGCGACTCGTGAATCAAAGCATCATCGAGAGTTGGCCGCTCCGGCACGGGCAACGCACCCCGGCACCGTTCCATGCCTCGTTCAACCTACGCCACGTCGGTTTCAAGCTGGCGCTAGCTGACACCAAGTTGTCTCCGATGGGCTTCAATAACCTCAACCCCGGGTTCCAACCACCTTGCGTGCACGCTATCCAACCCGCCATGGAACGGGTCTGCGCGAGCGCGCACTGCATCCTTATCGTGCCCGAGAGCCATACCCGCAACCTGTTCTACCTAGAAAGCCTCGCCACGTTGTACGATCTCTTGGTTAACACCGGCCATGCCATACTTATCGGCTCCCTGCGGCCTGCCATTAACGCGGCCACCTTTTTCGATTTACCCAGCGGACGCCGACTCACCTTGGAGCCGCCGGCGCGCTCCGACACGCACCCGGCCATGGCGGGCTTCGCCCCTTGCCTGGCGCCGCCCAACAGTGCGCCCTCCGGCGGCCATCCAGCTAGCCTCCAAAGTCTGGAGCGGCCTGTAATCCTCCCGCTTGCGTTAGGCTGGACGAAGCGGCGCAAAAGCGATCATTTCGATCATTATCGCCGGGTGGCGAAGGAATTCTGTGAACTGATCCATAACGATCCGTGGCTGATTACACCGCTGCACCGCGCTTGCGGAGCGATCAACTTCAAGCGATGCGCGGGTAAGGAATGCTTGACTAGCAATGTGCATGCCTTGCTTGCGGAGATCCCCCTCAAATACACGGCCAAGGCCCTCGACCGGCAGCCGCATCAACCCGGATCTCTGCCGCACCCTCGATGCCGGACCCAATCGCTTGTATGCCTACGGCGTGGTTGCCCGGTCGGCGCTGCTGGCGGCCGCCCGAGAACTTACCGAGGGCGTCACTACAGGGAAGATCGAACTCGATGATCAAACTGGGCGTGGTAATGGACCCCATCGGCTCCATTACGCCCTACAAAGATACGACGCTCGCCCTGCTCCTGGAAGCCGAACGCCGCGGCTGGGCGATTCGTTACCTGGAGCTCGGTGATCTCTCGCTGCGCGACGGGCAGGCCTGGGGTCATAGCACCGAGCTGCATGTCCGCGACGATCGCCGCCGCTGGTACGAGCTCGGCGACCGTCAACGCCATCCGCTGGCCGAGCTCGAGGTGATTCTCATGCGCAAGGATCCACCGGTAAGCAACGAGTATCTCTATGCGACCTATATCCTGGAGGCAGCGGAGCGGGCCGGGACACTGGTGATCAATCGTCCGCAGGGACTGCGTGATGCGCAAGAAAAGCTCTTCGCCACTCATTTCCCACAGTGCTGCGCGCCCACCCTGGTGAGCACGGCTGCCGATGAACTGCGCGGTTTCATCCATGAACAAGGCAAGGCGGTCCTCAAACCGCTGCACGGCATGGGCGGGGAATCCGTTTTCGTGCTCGAGCAGGGCGACCCGAATACCAGTGTGATCATCGAGACCCTGAGCGATCACGGTCGGCGTCAGCTGATGGCCCAGCGCTACATCGAGGAGATTCGCTCCGGCGACAAGCGGATTCTGCTGGTGGCGGGTGAACCCATCCCTTACGCGCTGGCACGAATTCCAGCCCGTGGCGAGACCCGTGGCAATATCGCCGCCGGCGGCCGCGGCGAGGGCGTCGAGCTCAGCGGGCGAGATCGCTGGATCTGCGAGCAGGTAGCACCGGCGCTGCGCGAACGCGGTCTGCTGTTCGTAGGCCTTGACGTTATTGGCGACTATCTGACCGAGGTCAACGTCACCAGCCCGACCTGCGTACGCGAGCTCGATACCCACTATGGCATCAACATCAGCGGCAAGCTCTTCGACCTCATCGAACAGCACCTCCAGGGCGATCGAGCGAACATGTGATGCACATGGCGGAGACGATTACCCCGACTGTGCTACGCTGCGCGCCTGCGCGGAGCGACTCAGTCAGCACGGCGTATAGGCAGACAAGAGGATGACCCACCAATGACCAGCGGCGCGTCCCAGCTCGGCCCCCACGCGCGCCTTCCGTTAAGTTTTTTGCTCTCGCTCGCCCTGCACCTGATGGCCCTGCTGGGGCTCGGGTTTAGCTGGCCGGTCGAACACACCCGCCGGATAACGCCGCCAATCGAGATCACCCTAGTCCAACGGCCCCAAAAATCCCCACCGCGGGATTTCGATTTGCTGGCGCAGGCCAATCAAAACGGGGGCGGCAAAACCAATCCCAAAACCAAACCCCGCAAGCGGCAGCCAACCTCGACGGCCGCTCACGCGGAGGCGCCCCCATCGGCGGCGAAGTCGCCGCGTAAACAAAATAAACAAACGCCTCCCATCGAACCCCAAAAGCCTGCGCCCCTTAAAACCGCCCCCCTATCGAAGAGGACGCCACACCTCGACATGGCGGGCATCCTTGATGCCAGCGCCCGCGTGGCGGCCCGCCGGGAACTCTCGAGCATTGTGGAGAGCGTTAGTGCCCAATATCCCAGCGAGCAGCGCATCGATGCGCGAACCCATTCCCACGCCGCTGCAGAATATATGCGGCAATGGGTAGCGAAGGTCGAACGCATCGGGAATCTCAATTACCCGCGCGAGGCCCGCGAGCGTGACCTCTCGGGACGACTTATCCTTGAGGTCGCGTTGCGTCCAGACGGCAGCGTCTTCTCGGTCAACGTGCTGGTCCCCTCGCCTTTCAGCATTTTGAACCAGGCGGCCAAGCGCATCGTAAAGCTGGCCGAGCCGTATGCGAGAATCCCCGAGACGGTACTCCAAGGCCGTGACCTGCTGGTCATTACGCGAAGTTGGGAATTCGACGACACGCGCCACTTTTATCCCCACTGAACGGCTTTATTGCGCTTGTATGAGCTCGCCGGACTGTCGGATACTTCATCTATGGAGAAGCGCAGCGACCTGACCAATCATTTTCTGATCGCGATGCCGGCACTGTCCGATCCGAACTTCGCCCAGACGGTGGCGTACATCTGCGAGCATAATGCCGAGGGGGCATTGGGTATCGTCATCAACCGGCCCTCGGAGCTGACACTCGCCGAGCTGTTTACCCATATGGGATTCGGCGAGGTGCCTAGAACGATCGGCGAACAACCTGTCTACGTGGGCGGTCCGGTGCAACGCGAGCGCGGTTTTGTGCTGCATTCGCCGGAGGGCAACTGGGATTCGTCGCTGCGCATTTCCGAAGACGTGACGATCACCACATCGCGGGATATTTTGGAGGCGCTGGCGCGTGGCGAAGGGCCACAGCAGTACCTGGTCGCCCTTGGCTATGCCGGTTGGGGTACTGGCCAATTGGAACACGAGATGGCGCAGAATGCCTGGCTGAGCGGCCCGCCCGACCCCACCATCATCTTCGAGCGGGATGGGCCGGAGCGCTGGCGTGCAGCCGCTCGACTACTGGGAGTGGATTTAACCCTACTCTCGTCGGATACCGGGCACGCCTGAGAGCTGCAATAAGCCAGTGTCTGCACAGACTTATTTGGGTTTCGATTACGGCTGGTGCCGCTTGGGTATCGCGGTGGGGCAGTCTCTGACCGGCGGCGCACGGCCAGTGACTACCTTGCGCTGCCGGCAAGGCCAGCCAGACTGGGCCGCGCTGATTCACCTGATCGAGGCCTGGCAACCCACCGCACTGGTAGTGGGAATCCCCTGCCACGCGGACGGTTCGGCCTCGAAAACCACGCTGCAGGCCGTTGCCTTCGCCCAACGGTTGGAGCAGCGTGGCGGGTTGCCCGTCCACCAAGTGGACGAACGCCTGTCTTCGCATGAAGCGCGCGCGCGGCTGCAAGCCACCGGGCGGCGCCTACGAGGCGCCACCGGCAAAGCGCTCGTCGATCAATTGGCCGCGCAAATTATTCTGGAGACCTGGCTCAACGAGCAAAGGCTACTATGAAG
>JAGFJL010000044.1 GCA_024102725.1 Nitrococcus mobilis
TCATGCACCAATTGGTGTACCGCCACCGATGGCTGCGGGGGCGACGGCTCGGGGAGCGGTTCCTCCTCCTCCGGTGGTTCAGTCGCGGTTGGCTCGCTTGCCGAGGTGGGCGGCTCAGCCGTTGCGGCCTCGGCATCGTTTACGGTCTCCAATGTCAGGATCGGGATACCCTCCGAGACCTTGTCGCCCACGCTGATCAATACATCCTTGACGATGCCGCCTTCGGGACTGGGCACCTCCATGGTCGCTTTGTCGCTCTCGAGGGTGATCAGAGAGTCTTCGGGATTGATCCGGTCACCGGGTTTGGCCAGTACTTCGATAACATCGACGTCGTTGAAGTCGCCGATGTTCGGTACCTTGATCTCCTTGACACTTGCCACGGACACTCCTCCACTGGCGCGTTTGGGCACACAATATAAATGCGAGACGGGCGATGCGCCCCCGTCTCGCAGCGACCGGAATCAAATGGTGGCGGGGTTCGCTCGCTCCGGATCGATCCCGTATTGCTCGATGGCTTTGGCCACCTGCTGGGGTGGAATTTGGCCCTCTTCGGCCAACGCCTTCAGCGCGGCCACCACTACGTGGTGGCGATCCACCTCGAAGAACCGGCGTAGGTTCTCGCGGGTATCCGAGCGGCCGAAGCCGTCGGTGCCCAGCGTTACGTAACGCCGCTCCAGGTGGGGTCGGATCTGCTCGGCAAACGCCCGCATATAGTCCGTGGAAGCCACCGCCGGGCCTTGGCGATTTTCTAGGCACTGGGCGATGAAGGGCTTGCGAGGCGTGCTCGCCAGGGGATGGAGCCTATTCCAGCGCTCGGCGGCAATGCCGTCCCGGCGCAGCTCGGTGAACGAGGTGCAGCTCCAGAGGTCAGCGCCGATGTCCCAGTCCTCCTTGAGCAGATCGGCGGCGGCGATGACTTCGCGGAAAATAGTGCCCGAGCCCATGAGCTGTACCTTGAGCTTGGCCTCGCCGCCATCTCGGAAAAGATACATTCCCCGCCGGATGCCCTCTTCGGCGCCTTCGGGCATGGCCGGCTGATGATAGTTCTCGTTCATCATGGTGATGTAGTAGAAGCACTTCTCCTGGCGCCCATACATTCGCTCGAGGCCGTCGTGGATGATTACGGCGAGCTCGTAGGCGAAAGTCGGATCATAGGCAATACAGTTCGGCACGGTCGCGGCGGCCAAATGGCTATGGCCGTCTTGATGTTGCAAGCCCTCGCCATTGAGGGTGGTGCGCCCGGCGGTACCCCCCATGAGGAAGCCTTTGACCTGCATGTCGCCAGCCGCCCAGAGCAAATCGCCCACGCGCTGGAAGCCGAACATGGAATAGAAGGCGAAGAAAGGAATCATCTCGATGCCGTGATTGGCGTACGAGGTACCCGCCGCCATCCATGAAGCGGTCGATCCAGCCTCGGTGATGCCCTCTTGGAGCATCTGACCCTTGCGATCTTCCCGGTAGTACATGAGTTGATCGGCGTCTTGTGGCTCGTAGAGTTGGCCTTTCGGGGCGTAGATGCCGATCTGGCGAAACAGGCCCTCCATGCCGAAGGTGCGGGCTTCGTCGGGAACGATAGGAACCAGGTGGGGGGCGACCTTTTTGTCTCGCGCGAGAATGGCCAAGATGCGCACGTAGGCCATGGTGGTAGACATCTCGCGCTCGCCGCTGTCCTTGAACAAGGTCTCGAAGGCGGAGAGCTCCGGAATCTCCAAGGGTTGGGCGTTGACGTGGCGCGCCGGCAGATAACCGCCAAGCGCTTGGCGGCGTTCATGCAGGTATTTGGCCTCGGGGCTGTCCTCTTCCGGCTTGTAGAAGGGCGCCTCGGCGACCTGCTCGTCCGGGATGGGAATATTGAATCGGTCCCGAAATTGCCGAAGTGCGTCCTCGGCCATCTTCTTTTGTTGGTGGGTGATGTTCTGGCCTTCGCCGGCCTCGCCCATGCCGTAGCCCTTGATGGTTTTGGCCAGAATGACGGTGGGCTGTCCCTTGTGTTTCACCGCCGCGGCATAGGCCGCATAGACTTTGTGCGGATCGTGGCCGCCGCGGTTGAGCCGGGCGATGTCCTCATCGGTCATATTGGCGACCATTTCCCGCAGCTCGGCGTATTTGCCGAAGAAATGCTCGCGCGTATAGGCGCCGCCCTTGGCCTTGAAGTTTTGGTACTCGCCGTCGACGCATTCTTCCATGCGTTGGCGCAGCAACCCTTTAGTATCGCGCGCGAGCAGCGGATCCCAATAGGAGCCCCAGATGAGCTTGATCACGTTCCAGCCGGCGCCACGAAATTCGCCTTCCAGCTCCTGAATGATCTTGCCGTTGCCACGCACCGGGCCGTCCAGGCGCTGTAAGTTGCAGTTGACCACGAACACGAGATTATCCAGATCTTCCCGTGCGGCCAGGCCAATGGCACCGAGGGATTCGGGCTCGTCCATCTCCCCGTCGCCGCAAAATACCCACACTTTGCGCTTTTCGGTGTTGGCGATGCCGCGGTTGTGCAGGTATTTCATAAAGCGCGCTTGGTAGACACCCATGATCGGGCCTAAGCCCATGGAAACGGTGGGAAACTGCCAGAAATCAGGCATCAACCAGGGATGGGGATAGGAGGAGAGCCCGTTGGGATGGCAGTCCGCTCGAAAATTGTGCAACTGCTCCTCGGTGAGGCGGCCTTCCAGAAACGCCCGTGCGTAGATACCGGGCGCGGAGTGACCCTGAATGAAGACCAGATCACCGCCATGATCTTTGCTGGGAGCGTGCCAGAAGTGATTGAAGCCGACCTCGTAGAGCGTTGCGCTGGAGGCGAAGCTGGCGATATGACCACCGATACCTTCGCGCTGGCGGTTCGCTTGCACGACCATGGCCATGGCGTTCCAGCGGATCAGCGAGCGGATTCGCCATTCCAGGGTGGCATCGCCGGGGCAACGCTCCTCCAGCTGCGGCACGAGCGTATTTTGGTAAGCCGTCGTGGCTTTGAACGGCAGCTGGGTGCCGCGCCGACGCGAGGCGTCTACCAGCGCTTCCAGCAGGAAGTGGGCGCGCTCGGGCCCCTCATATTCCAGGACGCTTTCGAGCGCCTCAAGCCACTCCTGGGTCTCCTGGGGATCGGCATCACCCCGAATGGGGGTGGGTTTTAGCTTTGCAGCCATCTTTCACCTCTTGGGTTAAGCAATTCGCCAGTCCATTCGCGCACCGCTCGCTCGCAGGCGGTTGCGGCTCCAGGGCCCTTGCGGGAGAGCCTTGAAGGCGAGTTCGGGTGCACGCCCATTTTTGGGAGATACGAAGGCGGTTCTCAATACCGATGTCCATAGGCTCGCATACCATTGCTTCACTGCCGTTGCTGCAGTGATTCGGCCGTGCTCTCGAGTGCTGAGTATAGTTGCCTCGCTGCAGCATTTTGCCCGCGCCGATCCCTCGTGTCCTTGCAATTCGATCCGGTTGCGCAAATTTGCGCGGGTTATGCTCATGAGCGGGTTAAGCCGCGTGATACCGGCGGGATCGAATACGGGTGACGCCCAAATCAGCGGCTCTTGCCAGAGAAGCGGGTAAACCGGCGCGGCAGCCGAGCGCCTGGTCGCTTGTTTATTCTGCTGTCACATTTCGCTCGTCAGTTACTTTCGGATAATGCCGGACTGCTAAGTTGCGATGCTTCACAACGCCCAGCAGTCCATGAACGTGTCCACCGACATCGCCTCCAAGCGTGCCTGATCGCTGCAGGCGTTTTTGATGCGCTCGGCTTGGCGCGGTGCGAAGCGGGTGGCAAGCGCCGCCTCGAACTTGCGGATCAGCGCCGGGATGCCCTCGCTACGGCGACGCCGATGGCCTATAGGGTATTCCACCCGGATCAGCTCGGTTTTGCTGCCGTCGGTGAAGAATACCTGCACGGAATTGGCGATGGATCGCTTTTGTGGATCCAGGTAGTCGCGACTGAACTGCGCGTTTTCCGAAACCTGCATCTTCGCCCGTAAAGCGTCGATACGCGGATCCGCCGCCACTTCGTCCTCATAATCGGCCGCGCTCAAGCGACCGAAGATCAAAGCTATGGCCACCATATATTGAATGCAATGATCTCGGTCGGCGGGATTGTCCAGCGGACCGGTTTTGTCGATGATGCGCACGCCCGCCTCTTGCGTCTCGATAATCACCTTGTCGATTGCGTTCAGGCGATGATGGACCTGTGGGTGCAGCACCATGGCGGCTTCGACCGCCGTTTGGCCGTGAAATTCGGCCGGATAGGCGAGCTTGAACAGAATGTTCTCCATCACGTAGCTGCCGTAGCCGCGCGAGAACTTCAGCGGCTTGCCTCCAAACAGCACATCCTGGAATCCCCACGTGGGTGCCGACAAGGCCGAAGGATAGCCCATCTCACCGGTTAGGGTCAGCAACGCCAGGCGTACCCCCCGCGCTGAGGCATCGCCGGCGGCCCAGCTTTTGCGTGAGCCGGTATTCGGCGCATGGCGATAGGTGCGCAGCGCCGCGCCATCGATCCAGGCCTGCGACAAGACGTTGACTACATCTTCGCGGCTGCCGCCCAACAGCCCGGTGACCACCGCGGCCGAGGCGATCCGCACCAGTAATACATGATCAAGGCCCACTCGATTGAAGCTGTTCTCCAAGGCGATCACGCCTTGGATCTCGTGGGCCTTGATCATGGCGGTGAGCACACCGCGCATGTCCATCACTCGCCGCTGCGAGCTCGCTTCGCAGCGGGCGAGATAATCGCCCGCTGCCAGGATCCCGCCGAGATTGTCGGAAGGGTGCCCCCATTCGGCAGCCAGCCACGTATCATTGTAATCCAGCCAACGGATCATAGTACCGATATTGAAAGCCGCTTGCACCGGATCCAGCCGGAAGTGGGTACCGGGAATCTTTACACCACCGGTCATTTGGGCGCCGGCAACGATCGGGCCGAGCAGTTTGGTGCAGGCCGGGTATTGCAACGCGAGCATAGCGCAGCCCAGCGCGTCCATGAGGCAGTAGCGTGCTGTCTCATAGGCTTCGGCGGAGGTGATCTCGCCGTTGATCACGTACTCGGCGATATCGAGTAGTTCGGTATCCGGCGGTGGTCGCCGCGTGCTTCGGCTAGCTCCTCGGCTCATCGAGTTTGGTCCTGCTCAGTGTGTGCCGTATCGAGCGTCTGGTAACCGCCTCAAGGGCGCTCCTCGATTGGGATCCAGGCGCGGGGGCCCGGGCCGGTGTAGGTGGCGCTCGGTCGGATAATGTGAGGGTTTTGGCGCTGCTCCATCACATGGGCGCACCAACCGGTAATGCGCGATAGGACGAACACCGGCGTGAACAGCCCGGTCGGGATGCCCATGAAGTGGTAGGCGGAGGCGTGATAGAAATCGGCGTTGGCAAACAGGCGCTTCTCCCGCCACATAACCGCCTCGACCCGCTCGGAGATTGGGTACAAGCGGCTATCGCCGACCTCCTCTGCAAGTTTTCGTGACCAGGCCTTGATGATGGCATTGCGTGGGTCTTGGCTTCGATAGATGGCATGCCCGAAGCCCATGACCTTCTCCTTGCGCTCGAGCATGCGTAGGACCGCCTGCTCGGCCTCGTCCGGGTTCGACCATTGCTCGAGCATAGCCATGGCCGCTTCGTTGGCACCACCGTGCAGTGGTCCGCGCAGGGAACCGATGGCACCACTGATACACGAGTGCATATCGGACTGAGTCGATGCACAGACCCGTGCGGTGAAGGTGGAGGCGTTGAATTCGTGCTCTGCGTAGAGGATCAGCGAGGCATGCATGACCTTCTCGTAGAGCGGATTGGGTGGCGCAGCGCCGAGCAGATGCAGCAGTTGGCCGCCGATCGAAGCATCTTCGGTCGCTGGGTCGACACGCACGCCGTCGTGGCTGTAGCGATACCAGTAGGTGAGGATGCCCGGCAAGGCCGAGAGTAGACGATCGGCTACCTCGTATTGCTGCGCGAAGCTGCGCTCCGTTTCGAGCACCCCAAGCACGGAGCAACCGGTGCGCATGACATCCATCGGGTGAGCTGCGCGCGGCAACCGCTCCAGCACCTGCTTGAGCGCCTCCGGCAGCGCTCGCCGGTGCTTGAGCCGCGTACAATATTCTTGGAGTTGCCTACAGTTGGGGAGCTCACCATAGAGCAGCAGATAGGCGACTTCTTCGAATTTCGCATGTTCCGCCAGATCCCGGATATCGTAGCCTCGGTAGCTCAGTCCGGCGCCCTCCTTGCCCACGGTACATAGCGCGGTCTCGCCGGCCACGATTCCGCGCAGACTCGGTACCGCCTTCTTCTCTGTCATCGCGTTGCTCCTAATTTAGTCTTGGCGGAATAGTTCATCGAGCTTGCGCTCGTAATCCAGGTAGCCGAGGATCTCGTAGAGTTCATCCCGGCTCTGCATCTGCGGGAGCATGGCTTGTTGGGTCCCGTCGGTGCGGATCGTTGCATAGACTTGTTCCGCCGCCCGGCTCATGGCGCGGAATGCCGAGAGCGGATAGAGTACCATTGCGACTTGTGCCTGCCGGAGCTCATTTGCCGAGAGCAGCGGCGTCCGACCGAACTCCGTTAGGTTGGCCAGCACTGGCACCTCGACGGCGGCCGTGAAGGCGCGGTATTCCGCCAGCGATTGCAAGGCCTCGGCGAAAATCATATCGGCGCCGGCCGCCACGTAAGCCAAGGATCGTTCGATAGCCGCTTGCAAGCCTTCGCTGGCATGGGCGTCGGTGCGGGCCATGAGCACGAACTGATCGTCGAAGCGGGCGTCGACCGCCGCTTTGATGCGATCGACCATTTCTTCTTTCGCCACCAGCGCCTTGCCGGGCCTGTGGCCGCAGCGCTTGGCCTGCACCTGATCCTCGATATGCAGCGCCGCCGCGCCCGCCCGGAGCAACTCGCGCACGCTACGGGCAATATTGAATGCGCCACCCCAGCCCGTATCGGCATCCACCAGCAGCGGCAGATCGCAGACCCCGGTGATGCGCCGAACCTCTTCGGTCACGTCGGCGAGATTCGTGATGCCGAGGTCGGGTACGCCCAGCGAAGCATTCGACACTCCGGCGCCGGATAGATAGATAGCACGGAAGCCCGCCCGTTCGGCCAACAAAGCGCAATACGCGTTAATGGTGCCGACGATCTGCAGGGGACGCTCTCGTTCGAGGGCGGTGCGTAAACGTCCGCCCGCGCTTTCCACGGTCGCCATTGATGCGCTCCTCTTGTCAGCATCGCCGATGCGGTTCTAGCGGCGAGTCCCAAGCCTTATGGCGCCGCGGCCACGGCGCCGCCTAGCGCCAGTATGAAATCTTCTCGCCTCGTGTCGAGCGTGATTCCGCTGTCCACTGAAGGCGGCCCCTGGTAAGGCTAGACAGTATGACTTTCGCGTGGTGGGGCGCTGACCTCCGCGAGGCCGTTATCACGGGTTGGCGTATTGCCAGAGCCGCACGAGCGTGAACACTCTACGCTCAAGGTCGGTGTCCTCATGCGCAGGCTCAGCATGGATCACGATAGCACCGTGTACGCCGGGCTGGAGCGGTCCAAATCGTCGAGCAACAAGCTGAAACGTTGGTTTCGGAGCTGTACGCCTGCCGGACCGGTGAGGTAGGCAACCCCGACGGCGTTAGGCGACGGATTCATGTTCAACATCCCAGCCCGGAAACACCAGGACCGCGGGATGACACTTGAGGGCGCGGCCAAGCTGCTTGGCACGCTCTACGCCAAGATTGATTCGATCCCTCTCGATACCGGAGATCGTCGACTGAGGGATTCCGGAGGCGGCGGCCAGATCGTTCTGGCTCATCCCCTGCAACTCACGGATGATCCTTACCGATTCGCCAACAGAGACATCAACCTGGCGTTCCGCTCTGCGATAATCGTTCATGTCACTTCCTTCGGTAGTCGTGAGCGGTGACGCTCACCACCTCGACCCGAACCTCGTTGCGCTGGACCCGGTATATGACACGATACTGTTCATTCAGTCTTGAAGACCGGTGGTTCTTCCATTTCCCGCTTAGAGCCTCATCGTTGAACCCACGAATCAGCCGGAGCCCAGTTGGACCCGATATGGAGACGATATCCTTCCACTTCTCATATCGCTTAAGTATCTCCACGGGAAGCCTTCTAAACTGACGCACGGTACGTCGATGCTCGAATACCTCCCACATCCGCGTATTGTATATACCATATATGGTATGTCAATGGCATGACGTTCGCGCCGCACAGTGCTCAGCATGAGGCGCGCCGGCCACTGATTTCAAACCATGGCGATTACGTCTCGCGGCGTCGCCCCCATCCTGTGGTTAGGTTCCACTTTTCAGGAACGCCTCGATGGGCATGCCTTGATGATAGAGCATTTGCCAAACCAGGTCGGTACTGCCACGTGATGAACGGTGGGTGTGGCGCTCAAGGTTCCCCCGAAGCGTTGATATGGGCCGACTTGTATGTGGGCAGGGCTAAGAAGCTGTCTTGTTAAAACGCTGCTATTTATCATATAAATATATTATAAATCTCACACAAGAGATCAGCTCGTGTACGACAGTGACCTCTCCGACGAACAATGGCAGCTCATCGCGCACCATTTTG
>JAGFJL010000066.1 GCA_024102725.1 Nitrococcus mobilis
GAAACAACAGCTTATGGACTGTTTCCACTAAATGCCGACTGGGCAGATGGGACCAGTATTTTCAATCACTTGGGTGACATCGGCGCGGCCTGAATCGACTGGAACAGACTTGTGTGTAATGGAATGCCCTATGCGACCCCATTTCATATCTCTCCAACATATGCCCAACCCCCTTTTTTCTTGCTGGGCGATTGAAGAACCCTCCGCGAAGGCCAACGACGTCATCTGATACTTACCCTCGCCGGACTCCAGAAAAACCAGCTCCGGTGAACAGCAAAGCACCGCCCCCGCCCTATGGGATGCCCCAACGGGCAAATCGCTAGCGGTATCCTATTGGCAAGCCCTGCGGGGCGTTTGGCAGGCACGCATCAGGCCCTCGATCGGCCTCATTGTGTTGAGGCAGCCGTTGCGGGGATTAGTTCCATAGCGCTTGCGAGGAGCGGAGAGTTATTGACATGATCTTTGATTGAATCAGCACTCGATCTGTCCAGGCAATGCCACGCTTGACAGGCTTCGACGCATCGCGCCGCTGCGCTCAGCGGTGGCTTTGCGCTGCTAAATTGGGTGCTCAATTCGGTCGGGCCAGCACCAAAGAGAAGTAGCGATCCTCTGTTTGATAATGATGGGTTGGATTCAGCCGAGCCGCACGCAGCTCGGCGGTGAGCGACTCGGCGGTGAACTTGCGGCTGATCTCGGTGAGAATGCGCTCCCCTTGGAGGAAACCGTACCGGCGTTCGAGCGCCATAAGGTGCACTTCCTGGTCGTGCCGGGCGACGAGATACATCTCTATCCGCTGCAAAGTCTCGTTGTAGAGGGCCAGATGGTCAAAAGCATAGGGGTCGAAATCCCCCCTAAGGGCTTGGTTGATAACGTTGAGCACATTACGGTTGAACTCAGCGGTGAGTCCACGCGCATCATCGTAGGCGGCCTGCAAGAGCCGGGGGGCCTTGGTGCGATCCGCGCCCAACAAAAAAGCATCGCCCTCGCGCATCAAACCGCGCAACTCACTGAGAAAAGCGATCGATTCCTCCGGCGTCAGATTGCCGATCGTGCCGCCCAGAAAGACGAACAGCCGCCGACCGGCGGGCTGGGGAAGATGCGCCAGGCCCGCCGAATAGTCGCCGATCAGCGCCTGCACCTTAAGCCATGGATGCGCTTCGAGAAGCGCCTCGGCGGCGGCGTGCAAAACCGCTTCACATACATCGAAGGGCCAGTAACTCGGTTCCAATCCGTTCGCCTCGCAAGCTTCAAGCAGATGTGCCGTTTTGCGCGAGGTACCGCTGCCGAGTTCGATGATATGATCCGGCCTTGCCTGACGGATGATGCTGTGCGCCGACTGATCAAGCAGCCGTGCCTCGGTCCGAGTCGGATAGTATTCAGGCGTATCACAGATACGGTCGAATAGCTCGGAGCCCAAGGCATCATAGAAGTACTTCGGCGGTAGGGCACGTGGCCGTCTGGCGAATCCCTGCAAAACGTCTTCGGCAAGATTGGGTACAGCCCGCGCGGCCGGCACCGTCTGACATTCGAAGCGCTCGAGCATGCGGCTACGAACGGATGCACCTTCCAAAGAAATGTTCATAAAAAAGCGCTCTTTTAGTAAGGTCTTTTCCTCATACGCTACCATCCTACTGTGAGGAAAGCACAACCCTTACGGAGAATAGACGTGTGCCGGCTAGCCGCTTACTTGGGCAAACCCGTCTACCTGGAACGCTTTCTACTCGCTCCGGAACACAGCCTGATCCACCAGGCCTGGTCTCCTCGGGAGATGCGCACGGCCGCCCTGAACGCCGACGGTTTCGGGTTCGGTTGGTATGACGATACCGGTTGCCCGGTCGCTTATCGGAATATTCAGCCCGCCTGGGCAGACCCCAACCTGGTGGCACTGGGCCGCACGCTGAGGCGCGATTTATGGGTTGCCAACGTGCGTAGCGCCACCGAAGGGTTCGCCAGTGGCTACGCCAACACCCAGCCGTTTACGGATGGTCGCCTACTCTTTCTGCACAATGGTTTCGTCGACGAATTCGCCGAAGATCTGCGGCCTCGGCTGCGAGGCTGGCTACAACCGGATATCGAAGCCGCCATTCACGGCAATACCGATTCCGAATATCTGTTCGCGGCGATTCGCCAACTCGCCGCCGAAGCCCCACAGTCACCCAGCTTGCTGCTGCGTCGCTTGATGGACGCCCTCGCCAGCTGGATTGCCGCGGGGCGGGCGCTGCTCAACATCGCCCTCACCGACGGCACCGAGATCGCGGTCACTCGACACGCCATTGGTGCTGAGTGCCCGACCCTGTATGCGACCGACTCCGACCCGCTTTACTCGCAGGGCGCAGTGATCGCATCGGAGCCACTCACGGCCGGTCCGCACTGGGAGGCGGTCCCGGCACACCATCTCGTAGCACTGGCCGGCGCTCGCCCGCCACACCTAACCGCTCTGTAGCACCATGAAAGAACACGAGCTAGGGAGGGCGCGGCGAATCGCCGAACTGGCAGCAATGCACCGCCGGGGCCAGGACATCGTCAGTCGGCTTCCGGCTGAGGACATCCGTACCCAATACCATGAGGACCTCAGTCCACTCGGCTGGCATGTAGGCCACTGTGCCTTCATCGAGACCTATTGGGTGCGCGAGATCGTCCTCGGCGACAATGCGACTACCGCAACCCTGCATGGCGTCTATTTCCCAGATTTATGTGAGAAAGCGGCGCGCCCCGAACTGGTCCTTGGACGAGAGCAGTTGCTCGAATGGACAGGCGCGGTGCATAGCGAGAATCTAGCGTTGCTCGCCGACCCGCCGGCGCACATGCGTGAGCACCGACTGATGCGCGCGGACTACCTGCTCGATTTCCTGATTCAACACTACGCCCAGCATCTTGAGACCATGCATTACGTATTGGCACAGCGCCAGCTGCTCATCAACAGCCTATGGACCCCCAGCCGAGCGCTCATCTCGACAATCCCGCTCAGGGCGGCGCTCCGACTGCCGACGCAACCCGTCATGCTCGGTTGCGACGCGCCTTGCGCTTACGACAACGAGCAGCCCCGCCACGCGTTTCGGCGCCGCGGTGGGCATATCGCCGAGTACCCGGTAACCAATGCCGAATACCTCGCCTTCATGGAAAGCGGCGGCTACCGGCGCCGCGAATTATGGAGCATGGTCGGCTGGGCATGGTTGGATAACGCCCGGGTCGATTGCCCGGCTCTATGGCGTCGCACGCAACATGGCTGGTACGAGTTGAGCGCCACCGGTCCCCGTGATCTGGAACCGGATGCTGCGGTACGCGGGGTATGTTTCTACGAGGCCGAGGCCTTCAGCCACTGGGCTGGCGCCAAGCTACCGCACGAATTCGAATGGGAGGCCGCCGCCCGAACGGGTCTGTTACGAGGCGTCGGGCAGGCCTGGGAATGGTGCGCCAATCGCTTTCACCCGTATCCCGGCTTTCGGCCGTTTCCTTACGACGGCTATTCCACCCCTTGGTTCGATGGCCGCCATGGCGTTCTGCGCGGCGGCAGCGAACACACGCTACCACCCGTTCGGCGCACGAGCTTTCGCAATTTCTACACTCTGGACAAACGCCATATTTGCGCCGGACTTCGGCTCGCTTGGGATTGAAAATTCATCGCATGGAGCCTGTTTCGCTCGGGTATTCCGGACGATCCCACCCACCCCATGAACTGCCGAGCCATTTAAAGCCGAAAACGGTTCACAGCGCTTGGTCGGCGCGCAGATCGCGCAAATTGGCAATCACCTGTTCGAGCGCTTTGTCGAAGAGCATGTTGTGGTCGAGAATAAAAGCTTTTCCGCTGCTCAGATCCTCGGCCACCTCCTCCGTTTTCTTATCAGCCAGCTTGAAGCCGGCACGATTGACAAAAATCAAGCGCCGACCGCCGTTCAGTCGGGCCGAGAGTTTGGCGCGTAGCTGGCACCCGGCATCGGTGGAAAACTCAAACCACGTTCCGAGATCCACCCTGGCCAAGCGCTGCAAAGACTCCTCCCGCAGACGCCGCTCTTCAGTAAGCGGAGGGGACTCAGCCGCAACTGAAGACTTGTCACAATCATGCGCGCCCCATTGCTGCTCAACCGTTGGTTCGTCTTCGCTGCCCCGCTCGACGTTGACGGTGTTGCCGCCTTGATCAGCCGGGGGTGTCGAGAGACAGCGAATGTGCTCGACTTCCAACTCCTTGAACAAGCGCGTCATCTCGAAGGGATTGTAAAGAATCGCATTCAGCCCTTCACGCAGATCGTTCAACAACGCGGGTATACGGGCCAATACGTCTTGACGCTGCCCAGGATCCGCACTTGGCTGGACGCTCCAGATCAGGCGATCCATCAGTTCGAGCTGCGATTCCCAAACCGACCCCTGCGGCCCGTCCTTGACGCAGGTAATAAAAAGCACCTTGAACCAAGCGCCTTCCAGGATCTGGCGTACGATGGCCGGCACCGACCCGCCCCGCAGACGCCGCTCGATTTCGGCCTGGACCCGCTCCCGCGCGTCCTCGACCTTAGCCTTACCTTCCGCCGCTTGACAAGTACGCGCCTCGACCGCCTGCGCCCGTTCCCGCTCCTGTTCGAGAAACAGCCGGAAATCCTGCAGCACCTGCTCGAATAAGACAATGTCTTCCTCAAACCCCCCGAGAATCCGATTCATGACCTCATTCATCTTGCGATAGAGCGGGTCGGCGTTCGGATTCTCCGGCTCGGCCCATCCCATGGCGGCGTGGGCCAACTCGTTGATCAATAGCCGCGCAGGATGCTGGCGGCTGTTGAAAAAGCTGCGATCAAGCATCGCCACTTTGAGCACCGGTATTTGCAACCGAGCGATAACGGCTTTTATCGAAGGAGCAAGCCGGGAATCATCCAAGATGACGTCGAAGAGCATACTGACGATATCGATGGTATCGTCCGCAGCCCGCTCTATGGGCCGCGATACACCACTTGGAGCAACGAACAACGCGCCCCCCAAGAGTGCCTTTAACTCCTCGGCAGCGAATGGCTCCGCAACGCCTATCCCATTATTTGCCAATCTGGGCTGCTGCTGCAGTGCGGAGAGCGCCTGGACGACGTCCGAACGACTCACCCCGCCTGCGCAATGTGCAGTCGACGGGACCGGCTCGTTGCCACGGCGGGCCTGAGCGAGCAACCCCTGCAGCAACTCAAGCGTTGCACTACCGTTCCCAGCAAAGGTACCGGTATCCGCATCGGCTTGATGTCCGCTCTCCGGAGCTTGAGCTCGATCTTCGCCGGCTACCAAGGGCTCGCCCGTAGCGCGCAGCTTCGGCATAATCCCAGCATCGATGAGTAACCGGTTGGCTGCCTCATAGAGCTCGGGCAGCTGTCGTAGCATCTGCTTCTCAAAGAGTTTGAAGATGATCAGCTTGGGCTGGATTTCGAGGTCGAGCCGGTCCATCGCGACGGCAAAGGCATCGACGATCTGGCGAGGATCCAGTGGGTTATTGCGCTCGTCGACTTTGCACTCGGCGACGAGGTAGTCCAACCGCGACTGAAGTTGGGCCAGGGCAAAGGCGCAGCGGGTACGGAGTTTGCCGATGACCGTCTCGGCAGCTACACGCTCCTCCACCACGGTCTCATCCATCAACTCCAGCGGGTAGTCCACCCGTGCAGACGCCGCGGATTCCCGGATTTCCGGGGGAGATGGCTGCGTCAATCGGGTGAAGGCGCTCTCCATCTCCTGAGTGAACAACTGCACCACCATCCGGCGGTTCATCCGAACCTGCCGCATGGTCGCGAAAAACAGCGCCTGGTCCGCATTGCTGGCGGCCCGTTCTGCCCGATCGAACAGCGCGTCGTCGACCTGATCGAGGGCTTGACGCAGCCCGGCTTCAAGGCTCGATTCAGCCAAGCGACAAAGCTCGTCCAGGGTCTGTACGCCTGCGCTCGGCGTACTATGGGTGTTTAAGTAAACGACCTTACTTCGCCCAACCATGAGCCGCACCTGATAGATTAAGAAAAACGCATTGCGCCTTATGACATTCTTTTGTAAAGGAAGGCCTGAAAGTTTAATGTGAAATATTTCACAAAATTTATCTTGTTGGCCGTAGCCGGAGCACGATGCCCCTGCCGCGACGATCGCCCGTATGGGAGGCGGCTGGGTATAATCTCCCGGAGATAGCACGTGCTTACTCCCGACTACTGATCAGACATGAGCCGTACGGAGAAACCCTGATGATCGACATATACGCGCTGCTCGCCGATGAGGCGGAGAGCCTCCTCTCCCACCGTTGCCGCGGCATTCCAACGCAGATGCTGCACCTTCCGGGACCCGACTACGTCGACCGGGTGGTCGCTCAGAAGCATCGCAAGGCGAGTGTTTTGCGCAATCTGCAGGCTATCTTCAATCAAGGCCGGCTGGCCGGTACCGGCTATCTATCCATACTGCCCGTCGATCAGGGCGTGGAACACTCCGCGGGAGCTTCCTTCGCACCCAACCCGGAGTATTTCGACCCGGAGAACATCGCCCGCCTCGCCATCGAGGGCGGCTGTAACGCACTCGCCTCTACTCTGGGTGTCCTCGCGGCGGTCTCGCGCCGCTATGCCCACCGCATTCCGTTTATCGTCAAGCTCAACCACAACGAGCTGCTCACCTACCCGGAACGGCATGATCAGACGCTGTTTGCCTCGGTGGGGCAGGCTTTCGACCTCGGCGCCGTGGCAGTTGGCGCAACCGTCTATTTCGGCTCACCGGAATCCCGGCGCCAAATCCAGGAAATCAGCGCAGCCTTCGCTCACGCCCACGATTTGGGCCTGGTTACCATTCTTTGGGCCTATCTGCGCAACCCGGCATTCAAAAAAGACGGCACCGACTACCACACCGCCGCCGATCTGACCGGGCAAGCCAATCACCTGGCGGCAACCATCGATGCGGATATCGTCAAGCAAAAGCAGCCCGAGAACAACGGCGGTTTCAGCGCCCTCAAATTCGGCAAGACCCACCGTAAAGTCTACGAGGAGCTCACCAGCGATCACCCCATCGATCTCACCCGCTACCAGCTCGCCAACTGCTACATGGGACGCGCCGGATTGATCAACTCGGGCGGCGCATCGGGTGGGCACGATCTGCAGCAAGCGGTGCGTACGGCCGTCATCAATAAGCGGGCGGGCGGCATGGGCCTGATCAGCGGCCGCAAGGCCTTCCAGCGTCCGATGCGGGAGGGCATCGAATTGCTGCATGCCATTCAGGATGTCTATCTGGACAATGAGCGGGTCACGGTGGCCTGAAGGCATGGATGCAGTTCAGGCCCAACCCGGCTCCGGTCGAATTCGCCGCCGTATCCATAAGCTGTCGGCGGCAAACGCTGGCACCGGTGTCAAAAGCGCAGCGAAGCCGGCACGAACCCGCGCTGGATACTTCCTCTTTCCCAGCGGATCGACTCGCAGACCGGAGCTCAACACCGCGTGCCAACGCTTTTACCCTTCCGGTCCGGTCATGCTTGTCTAGGTCTGCCGTCGACCGGCTTCGTCGCGCGCAGCAAAACCAGTATGTCGCAATAATGGCTGCGGCGCTCAAACTCGAGAA
This sequence comes from Nitrococcus mobilis, assembly GCA_024102725.1. Classification (GTDB taxonomy): domain Bacteria; phylum Pseudomonadota; class Gammaproteobacteria; order Nitrococcales; family Nitrococcaceae; genus Nitrococcus; species Nitrococcus mobilis_A. Next base: position 7,537 of record JAGFJL010000066.1, read on the forward strand.
CCATTCCCTGCCGCATTCTCGCCAGAGCCTTAAAAGCGCCTCCGCTAGGCGCGCGTCGCTGAAGCGGGTGGCATCGTTTCATCGAGTAGGCACTTTCGCTTGCAGCCGAAGGCTTTGTCATATGCGGATTGCGTGCCCACAGAAGCAACGGTCACGCCACCATCAGCCCATCGGATTGGGGATCATCGATGTCGCAATCCCTGACTGAAGCTTTGCCGCTGACACTGGCACAGGCCTTCGCTCGCAACTTTCTCGGTCAGTCGCCGGGCTGGTACAAGCTCACCATTATCGGCTTTTTGGTCACAAACCCTGTTTTACTGGACGCAGCGGGCCCCCACGTGACCGGTTGGGCGTTGGTGCTGGAGTTCATTTTCACGCTGGCGATGGCCCTGAAATGCTACCCTCTGCAGCCGGGCGGGTTGTTGCTGCTGGAGGCCACCGTCATCGGCTTGACGAGTCCGGAGCAGGTCTACCATGAGGCGTTGCAGAATTTCCCGGTCATCCTGTTGTTGATGTTCATGGTGGCCGGTATCTATTTCCTGCGCGACCTATTGCTGCTCATCTTCACTCGCCTTCTGCTTGGCGTGCACTCGAAGTCGCAACTCGCGTTATTGTTCTGCAGTGTATCAGCAATCCTCTCGGCGTTTCTGGATGCGCTGACGGTAACCGCCGTAATCATCACGGTGGCCGGCGGATTCTACGCCGTCTATCATCGCGCCGTCTCTGGAAAGCGCTATGCCCACGAGCACGATCACGATCACGATCACGATCACGATCACGATCACGATCACGATCACGATCACGATCACGATCACGATCACAGCGATGATACGTCGGTCGACGGCGATCATAAGATCGATCTCGAACAGTTTCGTGCGTTCCTGCGCAGCCTCATGATGCACGGGGCCATCGGCACGGCGCTCGGTGGCGTCATGACCCTGGTTGGTGAGCCGCAAAACCTACTCATTGGCCATATCATGGGGTGGCGGTTCAGCGAGTTCTTCCTGCAGATGGCGCCGGTGACCATCCCAGTGTTCACCGTCGGGCTGGTCTCGTGCGTCGTTCTGGAACGGTGTGGCTGGTTCGGCTACGGTGCAGCCTTACCATCCGCCGTGCGGCAGATTCTCGAGGAATTCGAGGCCAGCGAACACGCGCGGCGCGGCCAGCTGGAGATCGCCGTATTGATCGTCCAGGCCCTGGCAGCGCTGCTATTGGTGCTGGCACTGGGCCTGCAGCTCGCCGAGGTCGGCCTCATCGGGCTGGCGGTGATCATCTTGGCCACCGCCTTCAACGGCATCATCGAAGAACATCGCCTCGGCCATGCTTTCGAGGAAGCGCTGCCCTTCACCGCGCTGCTAGTGGTTTTCTTCGGTGTGGTCGCGGTTATCCATCAGCAACACCTGTTTACCCCGATTCTCCACTGGGCGCTCGCCTTCCAAGGAAGCCTGCAACAGGTGGTCTTCTTTCTCGCCAGCGGCCTGCTCTCGATGATCAGCGACAATGTCTTCGTCGCCACCATATACATCGACGAAATCAAAGCCGCCTTCGATGCGGGCCAGCTGAGCGCCGAACAGTTCAACCACCTGGCGGTGGCAATCAATACGGGCACGAACATTCCTAGTATCGCGACGCCCAACGGCCAAGCCGCGTTCCTGTTCCTGCTCACCTCCACGCTGGCACCGCTGATTCGGCTCTCTTATGGGCGGATGTTATGGATGGCGCTACCCTATACAATCGTTCTGGGCACGACTGCACTGGCCAGCGCCTGGGTTTTCATCTAGCCCAGAGCGGCGCCACTTCGCATCAGAGACGCCGTGAGCGCCCCTAAAGCACCACACCCCACAGCGCCCCGTCTACCCTACCACCGAGGAAGCGACGATGTGCTCCACCGATCAGATTGCTGCCGATGTCGCACGAGCGCTGACCGAAGATCTCGGCAGTGGCGATCTCACCGCTACGCTGGTACCCGAAGACGCGGCCGGCACGGCTACGGTCATCAGTCGGGAAGCGGCCGTAGTCTGCGGCACCGCCTGGTTCAACGCCGTATTCGAGCAACTCGATCCGACAGTGCGAATCGAGTGGAGTGTACAAGACGGTGAGCGCGTGCCTGCGCAGCACAATCTCTGCCGCCTCACTGGTTCCGCCCGAGCCCTACTGAGCGGAGAGCGCACCGCGCTCAACTTCCTGCAACTGCTCTGCGGCACGGCGAGCATCGCCCGCGCTTACGCCGATGCCGTCGCCGGCACGAATACCCGCATTCTGGATACGCGCAAGACATTGCCGGGGCTACGCGCCGCCCAAAAGTTCGCCACCTGCTGCGGGGGCTGCGTCAATCACCGCATGGGGCTCTACGATGCCATTCTGATCAAGGAAAACCATATCACGGCGGCCGGCTCACTCACCGCCGCGGTACGCGCAAGCCGGCAGCACCAACCCCGCACCGCGATCGAAGTCGAAGTGGAGAACCTTGCGCAGCTCGAGGAAGCGCTCAATGTGGGCGTCGACTACCTGCTTTTGGACAACTTCTCCCTGCCCGAACTGGCAACCGCCGTCCTTCGCACCGCAGGCCGCGCCCGGCTGGAAGCATCGGGCAACGTCGCACTCGCCGACCTGCCGGCCATCGCAGCCACCGGGGTGGATTTCATCTCCGTGGGCGCACTGACCAAGCATGTACAAGCCATTGACCTATCGATGCGCTTCGAACCTCTGAACTAACCCCTCCCGGATCGCGCGGCTATGCTTTGAAATCACGGATAGCGCAGATAGGGACCACTGTCCGCCTGCGCCAATACCCAACCGTTGCCGTCGGGATCGCTGAAGCTGGCAAATTGCCCCCACGGAAATGTGTAGATTTCGGAAATATCCAACCCGCGCGAGCGCAGGATGTCATAATCCGTTTCGATATCCTCCGTGCCGAGAACCAAACCCTGCTGGCAACCTGGCCGCAGCTGCTCATGCCAAGTCACGAGACTGATGCAAGTGAACGACCCTGGCGGGGCCAGCTGAAGCCAGCGTGCACCCGAGCGCAGCGGGCAATCTCGAACGACACGAAAACCCAGCACCTCTTCGTAGAACATTTTTGCTCGGGATTGATCCGCTACGGGGATGGACACCGTATCGATATGCATAGGCGATTGTCTCGATCCCACTCGATACTTCTACTTCTGCCTAAGCAGTCTAGTACATTTCGTATAGCTCAGCAGACTCTGATATCTCTAATGGGGCGCCTCACCGGAGGCCGCCGACCGCGGATCGCCCAACAACTTGCCGTGACGGACCCGGCCCATGACCGCAGCGCCACCGATCCAATAGGCGAGCTCGGCCGGATCGTCGATGTCCCAGCTCACCAGATCGGCGAATTTGCCGCACTCCAAGGTACCGTAATCCTGCTGCAGACCCAGAGCTTGAGCCGCCGCCCGGGTCACACCGGCAAGCGCTTCCTCGGGCGTGAGCCGGAATAGCGCGCAAGCCATATTCAGCGTGAGCCGCAGCGATCGTACCGGCGAGGTACCCGGATTGAGATCACTGGCGATCGCCATCGGTACCCGGTACTTTCGGAATAGCGCCACCGGCGGAGGCTGCGATTCGCGCAGGCTATAGAAGGCACCGGGCAGCAGCACCGCCACACAGCCGGCACCCGCCATGGCACGTACATCCGCCTCCGAGACATGCTCCAGGTGATCGACGGAAAGCGCGCCATAGCGCGCGGCCAACCCGGCCCCACCCAGATCGGAGAGCTGCCCGGCATGCAGCTTCACCGCCAGGCCATAAGCCCGGGCCGCCCGCAGGATCCGTTCCGTTTGCACCAGAGTAAACGCAATACCCTCGCAAAAGACATCCACCGCATCCACCAAATCCGAGTCGATCGCCCGCGGCAAAATCGTATCCAAGATCAAATCGATGTAATCGTCCGCAGCCCGGCTATATTCCAACGGCAATGCATGAGCCGCCAGGCAGGTCGTACGCACTGTCATCGGCAATCGCTCACCGAGGTCGCGGGCCAGGCGCAGCATACGCAGTTCGGTCTCCACGTCGAGACCGTAGCCCGATTTGATCTCCAGCACGGTGACCCCCTCCGCGAGCCGCTCCCGCGCGCGTGCCTCGGCCGTACGCAGCAGCACAGCGGCACTCGCCGTACGGGTGGCTTCGACAGTGCTCAGAATACCACCCCCGGCACGGGCGATCGTCTCGTAGCGGGCCCCCTCGAGGCGTAGCGTGAACTCCCGAGCCCGGTGGCCGGCGAAGATCAGATGCGTGTGGCAGTCGATCAGCCCCGGAGTCACCCAACACCCCGCGAGATCAACGATCTCGGCGGCGCGGCGCTCAGGCAGATCATGCCGCCGTCCGACCCACGCGATACGGCCGTTGCGCGCGGCGATGGCAGCGTCACGGATCGCTCCGTAGGGCGATCCCGGCACCATGGTAGCGGCTTGGCAGTTCAACCACAGGGTATCCCAGTCCATGACTCACTCCGTTGCTTATACAACAGGGTCGGTCGGTACTGCCTCACACACCCAGCATAGGTAGATCGAGCCCTTGCTCTCGGGCACAGGCAATAGCCTGCGCATAGCCTGCATCGGCGTGACGCATGACACCACTGCCCGGATCGTTGGTGAGCACCCGCTCGATTCGACGCGCGGCGGCCTGCGTTCCATCGCAGACGATCACCTGACCGGCATGTTGAGCGAAGCCCATACCGACGCCGCCGCCGTGGTGAAAGCTCACCCAGGTCGCGCCGCTCGCAGTATTGAGCAGCGCGTTCAAGATCGGCCAGTCGGAAACGGCATCGGAGCCATCCCGCATCGCCTCGGTCTCGCGGTTGGGGCTGGCTACCGAACCGCTGTCCAAGTGATCGCGGCCGATCACCACGGGCGCCTGCAGTTCGCCGCGAGCCACCATATCATTGAATGCCAAGCCCAGAGGCGCGCGCTCCCCGAGCCCAACCCAGCAAATTCGCGCCGGTAGCCCCTGAAAGCGGATCCGCTGCCGTGCCATGTCGAGCCAGCGATGCAGCGGCGGCTGGTCGGGCAGCAGCATCTTAACCTTCTCATCGGTTCGGTGAATGTCTTGGGCCTCCCCGGAGAGCGCCACCCAGCGAAACGGCCCGATACCGCGACAAAACCGTGGGCGCAGGTAAGCTGTGACGAAACCGGGGAAATCGAAGGCCTCCTCGACCCCCGCCTCCTTGGCCATTTGGCGGATATTGTTGCCGTAGTCAAAGGTCGGGACACCCCCGTGGTAGAACTCGAGCATAGCGCGCACCTGCACCGCAATGGAGGCCTTGGCCTCACACACCACCCGCTGCGGGTCGCTCCGTCGGCTCCGCTCCGCCTGCTCCCAGCTCCACCCAATCGGTAGATAGCCGTACAAGGGATCGTGGGCACTGGTCTGGTCAGTGACCAGATCGGGTCTGACACCGCGGCGCACCAACTCCGGAAACACCTCGGCGGCATTGCCGTGCAGCCCGACCGAGACGGCCTCACCTTTGCGCCGCGCCCGATCGATTATTTCCAGCGCCGCGTCCAAGCGATCGCTGCGCTCATCGAGAAAACCGGTCTCCAGACGCCGCTCGATGCGGCTGGACTGGCACTCCACGGCAAGCAGACAGGCCCCGGCCATGGTGGCGGCGAGTGGCTGGGCGCCGCCCATACCGCCGAGCCCGGCGGTGAGAATCCAGCGACCTTCCAGGGTGCCGCCATAGTGTTGGCGAGCGGCCTCGGTGAAGGTTTCATAGGTGCCCTGCACGATGCCTTGGCTGCCGATGTAGATCCACGATCCCGCCGTCATCTGACCGAACATCATCAACCCCTTGCGGTCGAGCTCATGGAAGTGCTCCCAGCTCGCCCAGCGAGGCACCAGGTTGGAGTTAGCGATCAGCACCCGCGGCGCATCCGGGTGGGTCTTGAACACACCCACGGGCTTGCCGGATTGAATCAGCAACGTCTCGTCTCCCTCGAGCCGGCGCAGAGTCTCGACGATCCGGTCGTAGCACTCCCAGTTACGCGCCGCCTTGCCGATGCCACCATAGACGACCAGCTCGGCCGGGTTCTCGGCATTGTCCGGGTCCAGATTGTTCATCAGCATGCGCAGTGGCGCTTCGGTCAGCCAGGACTTGGCCGTTAGGGTCGGGCCGCGCGGTGCGCGAATACGGCGTGCATCATCTCGGCGGGTACAGGGGGTAACGTTCATCATGTAGCTCCTGGAGCCGGCAGGCTCTATCGCGCGCTCCTCGCTGTCTTTATAGTCATGGAATGCTCGATTCGCCTCACTCGGAGCTGATAAGCGGAGTGTGTGCCAGCCGCTGTCCAAGGGGCGAAGTCTGTTGCGTATTGCGCTCCTATCGGGCGGAATAGCGCGCCGAGGTGCCGATGCAACCTCTTTATGCAGAACAGGCGCTGTTGCCGAACGGTTGGGCACGGGACGTTCGCCTGACCTTGGATCGCAACGGCATCATTCGACAAATCGATTGCAACGCGATACCACACGGCGCCCGGCGGCTGCCGGGCCCGGCGATTCCGGGCATGGCAAACGTTCACTCCCATGCCTTCCAACGCCTGCTCGCCGGGCTGACCGAGGTGGCCGACTGCCCCGACGACAGCTTCTGGACCTGGCGTGAGGCCCTGTACCGACTGGCCAACCGGCTGACCCCCGAGCAGCTCGAAACCGTCACCCGCTACGCTTATCTGGAAATGCTACGCGGCGGTTACACCAGCGTGGCCGAGTTCCACTACCTACATCATCAGCCGGATGGGCGCGCCTACGCCAATCAGTCGGAACTCGGCGAATGCATCCTAGCCGCCGCCGATATCGGCATTGGGCTGACATTGCTGCCGGTGCTCTATACACACGCCGGCTTCGGAGGCCAAGCGCCGGCGCCGGCTCAGCGGCGCTTCATAAATGATGTGGCGAGCTACCTGGCCCTCTACGATGCACTGAATCGGGCCATCGGGGGGCGCTCATTCGCCGTCCTTGGACCCGCCTTTCATTCGCTGCGTGCCGTCACGGAGGCACAAATCCGCAGCGTTTTGGAAGCGCTGCCACAGGCCGAGACCATTCATATGCACATCGCCGAGCAACGCCGGGAGGTCGAAGCCTGCCGTGCCTGGTCGGGGCAGCGGCCGGTGGAATGGCTGCTTGAGCGCTTTGCGCTCGACGCGCGCTGGTGCCTCATCCATGCCACCCACGTAAACGCCGCCGAGTGCACACGGCTTGCACGGCAGCGGGCGATCGTCGGTCTGTGTCCGACCACAGAGGCCAATCTCGGCGATGGCGTGTTCCCGGCCGAAGCCTTCCTGCAGGCTGGCGGACGGTTCGGTATCGGTTCCGACAGCCAGGTTTCGATCAGCGTCGCCGCAGAGCTGCGCTGGCTGGAATACGGCCAGCGCCTGCGTGCCGAGCGGCGCAACCGGCTGTGGAGCCCTGCGCGACGCTCGGTGGGTGAGAACCTCTACGTGCGGGCAGCCGACGGCGGCGGCCGCGCGATCGGCCAACCCGGGGGCAGCATCGCCTTGGGGCGGCGGGCGGATCTGATTGTCCTGGATGGCGATCACCCTCTGCTGGCCGGCTGCCCGACCGAGCATCTGCTCAACCGCTGGCTGTTCGCCGGCGGCAAGCAGCTGATCCGCGAGGTTTGGGTGGCCGGAGCACGCCTGCTGAGCGACGGTCATCATCCCAGCGAGCGTGAGATCACGGCGGCATTCCGGCGCGTGGCCCGCCAGCTCCTGAACGGTTGAGCCGATTGGCATGGTCTAGGTGTTCAAGCTCGACCTTTGATGGTGCATTGTTTTCGTAGGAATGGAAAAATGCACTATGGGACGAATGGCACTTACTTAAGTGATCAGGTTTCGCGATATTCGATCTGAGGGCCGCCATAAATCCATCCTTGGAGGCTCGCTTGCCGCATCCATTTGGCAAACGCCCTCAGCTCGAACACCACGAAACCCTTTCAGCCCGCTGCAAGCCGGTAAAGTAAGTGCCATTCCACTAGGGGACAGGGTTCTGCACGGCAGCGCCGCGAGACAGAGGCGAGCGGTCGAGCAATACAAAATGGTTGAGAGCGCCGGCGAGACGCTACGGGATCAACCAGCAAACCGGCGCGAAGCGGAAGAAACGGAGGACGCCATACTAACGATGGGTCTGGCGAGGGCGCTGTTGTGCGCCTTGCTGTTGTGCGCCTTGCTGTTGCGTGTCCTGCTCGTGCGGCCGATATTCCTAAAATTGTCTCCGTTGTGTCCGCACCAGACCACCGATGCCCGCTGATCGGCGTCCCTGGGATGCGCGGGCGGCCGCTTGGCTGGTCGCACCGCTGCGGGGGACCGCGCTGACGCCGAACCATCTGACGACGATCCGTCTCATCGTTGGATTGTGCGGCACCCTCGTCTTCGCCTCAGGTCAGCAACTGCTGCTGGCGGCTCTACTTGTCATGTTGTCGAACTTTCTCGATCACACGGACGGTGAGTTCGCTCGTATGACCGGCCAATACTCGGCCTTCGGCCATTATTACGACCTGATAGCGGACGCGATCGTGACGGCCGGCCTGTTCGTCGGCATCGGCATTGGCCTGCGTGGTGGAGAACTGGGCACACCGGCGATCCTCTATGGGCTCATCGCCGGTGTGGCGGTCGCGGCCATCTTCCAAATTCGCAACGTGCTGGAGAACCATCTGGGCAAGGCCGCGACGCGCCAGGTAAGCGCAGGTGGCTTCGAGGCCGAGGACGTGTTGTACCTGCTGCCATTGGTAATCGTGTTCGACGTGCTCGATGGCTTCCTGATTGCCGCTGCCATCGGCACGCCACTCGCGCTCGCTATCGTTGCTGTCGACTTTCATCGCCGGATGCGAACCCCGGCTCCATAACGATACTGCTTCCCGGCGCAAGTGGAGCCATCGACCGACACTCTCGCCCACCTCGACTGACTCATGCCGAGCTGGGACCGCTACATAGGCCGGTACGCCCCGGGGGCACGTCAGTCGGATATCTCGGTGTGGCGCACTTCCGATAACGACACACGATAACGCGAAGCCAGCAGTAAGCCACCGACGATCCAGACGAGCTCCCGGCTGCGACGCACCAACGCGAAGGCGAGGCCAGCGGTAGCATCACCGGTCAGAGTCTGACACACCAGCAGCAGCGTGCCTTCCTGGCTACCCAAACCGGCCGGAATGAAAAAGGTACCTATGCGCACGGTCTGCACCAACGCCTCCACAATCCAGGCCTCGGACCAACTGATCGGATATCCAAGGAGTCCCATCACGAAGTAGATCTCGACCACGCCGAGCAGCCAACTGGCGAGCGCGAAGCCAATCGAGATGGTGATCCGCAAGCGGCGTTCGGTGTAGAACCGCACGAACAGCGCGTCCATATTTTCGGCAAAGGTGATCAAACCGGTCAAGCGCTGACCGATGCGTGTATCATCCAACAATCGGGCCGCACGCGTCGACAAGCGTAGCCGTTGCATCAGGAAGAACAGAGTCGCGAACAGCACCGTCATGCCGGCGCCGAAACCGGCCGCGAGCCGGTACTCCGGGCCAAACTTGCCATTGCCCAGTAGTGCGAAGAAGCCAATCGTAACGAAAATCACCAAACTCATGACGAGCGTCTGTTTGGCGAGAATCAGCGTCGCGCTGACCTCACTGAAGCGCAGACCGTAATTCACCTTCAGCAACCAAGCCTTGACCGGCTCACCGCCGACTGAGCCCAGCGGAGTAATGTTGTTGTAGGCTTCACCCACCATCCGAATGGCGTACAGACGGCGCGTCCAGCGCCAGTCGATTGGCACCGCATCGAGAATGACGTGCCAGCTCGCAGCGTCGGCCCAAAACGCTATGGCGAACAACCCCAACACGAAGGCTGCGCCTTGCATCCCAATGCGGTTCGCTTTAAGCCAGATCTCGGCCAGATCGGCCTGGGCGAGCAAGATGACCAGCAGCATCAGCCCTAACAGCAGGAACGCCAGCCGGGCGAACTTCACTATGGATCAGCCTGTTACAATGGAGATCTGAATCATATTATAATGTTTGGATGAGAGCATCCGTAACCGACACTCTAAGCTGCCGCCGTCGCTGCGCTCGTCGTCTTCAACGGTGAGAAGGGCCGGCATCGCATTACCCCGGCCGGAGCCAACAAGCGGCGTATCGCCCTTACCCTGGAATATGTTATGGACGTCGCCATGCATCCGCTGCTGCGATTCGTATCCAACAGGAAAGATTCCATCGCCTACTTCGGTTTCCACCAGGTCTTCGGCCGCAGCCGCAAGCGCGCCGCCGGCTGAGATGCGCGCACTCATCCTTGCCGCCGGTGTCGGCCGGCGACTCGCCGCGGCCGGTCACGACGGCCCGAAATGTCTGCTCGAGTTCGGCGGCGAAACACTGCTCGAACGGCACCTGCGTACGCTCAGTACGCTGGGCGTGGCGGACATCCGGGTTTGCACCGGCTTTGCGGCGGAGCGCATCGAGGCGGCGCTGGCCGAATCGATCTACTCTGAGCACGTCACAACGATCGTCAATCCCGATTATCGGGCCGGCAGCGTCGTGAGCCTTTGGTGTCTGCGGGAGGCCCTGCGTGCTAATGAAAACGTCCTGCTGATGGACGCCGACGTGCTCTATGCGCCAGCCATGCTGGAGCGACTCGCCACCGGCAGGCTACGCAACTGCCTGCTGCTCGATCGTGATTTCGAGCCCGGTGAGGAGCCAGTCAAGATCTGCCTCGCTGGCGCTACCATCGTCGAATTCGGCAAACGCCTGCCGCCGGCACTGGAGTATACTAACTGCGGGGAATCGGTTGGGTTTTTCCGCTTCACTCCGGCAATAGCGGCGGCCTTGGCGGAGCGCGCCGAACAGTACATCGACGCTGGAAACCGTGCTGCACCGTATGAAGACGCCCTGCGCGAGCTCATACTCGAGCGCCCCTTCGAATTCGGTGTAGAGGACGTTACCGGCATTCCCTGGATTGAAATCGATTTCCCCGCAGATATTGACCGCGCCAGAGACGAGGTATTGCCCCGAATTCATGGTTGCTGAAATCCATTTCGACGGCCGCTGCAGCAAGGCGGCGCAATTGCGGCGGATGATCACCTCCCCAGAGCTCGAGTTCCTGCTCGAAGCGCACAACGGCATCAGTGCGCGGATCGCCGAAGAGGCCGGGTTCAAAGGGATCTGGGCCAGCAGCCTCGCCCTGTCCGCCCAGTTCGGGGTACGCGATAACAACGAGGCGAGCTGGACTCAGCTCGTGGACATGCTGGAGTTCATGGCCGACATCACGCATATTCCAATACTACTCGACGGTGATACCGGCTACGGCAATTTCAACAACATGCGGCGGCTGGTCCGCAAACTCGAACAGCGCGGTATCGCCGGGGTCTGTATCGAAGACAAGCTGTTTCCGAAAACCAACAGCCTCATCGGCGGCGAACGTCAGCCGCTGGCCGAGATCGACGAGTTCTGCGGCAAGATCAAAGCGGGCAAAGATTGCCAGCGCGACGAGGATTTCTGCATCGTCGCGCGCGTCGAGGCGCTGATCGCCGGCTGGGACGTCGACGAAGCGGTGCGGCGCGCGAACGCCTATCATGAAGCCGGCGCCGATGCCATTTTGATTCATTCCAAACGCTCGCAACCGGACGAAATCCTGGCGTTCATCGATCGCTGGGAAAACCGTGCGCCGGTCGTGATCGCGCCCACCAAATATTACAGTACACCGACCGATGTCTTCCGCAAGGCCGGGGTCAGCATGGTGATTTGGGCCAACCACCAAATCCGCAGCGCGGTGCAGGCCATGCAGACGAGCGCGCGGCGGATTTACCGCGACCAGTCGCTACTCGAAGTCGAGGATACCATTGCATCGGTGGATGAGATCTTCCGGCTGCAGGGTGCGGAGGAGTTGCGCGCGGCCGAGCGCCGCTATTCCAAAAGCCCGCGCGCCGAAACCTCGGCGATCGTGCTCGGTGCAACCCGCGGCAAGGGGCTTGGCGATCTGACCGCGGACCGGCCGAAGATGATGGTCAATGTCGCCGGCCGGCCGTTGTTGCGGCGGTTGGTCGATGAATTCAGGCGTCAACGGATCCGCCACATCGTCGCCGTCGTCGGCTACCATTCCGAAGCCGTCGACGTCCCCGGTATCGAGCGGGTCGAAAACCCAGCCTTCGAAACCACCGGTGAGCTGGCCTCGCTGGCCTGTGCGCTGCCGGCGTTCACCGACGAACTGGTGATTTGCTATGGCGACCTGCTGTTCCGGCGCTATATCCTGCAGGATCTGCTGGACAGTGACAGCGAATTATCCATCGTGGTCGACGCATCCTACGAGCATTTGCCGATCAGCGGCACGCCGGATTACGTCGTTTGCTCCCGGCCGGACGATCTTGAGATCTGGCGCAAAGACGTTTCCCTGCGCCGGATGTCAAACGATGCCATGATCGCTGGCGAGCGGGCGCATGGCCGCTGGATCGGCCTGCTGCATGCGCGTGGACGCGGTGTCGAACTGCTTCGGCAGGCGCTCGAAGAACTGCGGGCGCACGCGCGGTTCAACGACTACACTTTGCCGAACATGCTGAATCACCTGATAGACCAAGGGCATAAAATTCAGGTCAATTACTGTCACGGCCACTGGCTCGACGTAAACTCATTACATGATCTCGAACACGCCGATCGTTTCGCCAATTCAGATTAGTCAATATTCGCATGATTGACGCGGAATCCTTTGTCGAGGCAGGACGGCGCCGCGGTTTCAATTGGTACACCGGTGTGCCTTGCTCGTTTATTGCGCCGTTCATCAACTACGTCATCGGCGATGAGAGCCTACAGTATATTGCGCACGCCAACGAAGGCGACGCGGTTGCCACCGCCGCCGGGCTGGAAATCGCCGGACAGCGCGCGGTTGCGATGATGCAAAATTCCGGCCTCGGTAACGCGGTCAGTCCGCTGACCTCCCTGAACAACATCTTCCGCCTGCCCGTACTGCTGATCTGCACCCATCGCGGCGCCGCCGGCGCCGAGGACGAACCGCAGCACAGCAAGATGGGCGCGATCACCGGCGCGCTGTTCGAGACCATGGGCATCCCGTGGCGAGCGTTTCCGGCCGAGCCGGCGCGGATCGAGGCAGCGCTGGACGAGGCCGACAGCTACATGCAGCGCGAGCAGCAACCGTTTGCGCTGGTGATGCAAAAGGGCACGGTTGCGAAGTTCGCGCTCAGCGGTGCGCGCGTACCCGTCGTCGCACACACCGCCGCACCGCTTCATCATGGCTTTGATCGCCGGATCACCGAGCGAGCCTCGCGCGGCGAGGCGCTGGCACGTGTCATTGCCCGCACGCCAATCGAGCGCTCGGTCGTCATCGCCACCACGGGCTATACCGGTCGCGAACTCTACGCCCAACAAGACCGGGATAACCAAGCCTACGTCGTCGGTTCGATGGGCTGCTCGTCATCGTTCGCACTGGGCCTCGCGCTCGCGAAGCCGGACCGCGAAGTTGTGGTTATTGACGGCGATGGCGCCGCCCTGATGCGGATGGGCAATTTCGCGATCATCGGCACTTACGGCGGCGAGAATTTCACCCATCTGCTACTCGACAACGAGGTGCACGATTCTACCGGTGCACAAGCGAGCGTCAGCGCCAACGTGAGTTTCGGTGAGATTGCCGCCGCCTGCGGCTACCGGACAGTGATAAGCGGTGACGACGTTAGCCTGATCGACGAGGTAGTCGGGAATCCCGCTCTTCCCGGTCCGCGCCTACTGCATCTGAAGATCCGGCCGGGGACGATCGACAAGCTGCCGCGGCCGACGGTCTCACCGGCGGCGGTGACGGCCCGCCTGCGCGAGTTGTTGCGCTGATCCCATGGCGCCGATGAAGCTGCTCAACCCGGGTCCGGTGACGCTCAGCGAGCGCGTCCGGCAGGCTTTACTGCGTGAGGATCTCTGCCATCGCGAACCGGAGTTCGCCGAGCTGCAGCAACGGATCCGCGCTGCCCTGCTCGCCGTCTACGACCTCGATCCGGCCGAATGGGCGGCCATCCTGCTCACCGGCTCGGGGACCGCAGCCGTCGAGGCCATGCTGAGCTCGCTGGTGCCGACAAACGGCCGCCTCACAGTCGTTGCAAACGGTGCCTACGGTGAACGCATGGCGCGCATCGCCGAGACCTATGGCATCGACACCGCTCGTGCGACACATGCTTGGACCGAGGCGATCGACGTCTCGCGCCTAGACGCCCATGCGACACAAATCGCGGTAGTCCAGCACGAGACCACGACCGGCCGTTTGAACGACCTCGCCGCCGTCGCGGCGGCCACCCGCGATGCGCGGCTACTGCTCGATGCAGTCAGCAGCTTCGGTGCGGAGGCCATTGATTTCGAGGGCTGCCGTATCGATGCACTGGCGGGGACGGCAAACAAGTGTCTGCATGGCGTACCGGGCACCTCCTTCGTAATCGCCCGACGCGGCGTCCTCGAACGCGCCGCGGCGCGCACCGTTTACCTGAACCTGGTGACCTACCTGGCCGCTCAGGACGCCGGCAGCACACCGTTTACGCAGTCAGTGCAGACTTTCTATGCGCTCGACGCGGCCCTTGCCGAGCTGGCCGGGGGGGGTGGATGGCAGCGACGCCGGGAACGTTACCGTAGGCTGATGCATCGCGTGCGCGGCGGCCTCGTCGCTCTGGGTATCAAGCCCTTGCTGCCCGACGGCGAATCGTCCTGCGTACTGAGCGCCTTCCGCTTACCCAAGGGCCTCGACTATGCGGCCCTGCACGATCATCTCAAGCGTGCCGGCTACGTGATTTACGCCGGCCAAGGCGAGTTCGCGCAATCGATCTTCCGCATCGCGGTCATGGGCGCGCTCGACGACGCCGATATCGAGCGCCTGTTACGGGCGATACGCTCGATCGTATAATGGTGTTGCAGCCATTGTAGTACTCTGGCCGCGGCAACAGGTGAAGCGACGACGACCGCTACGCAGCGGGGGCCGTCGGACGAAAAGAGCGGCCTAATCTTCTATACTCGGATCGATGCGGCTCGTCCCCGAAGGCGTGCTCAGCTCCGATGGCCATGTCTAATCCCCTCGCTACTCGGGTTTAGCGGACATTGGAATCGACGCTCAGGAGTGGGCTATGAAGGTTTTGCTCGTGCATCCGAGTGCGTTGATGTACTCGGAGATCTATCTGCGCCTCGAACCGCTCGGGCTGGAACGCGTGGGAGGGGCGATCCGCCAGGCGGGCCACGAGGTGCGGCTCGTCGACCTGCAGATTTTCAAGCATCGTCACTACTTCAAGGAGCTCGAGTCCTTTCAGCCTGACTTCGTCGGCATCTCGCTCAACTACCTGGCCAATATTCCCGAAGCACTGGATTTGGCGAAAGAGACGAAGCGCGACCGGCCCGACGTGTTCATCTTCGCCGGCGGGCACAGCGTGAGCTTCGTCGCCGAGGAGGTGCTCGAGCACGCCGATGGGGCGATTGACTGCATTATCCGCGGGGAAGGCGAGGAAGCGGCGGTGCTGTTGATCGAAGCGGCCAGAGACGGCGGGGCTCTGAGCGTTCCCGGCGTCGTAACGCGCGAGGCGGC
The DNA here is from genome assembly GCA_024102725.1 of Nitrococcus mobilis. GTDB lineage: Bacteria > Pseudomonadota > Gammaproteobacteria > Nitrococcales > Nitrococcaceae > Nitrococcus > Nitrococcus mobilis_A. The sequence goes on from JAGFJL010000066.1 coordinate 23,079, forward strand.
GGGTCCGGCGCCTCGATTGCTCGAGGATCTGTCGCTCCATCCGCCGGCACGTGACCTGTGTCGAAAACGTCGGAACTACTTCATCGGCCATCTCGATCCGTGCGCCTCGATCGAGTTCACGCGCGGCTGTCCGTGGGATTGCTCCTTTTGCAGCGCATGGACGTTCTATGGGCGGAGCTATCGACGGCTTGAGCCCGAGGCCGCGGCGGAGGACCTGGCCTCGATCGAGGAGCCGAGCGCTTTCATCGTCGACGATGTCGCCTTCATCAAGGCGGACTACGGGATGGATCTCGCCGATGCGGTCGAACGGCGCGGTGTCAGGAAACAGTACTACCTCGAGACACGCCCGAATGTGCTCTTGCGCAATCGGGAGGTTTTCGCGCGCTGGACACGGCTCGGCCTTCAGTACATGTTCCTCGGGCTTGAGGCGCTTGACGAAGAAGGTCTGCGGGCGTTTCGCAAGCGCGCGACACCCGATCAGAACTTCGAAGCGCTCGAGGTGGCACGCCAACTCGGCATTCGAGTGGCGATCAACATTATTGCGGATCCGGCCTGGGACGTGAAGCGGTTCGAACAACTGCGCGAGTGGGCTTTGAGCGTTCCCGAGATCGTCCATCTCACCGTGCAGACACCTTACCCGGGCACGGAGATTTGGCATACCGAGTCGAGGAAGCTAACGACGCTCGACTATCGCCTCTTCGACGTGCAGCACGCCGTGCTTCCGACCACCCTGCCGCTCGCGCGGTTCTATGAGGAGCTGGTGAAGACGCAAGCCGTGCTCAATCGCAAGCACCTGGGATGGAGTGCGTTGCAAACAATGGCGGGAGTTGCGGCGAATCGCCTCATGCATGGCCAGACGAACTTCGTCAAAATGTTGTGGAAGTTCTCCAGGGTATACAACTCGAAGCGTCAACTAACCGACCACCAGCGTCCGGTCCGCTATCAAATGCGCCCGCCGGTCGAGCGCTCCGCGCCGCAGCAAAAAGCGCTCTTCATCCACCCCCCGGCGCTCCGCCGCACACCGGCCCGGGCCTTGGCGGCTGCGGAGTCCTGGAATGCGGATAAAGGCTAGCTCACGCTCGGCTCGCACCACCCATGGAAATACGCCGAGTGATGCAACCGACCGGTGACGCTCAAAATGTGATCAGCAGGATTAGGCCCACCCCGACCAATGCGGCCGACCACAGCCAATCCAAATTGACCCAGCCATGTCGCAGTACCGCAAGCCCCACCCACTCGTAGACCGCAACCGCGCTCACCCCGGCGGTGATGAACAAAGCCAGCGTATGCACGGCAACGCCAGCCACCGTCAAAAAGAGCGTTGGAGAGCCCGCCGCGCTCAAATGGCTATGTTGGCTATCCAGCCAAGCCATGAAAACGGGCAAGAGCATCAAACCGGCGCCATGCGCCATGGCCATGACGAACGACCAAAGCAGCAAGCCCGCCATGCCGGTCTGCATGCCCACCTGCAGGCGGTAACGATGCCCGCGCACCGCGTGATGCAAACCCCAGCCGATCAGCAACACGCCCGCGCCGACCCCCAAGATTCCGGGGTCCAGCATCCGGCCCACTAGCGCCACCAGGGCGAGGGTGACCCCGATCGCCAAGGCATGCCCCAGGGCCAATGGAATCAGGGACAACAACACGACTTGGCGCTGGCCGCGGTGCAGCCCAAGGGCTACCGCGAACAGCCAACCCATCGCCGGGTTGATGCCGTGAAAAGCACCCAGGCCGAGCATTGCGATCCATGGCCACAGCTCATCCATGGCCGCAATCCATCGCCCTCATAGACCCTGAACCGCCTGCGCGCTAAGGATAGCAGAAGGAATCCGACGAGGCGTCCCCGCCTTCGAGGCGGACTTGGTGCGGCCGCAGCGCGGGATCGAAGGGCAAAAAGAAGTTCGGATCCGGCCGCATGCCACCCTCCGGGGCCACATCCAGCTTGACCATCCAACCTGCGATCCCCTCCGGATAAAACTGCTCGTCCCAGGCCCGATACAGGGAGTTGGTGAGATAGACCCGGCGCCCATCACGACTGATCTCGACCATCTGCGGGCCACCGTTGAGCGGCCCCGAGGCGGGATGCGCCGCGCGCGCGACAATGCCGCCGAGGCGGCAGGTGCCGGTTTGCACCGGCTGAAAAGGATCGGAGACATCGTATTGCCGCAGCTCGCCCGTCCCCCAGCACGAGACGTACAAAAATCGATCATCGAGCGAGAGATCGATGTCGGTCACCAGTGGTGGCACGGCCTTGAACGCCTTGAGCAGCGGCGGCAGCTGTTCTTCTGCGGCCGGCTCGGCTGGGATCTCAATAACCTTGCGCACCGCCCAGCTACCGTTGCCGTTCGCTCTGTGCCAAAGCCACACCGAGGCGGAGAGGTCCACCAAGCTCAGCACGACCCCGGCAAAACCATAAGCCCTGGTGGGATCGTGCGCTGGGCGCAGCTCCAACACCATCTGCTGTTGCGCGCCCAAATCCACGGCCTGGCGGTGACGGCGCCGTTGCAGATCCCAAAAATGGAGATGGTGACCGTACTTGCCCTGCAGCAACAGGTCCGGCACCAGCCCCTCCTCGATCATATCCGGCGTGCCCCACTCGCTGCTTACCATGGTATCGTAGCCCAGATGCCACCACGCATCGTAGGCAAACTGCTGTGGCCCCCGGTCCACCTCCCAACGACCGCGGATCTCGAAGGTCTCATGGTCCATCAGAAAAATCCCGCCCGGCCCCTTGCCCTCGGCATTACCGAGCGCCGTAGCATAGATGCCTTCCGGACCGCAGTGGATGGTGTGCGGGCGGGAATAGTCCGTGCGTGCCGCCAGCACCGCAGGCTCGATGACTTTCACGAGACGCGGCTGACGAGGATCCGGTTTGACATCGAATATATGGATGCGCGAGGAGCGTAGCCCCGGCACGATCAGATAGCGCCGCTCCATATGGGGGTGGGGCGCATAGGGGCACAGGCAGGAACTGCAGGCATTCCAACCGAAGTGGTGTAACTCGTCTCCAACATTCGGCAGATCCACCTGGCCGATCAACCGGCCATAGCTGCTGGAACCCGGCTGCACATCCACCACTCCCAGGGCATCAGGACGTTTCGCACCCGCAGCGTCCAGCAGCGCCACGTAGGCCAAGGTCTCCGCGGGAGCCTGCATCGCCAAACGCGGCGAGGGATAGAAAGTCGGATCAGGAGTCCATGTGGTCATCGCCGATCTCCTAATCTAGGTGGGCGCAAACCACCTCTTTTTTGCTGGGCCATCCGGCAGCGCACTTAAAGCTAAGTATGGCAGCCCGGTCGAAGATTGCAGTTACTCTCCCGCGCCGTCTACGCAAGTAAGGTTGTGCTCAAGTATTCCGCTCTGCCGCTTCGGTGCATGAGTTGCTATCACGCGGGTTGAGTCCGGTTCGCATCAGTTTGGCCGCGCCAGATCCGTCATCATCGCCGCTAGGAACCGCGCCGCTTCCCCCCCTGTGACGGCACGATGATCGAACGAGAGCGACAGCGGTAGAATCCGATGGACACCCGGTTTACCGTCCACCGCGACCGCCTGTGGGCGAATCTTGCCGGCACCGATGATCGCCACCGTCGGAGGCACGACCACGGGATCCGAATACCGCCCGGCGATGGTGCCGAAATTGGACAGGGTGATGGTGTAGCCACGCATCTCCTCGCCCGGAATGCTGCGTGCCTTGACATCGGCAACCAGGGCGTCCAACCCGCGCCGCAAATCCCGCTCGTCACGATTACCTACGTCGCGCAAGACCGGAACGAACAGCCCGTCCTCGCTGTCGACAGCGATTCCCAAGTCGACCTTCTCCAGCAATCGACGACCCATCGCGTGCCCGTCGTACCAGGCATTGAGGCTCGGTTCGGCCCGGCAGCCGGCCACAATGCTGCGGATAAGGCGCAGCGTGATGTCGGTGCCCGGCGCCCAGCACTCGACGTCCACGTCATCGCAGACGGTGACCGGCACGACCTCCGAGTGAGCGCGCGTCATGGTGCGGGCCATGGCCCGCCGGACGCCGCGCAACGGCTCCAGGGGTCCGGCATCGGCCAGCGTCTGCGCCGCGCGCTGCACATCGTCCCGCGAAATG
>JAGFJL010000172.1 GCA_024102725.1 Nitrococcus mobilis
AGGCCGCGCCGATGTCACCCAAGTGATTGAAAATACTGGTCCCATCTGCCCAGTCGGCATTTAGTGGAAACAGTCCATAAGCTGTTGTTTCAATTGCATGTTCTGGACTTATGTATAAGGAGATGCCATAAACCCTCTTCCCTGCCCCGGACCGGTATGTATCCGGGGCAGGCTTCTTCGCTCTGACGCATCAATCCGCCTTGGCTTAAAGCCAAAACTCTTTCAGGCGGTATCAACATTGGCTAATCCCGACATCATGGGCCGGCGTCCGAGCCCAACTCCCTGCCTGGGCCAGGGACTATTTGCATGCCTTTCACTTCCTCCGCAAGATGGGGGTTGATGTCATCGAACAGGCTCTCAAATACCCTGACTTGCTCCTCTGCTGCATCCTGGGGAATGTGGTATCTTTCATGGATTTTATCAACCAGCATCTCCCGCCGACCGTTGATCTCTTGCAACTCCTCTTCGGTCAACTTGCCCCATAGTATCCGCACTTGGCCTACATGACGCGGCCAATCTCCTTGAACCGTATTCCAACTCATGATCAATCTCCTATGTATGTATTAGAAATTGACCCCTGTGTTTAGAATTGGTTTTCTATCAACTTTGCTTCCGGCTTCAAAATCGGGCCTTCTAATCGATAACTGAACGCCCAATCTTTTTTCAACCACAGCCCATGGCATCGTCCGAAACCAACACATGATGCATATCCCTTATCCATCATTATAGACCCGCTCAGGCTTTCTGAGTTCCTCTCGATTTCCTGTAGCCGCGCGGGGAAGGTCCGCCTGTCGAGCAGCCTCGGGTAAGCAATCACCCGAGGCGCATACCACCCAGATCAACGCCTGGAAGAAGCAGGCGCAGGAGCGCCTGGTGGAGCGTTTCGAGCGTAGCGGTGGCCGAGCGGACCCGAAGGCAGCCGAGGCCCGGGAGGACCGAACCCCGGAGAGAGGCACGGCGCGGGGGCACAGTAGCAGCAAGCAGCGTGAATGAACTCAGAGACGACAACTTACTTGACAACTACCGGTAGTGGTCTTGACAGCAGGGTCCGCCTCAAGCCACTCATAGGTGTGTGTATAAGTATCAACCCAAAAATCCATTTTTCTCTGCCCCGGATACCGATCCGGGGCAGGCGTCTTCGCCCTGACGCATCAATCCGCCTTGCTTAAAGCCAAGACTCTTTCAGGCGGTATCAACATTGGCTAATCCCGACATTATGAGCCGGCGTCAGAGCCCAATTTCTTGCCTGGGCCAGGGACTTTTCTTGCATGCCTTTCACTTCCTCCGCGAGATGGGGGTTGATGTCATCGAATCGGCTCTCAAATACCCTGACTTGCTCCTCTGCTGCATCCTGGGGAATGTGGTATCTTTCATGGATTTTATCAACCAGCTTCTCCCGCCGACCGTTGATCTCTTGCAACTCCTCTTCGGTCAACTTGCTCCATAGTATCCGCACCTGTCCCATATGTCGCTGCCAATCTCCTTGAACCGTATTCCAACCCATGATCAATCTCCTACGTGTGTGTGTGTTTAGAAATTGACCTTGTGTTTAGAATTGATTTTCTATCAACTCTGCTGCCGGCTTCAAAAATGGGCCTTCTAATCGATAACTAAACGCCCAATCTATCCAATCAAAATGCATGGTATCGCTCGAGCCCAACAAACTGATCTTTGTCATATAAACAAATAGCTTTGTGTGTAGACTCGCTCAAGCTTTCTAAGTTCCTCTCGATTTCCTGAAGCCGCGCGAGGAAGCACAATGGACAGTTCATGGTTTTCCATTAACCCAGACAATGAAGGCGGCAACGCTCAGTATGGATGACGCCTGCAACGGGTTTCACTTTCTAAATCCTGCTGCCTTTTCCCCGGTTCCCGCCCGGAATTCAGATCCACGATATCCGGCAAGCTCAGGTTCCGGATCTCCTTCGTCCAATGCTCCGGATACCGCATCCGGGCGGTTCGGTTGCCCCTAAATACTTATTACTTATGTTGTGAGATGACGACCAGCCGACTCACCTACCTGTAGAGACGCAGGCAGGCGGACCGGAAGGCTAACCCCTACTATGTAGGAGTTGGCCTTAATAACAGGATGGCTGTAAGGTTCAAGCTATGGATGTCGATGCCTTAGAGAAGATGCTCGCCCGCGGCCAGGATAGTGCAATGCTACGGCTGACACTGGGTAATGCGTATCTACGCCGTGGGGAACGGGAAACCGCGCTACGCCATTTACGGGAAGCGGTTCGACTAGACCCAAACTATTCGGCTGCGTGGAAAGGGCTCGGGCGCCTGCTTGCCGAGACTGGCTGCCACAAGGAGGCATTAGAGACGTATCGCCGGGGCTTGGCGGTTGCCGAGCGTCAAGGCGACATGCAGGTGGTGCGAGAGCTCAAGGTATTTATCCGACGGTTGGAACGTTAGGCCTTGACCCGCAAGGCACGACCAAGGATAAAAAAACCGGCGCGATCCGTGCGCCGGCATGATAGGTTCACTTGGCTGGAGGTGATCTGCGCGTCTGGCCTCTTCCTGAGCGGAGGAGCATCCTTATCTTCTTAAGATCGCGCGGCATCCTTGCCTTTCTTTTTATTTGCGGCGTCTTCCCTGAAGTCGCATATACTGCAAGGCAACGTTATTCCGAGATTCCATAATGCCACCGCTAAGCAGCGCAAACTGTCGGGTGGCGCTGATATTTCATGTAGGATTTTTCCGACAACTCTTGTAGGTAGAACGATGATTGGACTGCTGCAACGGGTCACCGAGGCGGCCGTCCATGCCGACGGTGCCTGCCTCGGCCGGATCGGGCCCGGACTGTTGGTGCTGATCGGTATCGAGCGCCACGATGCCCGCGCGCAGGCTGCGCGATTGCTGGAACGAGTGCTTGGCTACCGAGTGTTCGACAATGTCGAAGGGCGCATGGAGCGCTCATTGCGGGAGACAGCGGGCGCCCTTCTGCTCGTGCCACAGTTCACGCTCGTCGCCGACACCCGCAAGGGAACGCGCGCCAGCTTCACGCCCGCCGCCACCCCCCAGGCGGGGGCGGAGCTGTTCGAGTATCTGTTGCAACGCGCTCGCTCCGAGCACGGTACCGTGGCAGCGGGCCGCTTCGGCGCCCACATGCAGGTGAGCCTGGTCAATGACGGACCCGTGACCTTTTGGCTGCAAGTTCCACCGGCAGCCTAATGGCGAGGCCGACCAACTCCCACCGCCCGATCACCCATGGTATCCTCCGCCGGACCGAATGAAGGGTGGCTGCACCATATGGCAGATCGCACTGCAATCGTCGAGCGGAATACCCTTGAAACCCAAATCCGCGTCTCCATCAACGTGGACGGCCGTGGTGACTGCCAACTCGCCATCGGCGTCCCGTTCCTGGAGCACATGCTGGATCAGGTGGCCCGTCATGGGTTGATCGACCTCACCATCCAGGCTACCGGAGACCTCCACATCGACGCGCACCACACAGTGGAGGACGTCGGCATCGTATTGGGACAGGCGTTGGCTCGGGCGATCGGCGACAAAACCGGCATCCGTCGCTTCGGGCACGCCTATGTTCCACTGGACGAAGCTCTATCGCGAGTCGTATTGGATCTCTCCGGACGCCCGGGACTGGAATACAATGTGGAGTATCCTCGGGCGCGCATCGGCCGCTTCGATGTCGATCTCTTGCGGGAGTTCTTCCAGGGACTGGTCAATCATGCAGCCATGACTCTGCATATAGATAACCTGCGCGGGCGCAATGCCCATCATATTGCGGAAACCGTCTTCAAGGCCTTCGGTCGAGCGTTACGAGTGGCCTGCGAGCCAGATCCACGGCTTAGGGGGATCACACCGTCGACCAAGGGCCTACTTTAGGACGCTGACCAGGGGCGGTCGCTCACGGGAGCGGGTAATGATCGGAATCGCGGTAATCGACTACGGCATGGGCAACTTGCGTTCCATGGCCAAGGCCCTTGAATATGTGGGAGCGCGCAGTGTTGTGGTCACGGCCGATGCGGAGACCGTAGCACACGCCGAGCGAGTGGTTTTTCCTGGACAAGGCGCCGTACGCGACTGCATGTCCGCGCTGCAGCGCAGCGAACTGATTGACGTGCTTGGCCAGACCGCCGCTGAGCGCCCATTCCTCGGCGTATGTATGGGCATGCAAGCGCTCATGAGCGTTAGCGAAGAGAACGAGGGGGTTCGGGCTTTGGATCTCTTGCCTGGATCCGTTCGTCACTTTCGCCATCTGAGCACCGCGCACCAAAAGCTCAAAATACCGCACATGGGTTGGAATAGCCTGTGCTGGGTGCGTGAACATCCCTTGTGGGAAGGCATCGAAGCGGGCGCCTGGTTCTACTTCGTGCACAGCTACTACGTGGCGCCGGCCGATGAGCGCCTTGTGCTCGCGCAAGCCGAATACGGTGCCACTTTCGCGGCCGCGATTGGGAAAGACAACATCTTCGCAACCCAATTTCATCCCGAAAAGAGCCAGCAAGCGGGGTTGCGGCTACTGGAGAATTTCATTCGCTGGGACGGATACGCCCGAAACCGTTACTGAGGTCAACATGCTGCTCATCCCCGCCATTGATATTAAGGACGGGAAATGCGTACGGCTCCGCCAAGGTCGGATGGATGACGAAACCGTTTTCTCCGACGATCCCACCGCCATCGCCGAGCGCTGGGTGGAAGCCGGCGGCCGCCGCCTGCACATCGTCGACCTCAACGGCGCCGTGGCGGGTTTTCCGGTCAATGCCGATATCATCGGGCGCATCGCCGAGGGCTTCCCGGAGGTCGAAATTCAGGTCGGCGGTGGTGTCCGAACGTTCAATGCGATCCAAACCTATCTGGATGTCGGGGTCGATTATGTGATCATCGGCACCCAGGCCGTTCGTGAGCCCTACTTCGTCGATAATGCCTGCCTGGAGTTTCCGGGCCATATCATCGTCGGTCTCGATGCCAAAAACGGCATGGTAGCAACGGACGGTTGGGCGCGGGTTTCATCGCGTGGCGCAGCGGAGATGGCGCAACGCTTCGAAAGGGCCGGAGTGGAAGCCGTGGTGTTCACCGACATCGGCCGCGACGGCATGATGCGGGGCGTCAACGTGGAGGCCACCCGTAGGCTCGCCCGGGAAGTCAGCATTCCGGTGATTGCCTCCGGCGGCGTGTGTACGATGGCCGATGTCCATGATCTGTGCGCCGCGGCCGACGATGGCATCGCTGGTGCTATCATCGGACGTGCTTTATACGAAGGCGCCATCAACCTGCGCGAGGCCTTGGCTGTGATCGCGCAGCGCACCGACCCACACTAGGAGGAATACAGCGGCCGTGGGGTTGGCGAAGCGAATCATTCCCTGCCTCGATGTGAATGCCGGACGCGTGGTCAAAGGCGTGCGCTTCGTCGATCTGCGCGATGCCGGCGATCCGGTCGCCATTGCTAGCGAATACGACCGCGCCGGTGCCGATGAGTTGGTCTTTTTGGACATCACGGCCAGTCACGAGCAGCGTGATACCATATTGCACGTGGTCGAGGCCGTGGCAAGCGAGGTGTTCATTCCGCTCACCGTCGGCGGCGGCATCCGCACTCTGGCCGACATCCGCCGACTGCTCAACGCCGGTGCCGACAAGGTCGCCATCAATACTGCGGTCGTCGAATACCCGCAGTTGGTCACCGAGGCGGCCGCGCGGGTCGGCAGCCAGTGCATCGTAGTGGCGGTGGACGCCAAACGGGTGAGCGAAGCGAGTGCCCCCCCGCGCTGGAGCGTATACACTCACGGCGGACGCCGGCCTACCGGGCTTGATGCCGTCGCTTGGTCCCGCCGCATGGCCGAAGCCGGAGCCGGCGAGATCCTGCTTACCAGCATGGACCGCGACGGCACCAAGCTCGGCTTCGATTTGGAGCTCACGCGCGCGGTCTCCGAGGGCACTGGGGTGCCGGTGATCGCCTCCGGCGGCGTCGGTAATCTAGCGCATCTGATCGACGGTGTGCGGCTCGGCCTGGCGGATGCCGTGCTGGCCGCGAGCATTTTTCACTTCGGTGAGTTCACGATACAGCAAGCAAAAGCCGCCATGGCGGAGCACGGTATCGAGGTACGCCGATGAGTGGCGCCTGGCTCGAGGAACTGCGTTGGAACGCCGACGGTCTGATAGCCGTAATCGTGCAGGATCATTGCAGTGCCGAGGTGCTGATGTTGGCCTGGATGAATCGTGAAGCGCTGAACCGGACCGTCGAACTCGGTGAAGCGGTTTATTGGTCGCGCTCCAGGCAACGACTGTGGCATAAGGGTGAGCAATCGGGGCACATACAAAAGGTGCACGAGATACGAGCGGATTGCGATCGCGACACCTTGCTGCTGCGGGTCGAGCAAAGAGGTGGTATCGCTTGTCATACCGGCCGGCGCAGCTGCTTCTCCACGCGCCATGAACAAACGCGCTGGTGCACGGTAGAGCCGGTACTGCGGGATCCGCAGGATATCTACCCAAGCTGAGGCATACGATGGTCGATACGTTCGAACGGCTGGCACAAATCATCGAACGCCGCAAGGAGGCCGATCCTACCACCTCCTATGTCGCTCAACTATATTGCAAGGGAGGCGACCATATCCTCAAGAAAGTCGGGGAAGAAGCCTTCGAGACCGTGCTTGCGGCAAAATCGGGTGAGCGCGAGCAAATCGTTCATGAGACCGCGGATCTGTGGTTCCATACACTGGTCATGTTAGCTCACAGTAACCTGCACCCACAGGCGGTGCTCGATGAACTGGAGCGCCGCTTCGGCATCTCCGGCATTGAGGAGAAAGCGGCACGAAATGGAGATAAAAGCGCTTCGGCGCGGAGGCAGTAATGGGCTTTGGTGGAATCAGTATCTGGTCACTGCTGCTGATCCTGGCGATTGTGATGTTGTTGTTCGGCACCAAGAAGCTACGCAACATCGGCACGGATCTCGGTGGCGCGATTCGCGGCTTTAAACAGGCCCTCGACGAGGGGCAAGCCGAACGGCACAATGAACGCAGCGACGAAGCCCCGCGGATCCCCCAGCGTGACTCGGTAGAATCCCCGCCGAGCAGCAGTGACGCTCGCAAAACCCGCGAAGAGCCCCCCCCCTTGTAACAGCGCCCCATCGCTGGAGGGCTGCTGTAATCATGTTTGACGTCGGCTTCTGGGAATTGTTCGTCATTGGGGTGATCGCGCTCGTCGTGCTAGGACCCGAACGTCTGCCCGGGCTGGCGCGGACCGCCGGACTATGGGTCGGGCGAGCACGGGCTGCATTTTACTCGGTGCGGGAGGAAGTAGAGCGCGAGATCAATGCCGAGGGGCTGCGCGAAACCCAACGCGCCTTGCAGCGCGAGATGGAGCAAAGCACCCGACAAACGCATTCTCAAACCGACGCGACGCCGAACTTGCGCGACCAACCGAACACCGATCACGACGAATCCGACTATACCGGCCGAAACACGCGGCAATGACCAACGCAAAGCACTCGCGGCAGGAAGATACCGAGCGGCCGTTGATTTCACATTTGCTCGAGCTACGCAGTCGTATCCTGCGCATGCTCGGCGTCGTGCTGGTGGTCTTTCTGGGCCTCTATCCCGTACGCGAGTCTCTCTATGCTTGGCTGTCCGGGCCCTTGCGCGCCGTTCTGCCACCGGATGCGCACATGATTGCCACACAGGTGGCCACACCGTTTCTTATTCCCTTGAAGCTAGCCTTGGTGATGGCCTTCTTCATCTGCATCCCCTACATTCTCTATCAGGTCTGGGCATTCGTCGCGCCGGGTCTGTACCGTCACGAACGCCGGCTGCTCTGGCCACTGCTGATCTCCAGCGTGACGCTGTTCTATATCGGCATGGCATTCGCCTACTTTGTTGTCTTCCCGCTGCTGTTCGGTTTCTTCACCCGCGCAACACCGCCCGGAGTCGCGATGATGACGGATATCGGTGAGTACCTCAGCTTCGTGTTGACGCTGTTCTTCGCCTTCGGAGCCGCCTTTGAAGTACCCGTGGCAACCGTTCTGTTGGTGCGCACCGGCCTCACTACGCGAGCTACACTGGCCGAGCAACGCCCGTATATCATAGTCGGCGCCTTCACGATCGGCATGTTGCTGACACCGCCTGATGTGCTCTCCCAGATACTGTTGGCGGTTCCCATCTGGTTGCTCTATGAGATCGGCCTCATCTTGTCGGCACGAATCGCGCCGCACCCGAATAGCGACCTCACAACCAGTGGCCGCCAGCGCTGAGCAACGGCCGTGGCACGCCCGCCGACCAAAAGCTCGACCAGTCAAGACCCGCCGCATTTATCACCTGAAGATTGAGGTATCCTGACAGGTGCGCAAAAGCAACCGTTCAACGGCGCACCGCGAGTCCAAATGCTATGCAACGGTTGTGCTTTCCACACCTACCTGGGCAATCGCCTGGTGCACAAGCTCGCGAGTCACCGTTTGCCGGTATGTGACCGAGGGTACGATCAGTTGGAATCCAAGCATAATGCCGCAAGATCGCGTTTATACAATAAGCTTGTTCGTTGAGCGGGCTGTGACCGCCGAGATCAACTGTCCCAATTCTCCGCCGCACTTGCCCAACCGTCAGGTGATTCGCCAATGAACGGTGCTTTCGAAAGACTCCTGCGCAGCTCCTATCTAAACGGTGCCAACGCTTCCTTTATGGAAGCGCTCTACGAGAGCTACCTCCATGATCCCGAGTCGGTAGATACGCAGTGGCGCCACTACTTCCAAGGACTCCAAGCCGGCGACACCGAGGCGCAAAAGGACATCCCGCATGCCCCGATCCGACGCGAGTTCGAACTTCTCGGCCGCGGCAACGGTCACTATCGTCCCGCTACGGCAACCACCATGGCTCCGGAGGCAGCCCAGAAACAGGCCGCCGTCCTACAACTGATCAACGCCTACCGCGTGCGCGGTCACCAGCACGCCAATACCGATCCGCTACAGCTGCGAGCATTGCCCGCTATCCCTGACCTGGACCCCGCCTTCCATGGGCTCACCGAGGCAGACCAGCATAGGCCGTTCCACACGGGATCGCTGTTCGCCGAAGATCAATTGCCACTGCGAGAGATCATCGAGCTGATCCGTAAAGTCTACGCCGGCAAGGTCGGCTCGGAGTACATGCACATCACCGACACGGTTCAAAAGCGCTGGATCCAGGAACGCTTGGAGAATCCGCGCCGCTGGGCCAATCTGGTGCCAGAGAAAAAACGCCAGATCTTGCAACGCTTGGTCGCCGCCGAGGGCATCGAGAAATACCTCAACAGCAAATACGTCGGCCAAAAGCGCTTTTCGCTGGAAGGCGCTGAAACCCTCATTCCTTTATTGGATGAGCTGGTACAGCGCGCCGGTGAAAAAGGTATCGCCGAGCTGGTTTTGGGCATGGCCCACCGCGGGCGGCTCAATGTATTAATTAATCTCCTGGGCAAATCCCCCAAAGAACTCTTCGCCGAATTCGAGGGTAATTACAAACTGGGCAAAGCATCCACCGGGGATGTGAAATACCACCTCGGTTACTCCACTGATCTGGATACACCGGGGGAGCCGCTGCATTTAGCGATGGCCTTCAACCCCTCCCATCTGGAAATCGTAGATCCGGTGGTGTTGGGCTCGGTTCGCGCCCGGATGGACCGCCGCCGCGATTACAACGGCGACCAGGTGCTCTCCGTGCTCATCCATGGCGATGCGGCGTTTGCCGGCCAGGGCGTGGTCATGGAGACTTTTCAGCTCTCCCAGGCACGCGGCTTCTACACCGGCGGCACGGTGCATATCATCATTAACAATCAGATCGGCTTCACTACCAGCAACCCGCTCGATATCCGCTCCAGCTTCTACTGCACCGAAGTGGCGAAAATTGTTCAAGCACCGATTTTCCACGTCAACAGCGACGATCCGGAAGCCGTGATCTTTGTTACTCAGCTGGCGCTTGATTATCGGGAAAAATATAAACGCGACGTGGTGATCGACTTGGTCTGCTATCGCCGGCACGGTCATAACGAGGCGGACGAACCTTCGGCCACGCAGCCGATCATGTACCAAAAGATCAAGCAACACCCCCCCGTATGCCAGCTTTATGCCGAACGGCTCTGCGACGAAGGGATCATCGGCGAAGAGGAGATCCGACAAATGCAGCACAATTACCGCGATGCGCTCGACGAGCAACGAATTGTCGCGCCGCATGTGCTGCATGGCGTAACCAGCGATTACCTGGTGGATTGGCCGTCCTATTTCAACAAACAATGGGCCGACAAAGTGGATACCCGGGTGGCGCTGGAGCGCGTTCGGCATCTTCAGGAGCGCCTTGATAAGCTACCGGAAGGCATGGAGCTCAACCGCCGGGTGGCCGCCATAATGCAAAACCGCAGCAAGATGGCGGCGGGAGCGTTGGCCATAGACTGGGGTTTCGCCGAGACCATGGCCTACGCGAGCTTGCTCGAAGAAGGCTACAGGATACGCCTGACCGGTCAGGACAGCGCCCGTGGCACCTTCTTCCATCGTCATGCGGTACTCCATAACGCTAAAGACGGCTCCGCTCACATACCGCTTAAGCAAATCCCCCGCGAGCCGGTGGAGTTCACGATCATCGACTCGTTGCTCTCGGAGGAAGCCGTACTTGGTTACGAGTACGGCTATGCCACAGCCGAGCCGAATTGCCTGACCATTTGGGAGGCTCAGTACGGTGATTTCGCCAACGGGGCGCAAGTGGTGATTGACCAATTCATCGCCTCCGGCGAGGCCAAGTGGGGCCGTCTTTGCGGCCTGGTCTTGTTCCTGCCGCACGGCTACGAGGGCCAAGGCCCAGAGCATTCCTCGGCCCGCCTCGAGCGCTTTCTGCAAATGGCGGCCGAGCAGAATATCCAGGTTTGCATACCGAGCACTCCCGCTCAGTTCTTCCATATGCTCCGACGACAGATGATCCGCCCCTACCGCAAGCCGCTCATCGTCATGACGCCCAAAAGCCTATTGCGCCACAAGCTGTCGACCTCGGCACTCGACGAGCTCTCCCAGGGGACATTCCAGCTCGTCATCGATGAGATCGACGCGCTCGGCGCCGGGCAGATGCACCGGATCATCCTGTGCAGCGGTAAAGTCTACTTCGATCTGCTGCAGGAGCGGCGCAAGCGTGAGCTGCAAGACGTGGCGATCATACGCATCGAACAACTGTACCCATTTCCCGAGCGGGTGCTTTCGAACCTGCTCCAGCGACGCTACGAGCAGGCCACCGAGATCGTCTGGTGTCAGGAGGAGCCGAAAAATCAGGGCGCATGGTATGCGACGCAACATCACTTCTTGCACTGCATGTCCAAACGCCAAACGCTGCGCTACGCCGGACGCGAAGCCTCGGCCTCGCCGGCTGTTGGCTACGCCAAGCTGCACCACGAGCAGCAACGCAAGCTCATTGACGAGGCGTTGGGCTGATGTTCCCCGGCGGCCTTATGGCTGACGGCTCACGGGCTGGGCAAGACACAACAACGCAACCCGATGGGTTGAACGAAAAGGAAACGAGGAGCCGATGAGCATCGAAGTCAAAGTACCGGCGCTACCAGAGTCCGTTACCGAGGCAACCGTCGTAGGCTGGCACAAAAAACCGGGCGATCGGGTGACACGCGATGAAAATCTGGTAGACCTCGAGACCGACAAAGTCGTCCTTGAAGTTCCTGCCCCACGCGACGGAATACTCGGCAAGATCCTTAAAGACGAAGGGGCCACGGTAGCTGCGGACGAAGTCCTCGCCCGCCTGGAACAGGGCGAGACCAACACCCAGGACGCGGCGGACAACCAGGCCGAAGAGCCAGCCTCGGCCCATGACGAGGACGGCAGCAAGGCACCGAGCCCCGCCCCGGGCCAAGGCGACGATGAGGCCAAGAGCCGCACCGTCGAGTCCGACGCCGCAGCGCAGCGCAACGACAACTTGAGCCCCGCGGTGCGCCGTATGGTGGTCGAACATGAACTGGACCCCACACAAATCGAGGGCACGGGGCGAGACGGACGGATTACCAAGGAAGACATCATCCGCCACCTGGCATCACATGAGCAACCGACTCCGGGGAAAGACGAGTCACCCGGCGAGAGCGCGGAGACCGAGCAGGCATCCCACCAGAGCGCACAGTCATCGAAGAGTGCGGCAAGCGAAGCACGCTGGACGCCCTCGACCGATCCGAGTAAACGACCCGAGCGCCGTGCGCCCATGACCCGGCTGCGCCAACGCATCGCCGAGCGGCTCGTGGAAGCCCAACAGAGCACGGCGATGCTCACAACCTTCAACGAATGCAACATGCAGCCGATCATGTCGTTGCGGAATCGCTATAAGGAGCGTTTCGAGCGCCATCACGGCATCAAACTCGGCATCATGTCTTTCTTCGTGAAAACCGTGATCGAGGCGCTCAAACGCTTCCCCGCGGTCAACGCCTCGATCGATGGCAAGGACATCATCTATCACGGCTACTACGACATCGGCATCGCCGTATCGACCGAGCGGGGTTTGCTGGTGCCGGTGCTGCGCGATGCCGATCAGCTCGGCTTTGCCGAAATCGAGCAGGCGATCGCCGATTTCGGCCGGCGTGCCCGGGAGAGCAAGATCCACATCGACGAACTCACCGGCGGGACCTTTACCATCACCAACGGGGGAGTCTTCGGCTCATTGATGTCCACTCCTATCCTGAACCCGCCCCAAAGCGGGATTCTGGGAATGCATAAAATCCAAGACCGACCGGTGGTGGAAAACGCTGCAGTGGCCGTACGCCCTATGATGTATCTAGCGCTCTCCTATGATCACCGCATCATAGACGGCCGCGAGGCCGTACAATTTCTGGTTACCATCAAGGAATTGATCGAGGATCCCTCCCGCCTGCTGCTCGAGGTCTGAACCCGATTCGGCAACTCGCTCAAGGCCGGCCTAAAGTACTCACAGGAGAGATTATGACAAGATCGTTCGATGTCATTGTCATTGGTGCGGGACCGGCAGGGTACGTAGCGGCGTTACGCTGCGCGCAGCTGGGATTGAACACTGCAGTGATCGATGAGTTCATCGACAAAGGAGGCCAACCCGCACTGGGCGGAACCTGCCTGAACATCGGCTGCATCCCCTCCAAGGCATTGCTGGATTCTTCCCAACAATACCATTACGCAAGCACGGGACTCGCCCGCCACGGAATCCGGCTCCGCGATGTCGAACTGGATCTCGGAGCAATGCTCAAGCGCAAGGATCAGATCGTCGCCGATCTCACCGGGGGCATAAGGCAGCTTTTCAAAGCGAACAAAATTCAATGGCTACCCGGACACGGCACGCTGCACGAAGATCGCCGGGTGGAGTTCAGCCCGCACGAGGGTGACTCCGAGATGCTACAGGGCGGGAGCGTAATCCTGGCTGCCGGCTCGCAGCCCATGACTCTCGATGCTGCGCCGCTCGATGGCGAGCGCATCGTCGACTCCGCCGGCGCCATGGAATTCCCCGAGGTACCCAAGCGCCTGGGCATCATCGGCGCCGGGGTCATCGGCTTGGAGATGGGCAGCGTTTGGAACCGCCTGGGCTCGAAAGTGGTTCTGCTGGAGGCCATGGAAAACTTCTTGGCCACTGTCGATCAACAGCTGGCCCGCGAGGCCCAGCGCCTGCTGACCAAGCAAGGCTTGGATATCCGCTTGGGTAGCCGTGTCACCGAAGTGCGTCAAGGCAAGACACTCAGTGTCCACTACGAAGATCAAGATGGCGAGCACAACATCCAGGTCGATCGGCTCATCGTGGCGGTGGGTCGTCGGCCGCGTACCGAAAATTTGGCCATCGAAGATGCAGATTTGCTGACCGATGAGCAGGGTTTCATCCACGTCAACGAGCATTGCGAGACCAATCTGCCCGGAGTCTACGCCGTGGGTGATGCGGTTCGGGGCCCGATGCTCGCCCACAAAGGCTCCGAGGAAGGGGTCATGGTGGCCGAGCGCCTAGCCGGCCAGGCCGGGGAGGTCAACTACGATGTCATTCCCTGGGTAATCTATACTCACCCTGAAATTGCCTGGGTTGGGCAGACAGAGCAGGCGCTCAAGTCTACGGCGGAACCCTACCGGGTCGGCAGCTTCAGCTTTGGCGCCAACGGTCGCGCCCGCGCCATGGACGAGCCGGTTGGCCTGATCAAGATCATCGCCCACGGTGAAACCGATCGAATTCTCGGCGTACACATCCTCGGGCCGCAGGCTTCGGAGCTCATCGCCGAGGCGGTCCTTGCCATGGAATATGCTGCCAGCGCCGAGGATCTGGCTCGTACCGTGCACGCGCACCCGACACTCTCCGAGGCCATGCACGAAGCGGCCCTCAGCGTGCACAAGCGCGCCCTCCATAAGGTGAACTGAGACGTTTTGACTTTCGCCGTCAAGCGGGCAGAACCATTGATTGAATCATATGACAGTTCTCCGATGAGGGTTCGGAGATGTGCGGCCCCGGGCGTTTGCTTCGACCGTGGATCATGCTGATCTCCGCGGATTGATTGCCGCATTACTGAGTGTTCACACTCGTGCGGCTCTGACAATGCGTCAACCCGTGATAAGGACCTCGCGGGGGCCAGCACCCCACCACGCGAAAGCCATAATGCCTAGGCGATGACCGATTCAAACGCCGGGTCAGAAGGCAATTACAGCGGCGCGTGCGTGGTGTGGAACGCCTGGGTACGGTATCGTTTGCCCTCGAAGGAGGAGTCATCGCATTGTGGTGAGTCCTGCTTCGCTCGGGTAGGCCGTATTCGGCTTGCCGATCACGAACAATACAATGGGCACTCACGTTTCCCGCTCAGCCGGAAAAGCCATGACGTCGCCTGCGCGAAGCTGCTTCGGTGCGAGGGGGTATGGCGCTTCATCCCGATTTCCCGAAATCACCTTACGCAATACCGCGGCCGGACCAGCGCTGGTTCCCGGCCGCGGAAGACCTGCGCACCACCGCCTACGAGAAACTGCTGCCACCGCTCGTCGCCAACATCCGCCAGGAGATCGGCGGCTGGCGCGAGCGCGGCTATCCGGACGCCACAGCCACATCGAGGGCGCTGTTGCAATGGTGGTTCCGCACCGATCACATGATCGAGACGGCCGACGGCCGCCTGAGCCGCTTCCAGTACTACTTCGCGCAGCGCGAGGCGGTGGAAACCGTCATCTGGCTCTATGACGTCCGCCGCGCTCGCGACAAGTTCGATCTGATGCGCTTCGATGCCTCCGGTGCCGTCTCCGCCGGCATGTTCCCGGAGGATTGGCCGCGCTACGTCGGCAAGATGGCCACCGGCTCCGGCAAGACCAAGGTGCTGTCCCTGCTGATCGCGTGGAGCTACTTCCACAGGCTCTACGAAGCGGATTCGGCGCTGGCCCGCAACATGCTCGTGATCGCGCCGAACATCATCGTGCTGGATCGCCTGCGCGCCGACTTTGACGGGCTGAAGATCTTCTTCAACGATCCGGTGCTGCCCGACAACGGCTTCGCTGGACGCAACTGGCGTGATGACTTCCAGATCACCCTGCACATCCAGGACGACGTGCGCATCGTCTGGCCGATCGGCAACCTGTTCCTGACCAACATCCACCGCGTCTACCTCGGCGACCTCAGGGAGCCCTCGCTGGACGACGACGATCTGAGCGACTATTTCCTCGCGCCCTTCGGCCCCAAGCCGGCTGGTAAGACCACCGACAGCCAGACCGACCTGGGGGAAATCGTGCGCGAGATCGACGAGCTGGCCGTGTTCAACGACGAGGCCCATCACGTACACGACGAGCGCATGGCGTGGTTCAAGTCGATTCAGGACATTCACCACCGGATGCTGCAGAAGGACACTCGCCTCGCGCTGCAGATCGACGTCACCGCCACACCCAAGCACAACAACGGCGCCATCTTCGTCCAGACGGTCTCCGACTATCCCTTGGTCGAGGCCATCCACCAGAACGTGGTCAAGCACCCGACGCTGCCGGATGCCGCCAGCATCGCCCGCCTCAACGAGCAGCCCAGCGCCATCTTCGAGGAGCGCTACGCCGACTATCTGCGGCTGGGCGTGGAGGAATGGCGCAAGAGCGCCGCGGAACACGAGGCGCTGGGCAAGAAGGCCAGGGACGAGCTGGAGAAGCTGCGCCGGGCATCCAACGAGATCGATGGCTGGGAAAGTCCCTACAAAGCCATCGTCTCTGTGCTGATGCTCAAGGAAGGCTGGGACGTGCGCAACGTCACCACCATCGTGGGCCTGCGCGCCTACAATGCCCCGAGCAACATCCTGCCCGAACAGACGCTCGGCCGCGGCCTGCGCCGTATGTACTTCGGCAGCGACACGGCGGAGCACGTCTCGATTATGGGTATCCGCGCCTTCATGGAGTTCGTGGAGTCGATCAAGACCGAAGGCGTCGAGTTCGAACGCAAACCCATGGGCCAGGATGCCGCCCGGCAGCAGTCACTGGTGGTGGAAGTGGACGAGGGCAATCCGGACAAGGACCTGGACGCGCTGGACATCGCCATCCCCAGGCTCTCCCGCCGCTTCAACCGGGAATACAAGGACTTGGCCGCACTGGACCCGGCGGGCTTCACGCACACACCGATCCCGCTCAAGCCGTTCACGCCCGAGGAAACCCGCGAGATCGTCTTCAAGACCATGCTCGATGGCGAGGTGCATCACACGGTGGAGCTGGACGACTTCGGCTCAGTGGACCATCGCCCGGTGGTCGGCTTCTTTGCCCGTCAGATCCTCAAGGAGCTGCGCCTGGTCGGCGGCTACGACCTGCTGTACCCCCAGGTGCGCGCCTTGCTGCGCGACCGTCTCTTCGAGAATGCGCCCGTCGACCTCGACGACCCAATGGTGCTGCGCAACCTCGCCGAACCGGACGCCGGCAAGATCGTGTTCGACCGCTTCAAGGCCGCCATCAACGCTCTCACCGTCCGGGACAGCGGCAGCTCGCGTATCGAGAACTACATCCGCCTGCGCCATACCCGGCCGTTCCGCACCGAGAACCGCGAATACCTCCCCGCGAAGCGATCCGTCTTCAACATGATGGTGCCCGAGCCAACCGGCGGCGGCTTCGAGCTCAAGTTCGCTCGTTTCCTGGATGACGCCCCCGACGTGGCGAGCTTCGCCAAGAATTACCTCGCGGTCGGCTTCAAGATCGACTACGTCAAGGCCGAGGGCGATCTGTCCAGCTATGTGCCCGACTTCCTCGTGAAGACGCCGGACGGCACCGTCTGGATCGTAGAGACCAAGGGCCGCGCCGAGATCGACCTGCCGCAGAAGATGACCCGCCTGCGCCAGTGGTGCACGGATGCCACCGAAGCAAGCCAGGCCGAAGGCGGCCCGGCCTACCGCTTCGTGTATGTGGACCAGGGTGGATTCGAGCGCCATCCGCCCACTTCGTTCGCCGCGCTGGTTGCCGGCTTTACCGAATATCAGGCATGACGTCCGCAGACCAAATCGCGCGCGGTGGCTATCGGAGCCCGAAGGCGAGCGGTTGGAATTCAAGTCCGCCCGGAGCAACTATCAGTTCGACAAGCTGGCCGATTACTGCGTTGCATTGGCCAATGAGGGCGGCGGCACCATTCTGCTCGGTGCCACCGACAAACGACCGCGGGAAGTTGTTGGAACGGCTGCATTCGCTGAGCCTGGACGAACCGAAGCCGGCTTGTATCAGCACCTGCATCATCGCGTCCCCATCGAAGAAGTGCAGTATGAAGGCAAGCGGCTGCTGATCGTTCATGTTCCCGCGCGATTGGCCGGCACCGCCTGGGAGCACAATGGCCGTTACCTGCGTCGCGCCGGAGACGATCTCGTGCCGATCCCGGCAGCCGAGCTGCAAGTGATGTTCGCCGAGACCGGCCCAGACCATTCCGCTCAGACCTGCGAGGCAGGACTGACCGATCTTGCACCCGAAGCGTTGCAGGCCTTTCGCCAGCGTTGGGCACGTAAAGCGGTCAATCCCCGCATCACCGAGTGGGGCGATGAGGAGCTGCTGACCAACGCCGAGCTGCTGGTGGACGGCAGGCTCAGAAGCTGTCTGGGTAAATGTTATGCGCATTTTGCGAGCATGAGGCGCAGCATAGCGATTCGCACCATGTTTTCGGCTGTGAGCGGCAGAATTTCGTAGTCCTTGGACAGGCGGCGGTAATTG
>JAGFJL010000173.1 GCA_024102725.1 Nitrococcus mobilis
AACTTCTTCGCTAAGCTCAAGCAGTTCCGCGCCATCGCCACGCGCTACGATAAGACCGCTCGCAACTTCCTCGCCGCCATCCATCTCGCCGCCGCCGTCATCTGGCTCAATTGAGGACAGGCCCTAGAAAGCGCTTATCGTCTGGATAAGGCAACCGTGCTTACTGTACTTACTCACCTGCATACCAACACCGCCTTTGTGCTCCAAGACGAAGTGATCACTCAGAAGGCGCTGGACCTGTTCAATGCCAGCCAGGCCGATTTCTCTGACTGTGTCATTCTTACCCAGGCGCAGCGCGAGGGGTTGGATGTTTATACCTTCGATAAACGGCTAACCAGGCTGGCGGGCACACACGCTGTCTAGCTGTCCGGTGTTTGTCAACGAAGTTGCCCGATCAGGCCGACGGCGTAATCGTTCGCCGGCGGCACTATGCCGGCGCTCACGGGGTGGCGATCGGACGGGTTGTTCATCGGCGGTCCCGCATGTCTCTCGGCGTATAGGCAGTATAAACGGCCTTTCCGTCCGGTAGCACCCGCTCCGCCAATGCCTCGGAACCTGCGGTCCGCCCTCGCGCTGATCGTAGAGCTGCGGAGAAAAGGGAAATAACGGATCCGCGCCTTCCTCTGCGGAGAGGACTCGCTCACCGGGCAGAGCTACGGCACCGTAGCAGTGGATTGTGGACAAGCTCTTAGAGCACCTTTGCTTTTATGACTCAAGCTCACCACGTAGCACACCCGATTGCCGGATTATGGATTGCAATGTGCCAGTACGGATTTCGTTATGATCGGGTACTGGAACGGTTATCGTGCCTTGGGGCGACTTCTTCTGCATTACGATATGGCTACCGCGTCTACGCACTTCCACAAAGCCGTATTTGGACAAGACAGCGCACACCTCCTTGCCAGAAAGGACTCGAAGCCTACCCAACAGCTACCTCGACCTGGGTTACGAAAATCTCGCCATGAAGACGGCGCTTAGCTTCTTCGGGTGATGCCTCTTCAAAAAAAAGCTCCAGTGCTTCCTGGAGATTGTCCCGAGCCTGTTCAATCGTATCGCCCTGGCTTGCGATATCCAGCTCTGGACACAGCGCTACATATCCATCACCTTCGCGTTCAATAATAGCCGTCAGCTTCATTGGTAACTTCCTGCCCTAATCTATACAGAGTCTTCAAAGAAGATCTGTGCCGAGAGCTGACCTCTGTCATCGGTTATGCCGATCATCCAAAATTTGCAATGAAAAATAGATTGGAGCGTTCGCCTCGTTGGCCGGGCTGTATTTGGTGGCGATCTTCTGCAACGGTCGCGTTCTGGCCAGTTGCTCAGTGTTGCCGCCTGCGAAGACATCCCATTAGGCAAGCGTCCAAGGGAGCGCCCCTGCGGCACCGAGCGCGCTCGCGTGATACGCCAGGTGATCGCGCATGAAAGTGCTTATGAAATAATAGCTGTGATCAAAGCCGGCTTGGAAGCGCAGCGTCAAAGGGTAGTCGAGTTCCCGGCAGGCTTTCTCAAGTTCCCAAGGCATGAGTTGCTCTGTGATGAACTGATCGGCTGTTCCCTGATCGACGAACAAGGGCAGCCGGCCGGCGGTGCTCCGCACGAGGTGGTGCGCGTCGTATTGCTGCCAAGCGCTTTCATCCGAGCCGAGATAGGCGCTGAACGCTTTTCTCCCCCAGGGACTGAGGCTTGGAGCGCAAATCGGGGCGAATGTCGAGACCGAGCGATAGCGCTCGGGATTGCGCAGCGCTACCGTCAGCGCGCCATGGCCGCCCATGGAGTGGCCGAATACCCCGGTCCGCTGCATATCGGCAGGGAAGGTGCTGGCGATCAGCGCCGGCAACTCTTCCACGACGTAGTCGTACATGCGGTAGTGCGCGCTCCAGGGAGCCTGTGTTGAATTAACGTAAAAACCGGCGCCGCTGCCGAAATCATAAGTATCGTCCTCGCCCGGCAGATTCAGCCCGCGTGGGCTCGTATCCGGCGCCACCAGCATGATCCCGTGCTCGGCGGCGTAGCGCTGGGCGCCGGATTTCACCATGAAGTTTTCTTCGGTGCAGGTGAGTCCCGATAGCCAGTAGAGCACTGGCACCTTGCCATGCGCCGCCTGGGGCGGCCGGAAGATCGAGAAGCGCATTGTCGTGTTACACGCTGTGGACCAATGTCGATAGAATTCGACCTGCCCGCCGAAGCAGCGATGGCGTTCGCTGAGCTCCATATTCTCATTCGTCATCGGAAGAGGCCCCTCTGGCCGGTCTGGCAGCCGTTTGCCTGTCGCACACTTGCACACGCATGCTCTGAGACGTTTAGAAGCGGATAACGCTGCGGATCGATTCGCCTTTGTGCATCAGTTCGAAGGCTTCGTTGATGCGCTCCAACGGCATGACATGGGTGATCAAATCATCAATGTTGATCTTACCTTCCATGTACCAGTCGACGATTTTCGGCACGTCGGTGCGGCTTTTGGCGCCGCCGAAGGCGCTTCCTTTCCATACCCGACCGGTAACGAGCTGGAAAGGTCGGGTGCTGATCTCTTCGCCGGCGCCGGCCACGCCGATGATGATGCTGGTTCCCCAGCCCTTATGGCAGCATTCGAGGGCTTGCCGCATCAACTTGGTATTGCCTACGCACTCGAAGCTGTAATCGGCTCCTCCCTTTGTGAGGGAGACGAGGTAAGGCACCAGATCTTCCTTGATTTCCTGCGGGTTGACGAAATGGGTCATGCCGAATTTTTCGGCCAATGGCCGCTTGGCGGGGTTGATGTCCACGCCAATGATCATGTCAGCGCCGGCCAGGCGGGCGCCTTGAATCACATTAAGCCCAATGCCGCCCAAGCCGAAGATCACCACGTTGTCGCCGGGCTGCACCTTGGCGGTATTGATCACGGCGCCGAGCCCGGTCGTGACGCCGCAGCCGATGTAGCAGACCTTTTCGAACGGGGCGTCTTCGCGGATTTTCGCCAACGCGATCTCCGGTACCACCGTGTAGTTGGCGAAGGTGGAGGTTCCCATGTAGTGGTGGATCGGCGCGCCGTTGCGCGAAAAGCGACTGGTGCCATCGGGTAGGACACCACGACCCTGGGTTTCCCGTATGGCCCCGCAGAGGTTGGTTTTGCCGCTGAGGCAGAATTTGCACTCTCGGCACTCGGGTATATATAGCGGAATGACGTGATCCCCGGGCTTGAGAGATTTCACCTCGGGGCCGATCTCCGCGACGATGCCGGCGCCTTCGTGGCCGAGGATGGACGGAAACAGCGCTTCGGGATCGGCCCCCGAACGAGTGAACTCGTCCGTATGGCACACGCCGGTAGCCTTGATTTCGACCAGCACTTCCCCCGTCTTGGGGCCGTCAAGCGTCACCGTCTCGACGGTTAGCGGCTGTTTTGCCGCGGTTGCTATCGCTGCACGGATTTCCACTGCGCTGTACCTTCTTCTGCTCGTATCAACAAGGCTGCGGCAGCCTCCTTGCGCCCTGACCATGAACAGCGTTCCGGTCAATAGGGTGACCCCATGATCCTCAGTGAAGCAACTGTAGTCTACCTTCGTGGGTCACGCACGGTATGTACGACTTGGATGGTGTGGAGTTGCCACCCTTTTGGCCAAGATCGTATGGATTCGGCGGGGCAACTGTTCGACTAGGGAAATCGAGAATATTCTGCGCCGTGATGCTGCTCTGCTTATATCGAGCATCTGGTGAGAACGGAAAACCTCTATCTCCTACTGCTGTACTGATGGTCACTTCTTGCTCAGCTGCACTTGTGTTAGGGAGCAAAGCGAACAGGAAGGGTGACAGTAGCTGTCAGAGCCGTTCCAGCACGGCGCTGGTGCCGCCGTCTCCTCCCAAATCGTGAGTGATTCGATCGCCGGCTTCGATGGTGCCGGGTGCGCCGCCGAGCCGGTTCAAGGCGGCGCCTCCAGTGGGGGACGGCCGTGACGCCGTCGAATCCAGTTGATGGTGCGCAGGATACCCGGCAGACCGACCAGCCGTCGCTCCAGGTGATATTTACCGGGGAAATCGGCTATGCCCAGCCCGATCAGTATAGTCAGTATGCCTTGTCCGGGCGCTACCAGCATGATCAAGCCCAGCATCACCAGAATCCCGCCGAGCAGGTTCTTCGCCATGAGCCAGAGCCAAATGCCCGCTGAGTTGTTGCCACGGCGGTGCAGGCGGCGGCGGAAACGGTGAGTAAAATAATCGGCGGGTACGATAGTGACGACCCAGGGCACGGCGATCACGCTGATCAACAACGTGATCACGGAAAGGGCGATTAGCCAGGGTATGATCGGGTTGAGGAGACTTATCAGATGATCGATCGTCGACACGGATTGCATACTCGGGTAGTGACAATAAAGAGACGGTGGCGGCTCCGATAGAATGCAATTTATCGTATAGGTAACCGGATAAATGGCCGGCTGTCGAGCGGAGCGGTGATATGAGGACCCGATATCGCAGCCGCGTGACCGTAATACCTTTCTTTCGCCCTTGGGCTTGCGAGGCATCGAGTTCGGCAAACGGTTGAGGGGGTTGGCTGTTCGGGGCAGGCGAGCTGGACTCCGCGCAGAGGCCGGCGCTACGGTATCGACCAAATCCATAGTGCCGTTACGCCCAGCAAGGCAACGGCGTAGAGGGCAATACGCCGGGCGAGTGAGCCGCCACAGAGAAGGCCGACCAACACGGCCTTCATGACGCTGTTGGAGGCGGCGGCCAACAGGATCGCTTTCGCAGCGATCCCCGTGCGCAAGGGGCCTTCCGCCATGTAGATCAGCGACAATGTGATGGCATCGACACCGGAGAGGCCGGTGACGATTGCCAGGCCGTAAATCCCCGTCTCACCGAACAGTCGTCGTGCGGCCTCGCTTAACAGGGTAATTAAGGCTAGGATGAGCCCGAATTGCAGCGCCACTCGGAGCTGGAACGGCTTGCTGGGCTGCAATGTTGGCGGCACTAACGTGCCGCGTTCGCTCAGCCAGGCCAACACGGCGATGGCGTAGCTCAGCAGCGCCAGACTGAGCAGAGGCAGCAGCAGGCGCAGCCCGAGCGTGGGGCTGAGCGCATTGACATAGGCCGCCACGCGCAGAAAGACGGTGCCGGTCGCCAGCACGATGCCGATTGCCAGCAGCGGGTGAGCGGCGGGTCGGCCGCGGCCGAAACGGGCGAAGTTGAGTGTCAATGCCGTGGAAGAGGCCAGTCCACCGAGCACGCCGGTTAGCAGTACCCCACGCCCCGGCCCGGCGATCCGGATGGCAAAGTGGCCGATGAAAGAGATCCCCGCGATCAAGACGACAAACCACCAGATCCGAAACGGATTGACCGCCTCTAACGGCCCGAAGCTGCGATTGGGGAGCAAGGGCGGCACCACGATGGAGAGCATCATCAGCTGCAGGGCGGCGATCAGCTCATTGCGGTCGAGTCGCTGCAGCCAGCCGTGCATCTCCTCTTTGAGACCGAGCACGATGGCAATCACCACGGCGGCCGCGGCGGCCGCCTCCGGATAGCCCGAGGCGGCGGCGGCTCCCAGAGCATAGGTGGCCAGAAAGGCCCCCTGACTGGTGATTCCGTATTGGCGGCTGGTCTGAGTGGTGACGAAATAGGCGGTGCTGCTGACCACCGCAACGCCAAGGAGGCCGAAGGCCAGGATTATGGCGCCGTAGCGCACGGCCAGTAGCGCTGTGATGCCGCCCAAAAGCCCGATAAGCATGAACGTTCGAATGCCCGCAACGCGTTGCCCTTCTTCCTCATCGCGTTGCTCCCAGCCCCGCTCGAGCCCGATCAGAAGCCCCACCGCGAGCGAAATCGCAAGTGCCGCAAACGTATGAACCAACTGCGATGATCTCCGGCAAGCGGCGCTTCCAACACCCTATTCGGGGTAAGCGCCTGCAATGGCACAGTTGTCTTGCTATCGAACCGGCTTCGGGTTCAGCCCCTCGCTGGACGGGCCAAGCCTGTGCCGACCCAGCCGAGGCGCCGGGAATGGGCGTGGGGCATCAAACCAAGCCGGCAAAAGGCTCCACCCTGACCCACTCGCCCTCGGCGACGCCTTCGCACTCCTCGACCAGCACAATGAAGCAGTTGGCCTCGCTCATGGAGCGCAGAATACCCGAGCCTTGGGGGCCCGTGCTGCGCACCTCCAACATGCCGTCGGTTGCGGTGGAGAGGATACCCCGCTGGTATTCCCGGCGCCGTCCTTTTTTGCGTAGCGCATCGGTGCACCGGGCGGTCACGGGCATGGGAGCGTGGGGCGCTTCGCCTTCCAGATAGATCAAAGCCGGTTGCACCACCTGATAAAATGTGACCATGGCCGAGACCGGATTGCCCGGTAGACCGAAGAACGCCGCATTGCCAAGGCGGCCGAAGGCGAGCGGCCGGCCCGGTTTGATGTTGATCGTCCAGAACTCGACGGTGCCACGCGCTGCAAGCAATTCGGTGACATAATCGGCTTCGCCGACGGAGACCCCGCCCGAGGTGATTACGACATCGGCATTGGCGCTTGCGGTATCCAGCGCGTGTGCCAGTGCGGCGCGGTTATCCCGCACGACGCCAAAGTCCAGTATTTCGGCGCCAAGCCGCTGCAGCATGCCATGCAGCGTATAGCGGTTGCTGTCATAGATTTCACCGGGCTGGAGCGGTTCACCCACGCTGCGCAGTTCATCGCCGGTAGAGAAGAAAGCCACCCGCAGGCGGCGGTGTACCGCGACTTCGGGCTGCCCAATCTCGGCGAGCAGTCCGAGGTCGGCCGGTGTCAGGCGCCGACCTCGGTGCAGGATGATCGCGCCCTTGGTGAGATCCTCGCCGGCCGGGCGGATGTTTTCCCCCAGTCGGTGCTCGCCATCGACCCATACACGGTCGCCCTCGCGCCGCACCCGCTCCTGCATTACGACGGTGTCGGCGCCCGCCGGCACCACTCCACCGGTCATAATGCGCACGCACTCGCCGGCGCCGACCTCGCCGGCGAAGGGATGGCCGGCAAGTGCCGTCCCGATCACCGTCAGGGGAGCCGCCAGATCATTCGCGCGCAGCGCATAGCCGTCCATGGCCGAATTCGCGTGACCGGGCACATCGATTGGGGAGTAAATATCTGCGGCGAGCACTCGGTCCAGCGCGTCCCTGATCGGCAGATGCACCACCACCCCCGGTGGTTGCAATGCCGCCTGAACTCGGCGCCGCGCCTCGTCCACCGACATGGATGGGCCGTCATGGCCGCAGCCCTTGTGCGCTTTGATCTCGCCTCCGGTCGTGCTCATGCCTTCCTCCGGGTTCCGGCGTGATGACCCGCCAATCGCAAGGCCAGGGCGTCACGCTCTTCGATGGTATTCAAATTGATGAAGCGTTCATTCTCGTCCGAGAAATCGGCGATGGCCAGCCGTCGATGTTGTAGCCAGGCGATGAGTTTGCGCTCTCCCGCGGCCAGGTAGTCCCGCACGCTGTCCTCTAACCAAGTTGGGATCAGAGCGTACACCGGGTGCAACCGCTCGTTCGCCCGCGCCGTGGCCACCTCGGCGCCGCGGCTCTGCAAGGCTTGATATAAGCGCGGTCCGAGGTCTGCGGCCAACAACGGGCCGTCGCACGGGACCGTGAGCACCCAAGGGGTTTCGGCTTGTTCAAGTGCGGCGGCGATTCCGGCAAGTGGTCCGGGATAGCCTTGCTGAGCGTCGGTTATGACGCGACAGCCCAGTTCAGCATAGGACTCGAGATTGCGATTGGCGTTGATCAATACTGTTGCAACCTGCGGTCGCAGGGCTGCCAGTACATGAGCCACTAAAGGGCGGCCATTCAGCGCGACCAAACCTTTATCCACACCACCCATACGGGTGGCTCGGCCACCGGCCAGGATTACGCCGGTAATGCGATCGAGCGGGTAATCGCCGCTCATGGTTTCGTCTTCCCTCTAATGTGGTCTTAAGTTGGGGCTAACTATGGGTTGCGCACGATGACTACGGCGCACCGGTTTGGCAGGGCCACCGCCGCCTGCGGCCATTGCTATCTGGTTTGCTCGGGACTCCGGCCCGCTTAGTCGTAGAAGCAGACTAGCACAGGTGCGCGCTCAGCTCAGGTCCGCCGGATGACATCTACTATGGGATTGGCCCTGTGCATGGAGGTGAGCACGATGCGGTTTAGAAACTCACCCTCGGCCAAGGCCTGTTCGGCCACCGCGCGGGCCTGGCGGCGCCGCTCTGGGGTGTCGACCTGATTGATGACCGGGATTAACTGGGCGTGTTCCGCATTCTGCCGCGCTCCGGCTGCGGAAGTCAGTAGCCGGGCTACATGATGCGGCTCGAGCGGTTCACCACGGCGCGCGCCGGTGACGAGCTCCAAGCGGTCGACGCGGTGCGCGATCGTCTCATCCAGAGGTTGGCCGATAGCACCGGCGGAAACGAGAAATAACACCACATCGGTGCCGCTCGGGATGTTGGGTTCCTGCGCCGCCGGCGCTTTGATTTGTCGCATCCTGGCGCCATCGGCTTTGACGAGGGTCAGGTCGAACCCGGCGCTTTCGTGCAACGGCTGCACGGCATCCACCGATAATCCGCCAAGGCGTCCTGTTTTCTCGGATGGGCATGCGAAGAGGACCTGACGATTTTCCCGAGCGCTTGCAATGACCGCCGCCGGGAGCTCTGGTTGGGGGGCGATAACGCGGGCGGCCTGCAGCGCGCGTGGGAAGGGCGCCATGAACACTGTGGTGGTTATTCCGACCTTGCCGGGATGTACAGCGGCAAGACGATACAGTGTGGTCTTTTTGCCACCGGCACCGACTGCGCAGACGATTCCATGGTGGGCGTCCAGTAGATCCAAGATGGATTCGGCCACGGGTGCTTCCTCGTTGCAACGCAGATCTTGCACAGTATGCCGAAGTGATTACTCGCAATTCAGCATTTCCGCTTCGACCGGCTTCAACCGGTCACCGTCATCTGGCAGGGGATACGGCCCGGCCCTGCGTCCATTCTGCCATCGGCCGTGCGGTGCCGCATGGTTGACGTGCCGCGCAACGACGGGCTTTTATGTTTCCAAAGTATCCGAGCCTGCCGTAATACCATTAACCGCCCCTAGACAATGCACGGTCTGTGCCTCAACCCTGAGCCTACCACTGCCCATTGTACTCGGTAGACTCAGGCCAGAGGCATCGTGCGTTGACGACGCGATTAAAATTGGTAGCGGAAACCCGCAGAGAACATGGGTGTATAGTAGAAATTCTGGAAAGTAGGTCCGAGCTTGGCATCAGCGCCCGCACTGTTAATGTAGTCAGGGCTTAGCGAACTCTCGTTACCTGGCGGCACGCTCTGGAAGACCAAACCGAGGTCCAGTTGCAACCGAAAACTTCCGTCGGGCCCAAACTGGTTTTTCCAGCCGAGCCCAAGGTAGGGTTTGACTTTATCCAAATAATTGCGGTCTTGGTGCAGAGCAGCGTTGCGGGTCGAGCGATAGCGGCCTAGGGCGGCGACGCCGCGGGTCTGCTCTAAGTTTGACCAGCCCAAGTCGCCATAGAGTGCACCGCCGGTTAGGTGCAGGCCGCCTGGGAGTACTTGCCAGTCGACGAGCGCGGAGGCTGAGAAAACGGGTGTCGCCTGATCGGCCAACGCGCTTTGGAGTTGATCGGTCGCTGCAGAGGTATCGAAGCGGCTGAATCCAAATCGGAAATTAAGTTGGCTGGAGAGTGGGGCGGTCAACTCGAACTGGGGATGCACGGGCGAGTGCCAACCCATCCGTGCCGCATCGCTTGCCTGGAGGCTCGGCATGGCGAGCAAGCCTAGGAGGATCCCCATTGTCAAAAACGTGAGCGGATGGGTGCGCATTTTGCGAGCCAAGTTTCTGGTCGCTGATTGTTGATATTGTATGCCGATCATGCCGTATTTCTTTAGTTGAATAGTTAGGCTAAGGGACAGGAAGATGCAAGTCATTGGATGGGCAAACGCTCGGGAACCTGCCGGGAAAGCCATCCAATCCGCTGAGCTGTATAATAAGTTGTTAGTCTATATCAATAGCTTATGAATGCACCACAAGATACCTTACACGCTCGCCATTGGATTCAAGCTCGTTTTGCCCGCGCGCCTGCCGAGGAAGCTCATCTCGACGCGGGTCCGGAGCAGCAAGATTTTACCGCGGCGGCGGTGCTGGTTCCATTGGTCGAGCGTCGCCGAGGGATTCAGGTGATCCTGACGCGGCGCGCGGCTCATCTACGCGAGCATGCCGGGCAAATCAGCTTTCCAGGCGGGCGCATCGAGCACACTGACGCCTCGACGGCCGCCGCGGCATTACGCGAGGCCGAAGAGGAGATCCGATTGCCACCGAGGTCAGTGGTATTAACAGGCGCGCTGCCGCGCTATCGAACCGGGACCGGGTTCGTGGTCTATCCTGTGGTGGGGTTTGCCGAACCGAGCACAGAGTTGGTGCCGGACCCGGCCGAGGTCGCCGAAATCTTCGAAGTCCCATTAGCGTTCGTGCTTGATCCGAACAATTACCACCCCCTGGAGTTGATATCCCGGGGGCGCAGGATGGCTTACTGGGCCATACCGTATCAGGCGTACTACATATGGGGCGCCACCGCCGCGATTCTGCGAAACCTTTGTCATCTGTTAGACGTGCAGTGCGATTTCATGCGCGCGCCTGGATGATCGCCTTGACGAGGGACCGGCCGCAATGTGCGAGCTTTTGGGGATGAGCGCCAATGTGCCGACTGATATCTGTTTCAGCTTCACGGGTCTGATGCATCGCGGCGGCCATACCGGGCCCCATCGCGATGGTTGGGGTGTGGCGTTCTACGAGGGGCGGGGCTGCCGCCTATTCCAGGATCCCCGGCCCAGTGTCGACTCGGAGATCGCTCGCTTGCTGTTGCGCTATTCGATCAAGAGCTGCAACGTGATCTGCCATATCCGTCGGGCCACTCATGGGCGGGTAGCGCTCGAGAACACACATCCCTTCCAGCGCGAGCTCTGGGGGCGGCCTTGGGTATTTGCCCATAACGGCAAGCTGCGGGGGGTCAAACGCTGGCCCTTGAGCGAGTATTACCGCCCGATAGGAACCACCGACAGTGAATACGCTTTCTGTTGGCTCTTGGGTCGGCTCCGAGAGCGGTTTCCCGGTCCGCCGCGGCGTCGCGAGACGCTTTGGCGCTACCTGGCGGGATTGGCGCGTGAGCTGCACGCCCTGGGCAGCTTCAATATACTCATGAGTGACGGTCGTGTGCTCTATGCTTTCTGCAGCACGCATTTGGCGTGGCTTACCCGCTGCGCGCCTTTCGGTGAGGCAAGGCTGTTGGACGCCGAACTCACGGTGGACTTCGCGAAAGTCACCACTCCCGACGATGTGGTGACCGTCATTGCCACGCGCCCCTTAACGAGCAACGAAACGTGGACCACCATGTCGCCGGGTTCGTTGGTGATCTTCGATGGTGGGTTTCCTTTCGAGGTGGGCAGCCGCGGCAAAGTCCGGCCGTTGCCGCTGCGACATCCTTGCTTAGGTAGCAGCAGTCGGCCGAGCCCGAGATCCCCCTGGGCTCGGCCATCGTAATCAGCCTTCCGAAAGCAGCGTCTGCAGGTCGAGTATCGCGGCGTTGGCCCGAGCCAGATAGGAGGTCAGTATCAATGAGTAATTGGCCGTGAATCCGAAGCCCCTGCCATTCAGCACCATCGGGCTCCAGACCGCGCGCTGCGAGTTCTCCAGCTCGCGTATAATATTGCGCATGCTCACCACCGCGTTCTTGTCCTGGAGGACGTGGTGGAAGTCGATCTCGGCCGCCCGCAGAAACTCGATGATTGCCCAAGCCGAGCCGCGCGCCTCATAGAAGACATCGTCCACCTTGAGCCAAGGTGTCTTGCTGTAAACCTGTTTGTTGGGTTCGGTGCCGGCCTGGCGGCTCCTCGGCACGCCTCCCATGGTGTTGAACTGGTGTTCTCCGACACTTGCACTGAGACGTTGCGATAGGCTTCCAAGCCGTCTGTTTACCAGAGTCAGCCACTCGGCGAGGTTGTCAGCGCGGGCAAAGAACTCCGCCTCCCCCTTCGCCAGCCGGGCCAGATAGCGATCCAGAGCCTCTACCCCTTTGCGGTACTCGCCCTCGGTGGCGGGGAATATCCATTTGTCGGTGGGAAAACTGAACTGCGGTTCGGCGATGGCGAGGTCTTTATCTTCGGCGGATTGGGAGCGCGAACGGGCTATGTCGTTGCGCAACGAGCGCGCGAAATCCCGCACCTGGATCACGACACCGTATTCCCAATTGGCCATATCATCCATTAGCACGGACGGCGGGGTGATGTCGTTGCTCAAATAGCCTCCGGGCTTGTCCAACAGCACCTCGACGGCATGCGCTAGCGTCGCGGTCATGACGAACCCCGGCACCTTGGTGGGATCGACGCCCTCTGGGGCGCGTTGCTGTGCCGCGTCCACTACATTGAACAAATCCGGCGAGCGGTTCCAATAGGCTGTGAGTCCGAAGCCGATGAGCAGCAGGACGAGCACGGTAATCCCGGCTGTCTTCCAGCGGCCACCGGCGCGTGTGGTGGATTGTGAGCGTGTTCCCCGATTAGGGATGAAACGGCGCAGAACGTGAGAGAGCGTGTTGGCCATTCGGTTTCGTTCCAAACTTGGTTGCCCGAAAAATCGCGATCATAATTCCAACGACCCGCTTCAGGGCGCGAGCGAGCTTTTGAAAACGCGACCTAACCCCGAAAGGCCCCGCTTAGCGGGGCTCCGGGTGGTTTTGGACCCGTCCTGAGTCTATTTGTACATGGACTTTTTGAACATGCGGTCGATCTTTTGGCTATTCTGATCAGCCGTGAATTGCGCCGATTTGGCCGTGCCCTGCGCTTGCTGGGCCATCTCCTGTGCGTTGGTCGCAGCCTCCATGGCCGCTTCGGCTTGAGCTTTGGCATTCTGCGCGGTTTCGTTGGCTTGCGCTGCTTGGCTGCTTATCCCTTCGAGGTCCGATTGAGAGAGCGTTTGTTGGGGTACATCGGCGCAGCCCGCCACCAAGAAGAGCGACAGCACCGCGGCGGAGAGCTTCAGGGTTGTTTTCAGCGTCCGGGACATGAAAAATCTCCTTGTTTCTTCTTTACCAGCCGTTGCTCTCACGGCTCTGGTGAGTTCCATTTCTAGACTACTAAGGCGCGGCGTTATACGACCGCCGCTGCGTGAAATCATTACTATACCCGAGCAGTGTTTCAAGTCCTTGCTGTGCAAATAACCATTTTCGAGTCTGGGGGTTAGATATAAGTAGTTGTTTTTAAATATAAAAATTTTAATAAAAAGGCTTGTTACCGGATGACGACGGGTGTTCCCACTTGCACATATTCTAGGAGGCGGTCGATTTGGTTATCGGTAAGAGCGACACAACCCTGCGTCCAATGGAACCGGGCGTGCATGCTCGGATCGGCCCGGCCCAGACCGTGAATGCCGATGTGTCCGCCAAGTTCCGTGGCCTGCGGCAAGCGGCCATGCGCGATGGCGTAGTCGAGTAGATACTGGTAAGTCATAGTATCGACGATACCGTCTCGAAAAGCCCGATCCAAGTGAGCCAAGGTAGGGTAATTAAGCTCGAGGAAGACATGAAAGCGGCTGTCATACTTGATTCGGGTGATACGATAATGACCCAGAGGAGTGGTTTCATCGCCCGCAGTGTGGATCAATGCGACGCCACCCCGTCCCCATGAGATATTGGCGAAGCGTACAAGCGGCTGATCCCCACGCAGAACCTCGGCTAGATCACGATGGGTGTCGATGAGGACCCAAACTCGTGGGTCGGCGCGTACGGTGGATGTGAGAAGTATGAACGCGGCGAGCGCCAATCCTCGCCGCCATGTCGATATGGCCCCCATTCCGGTCCCCTAAAGTAGAAATCGATACACCTCTTCTGGGCCAAACGGCCAGTCGAGTTCGGCGCCGGAGTCCTTTCGGCGCAAAACGGGTATTCGGGCCGCATAGCCGCGTTCGAGCAGCGGATCACCGACGATTTCAACCGCCTGCAGCACGCAGCGCCGACGCTTTAGAACAGTTCGCACGATCGCTTCGGCCTCGCCGCACAGTCGGCAGCCGCTGGTCTCGAGCAACTCCACCGTTATTGTTGCGTCCCCCTGCAACCTACCCGTCCTATCTGCTCATGTTCTGGGTTGAATTATTGAGCAGTTTACCGCCTGGTTTCGTGGATGGCTGCGGTGGCTGCCACAATTTCATGCGTGGGGCAGTTGTTGCTCGTCTCGGTCATGGTTCTTCTGCCGGATTTGGCGAATCGTCATCGAGGATCCGATCCCCCGGTTTGAGGTGTTCCTCCGCCTCGTCTTCGAGTAAGAGATAAACTGTTTTGTCCTCGGCGCGGAAAACGGCGATCAGGCCACGCTCTCGAAACTGCGCGCCGAGCCGATTCGCCTCGGCCCAGTTATTGTTGTAGGTTGCCTTGGTTACCGCATCCATCAACTCTTGGTAAAGTTGGCGATCGTTCATGTATCCCTGTACCTCCTGAAGCTTGGCACCAATCGTGGCATCCATCATCTGGTTCGTTGTCAAATCTCGGACGGTTCGTTCTGACGGGCATTCTCCCAAGCGGGGGCAGGGAATCGCCCTGCTTGGCAAGCGTATTTGCCCGAATGGGCGCCGCGGATGTTCTGATGCGGGCTCGTTAATCGTAAGCGTCGGCCAAGCTGTATTGGCGCCTTATTGGATGCCGATCATTCTCCACCGAGCGGCGCCCGGGTGCAAAGCACATCCAATAGATCCAATAGAGCAGTGCCGCCGAGCGGTGCAAGCGGGCGCAAATTCGGGTATGGCATGGCTTGGTCCGGAGCTTGGGGATTCACTAGCATGGCCAGCGCACTGATCACCCGGCGGTGCTCGGTTGCCCCCATGATGGGTTGTACCGATCCCCATGCGCGGTATTTTCTGCGCCTATGTTCGCGCCACACGCTGCTCTATACGGAGATGGTGCCGGCCCAAGCGGTGTGGCACGGCCGCGGTGAGCG
Organism: Nitrococcus mobilis; assembly: GCA_024102725.1. Classification (GTDB taxonomy): domain Bacteria; phylum Pseudomonadota; class Gammaproteobacteria; order Nitrococcales; family Nitrococcaceae; genus Nitrococcus; species Nitrococcus mobilis_A. The sequence continues at coordinate 14,937 of JAGFJL010000173.1, forward strand.
GCTCCTCGCCTACAATAGCGAGGAGCACTCCGTGGCGGTCCAGTTCGGCGGCAGCGATCCGCTCCAGCTCGCTTACTGCGCCCGTATGGCCGAGGTTCATGGTTATGACGAGATCAATCTCAATGTCGGCTGTCCGAGTGAGCGTGTCCAAGCGGGGCGTTTCGGTGCCTGCTTGATGGCCGAGCCTGGCTTGGTGGCCGAACTGGTCACCGCTATGCGGCAAGCCACTGCATTACCGGTTACGGTCAAGACCCGTATCGGCATCGACCAACAGGATGGCTATGCGGCACTGGCCGAGTTCGTCGAGTGCGTGGCCAACGCCGGCTGCCGAACGTTCATCGTGCATGCGCGCAAAGCCTGGCTGAAGGGCCTCAGCCCCAAGGAGAACCGCACGCGGCCGCCGCTGAGATACGATCGGGTGCACCAGCTCAAGCGGGATTTCCCCGAGCTCGAGATCGTGCTCAACGGCGGTCTGCGCACGCTGGAGCAAGCCGAGGAGCAGCTGGCGTTTGTCGATGGCGTGATGCTCGGGCGTGAGGCCTACCGAAATCCCTATCTGCTTGCCAAGGCCGATGCTCAGCTTTTCAACGACCCCCGGCCTGTCCCTACGCGTCACGAGCTGGTCCAAGCCTATCTACCTTACATCGAGCGCCAGCTCGCAGCCGGCGTGCGCCTCTCTGGCATGACCCGGCATCTCCTGGGGTTATTCCAGGGTAGGCCGGGGGCGCGGGCGTGGCGCTCGCATCTCAGTGTTGGAGTGGCGCGTAGCGGCGCCGGTGTCGAAGTGATCGAGCAGGCATTGCGCTTGGTGCCGCGGGAACTCGAGAGCGGAGCGGTGTTCGCTTAAGCTAAGCCTGGTTTGTGCCCTAGCCAAGTCGGAAGAAGCGTCGGGCCACCGCCGTCGTCGTACTCGCCAGTTGCCGCGCGTCACGGCCGCGCAGCTGCGCCAGGCGGTGCAGGATATGGGGTAAAAAGGCGGGTTCATTGCGCCCGTCTTTGGGCTTGGGTTCGAGATCCCGCGGCGTAAGATAGGGTGCATCGGTTTCGATCATCAAACGATCCTCTGGGATATCGCGGACACAGGATTGCAGGAGCCCGGCGCGGCGCTCGTCGCAGAGCCAACCGGTGATGCCTATGTGCAGATCGAGATCGAGGTACGGCCAGAGCTCCTCGCGCCCGCCCGTAAAGCAGTGCACGACGGCCTCGGCCAGCGAATCGCGATAGTCGCCGAGAATGGCCAGGAAGCGCGTTTGGGCATCCCGCTGGTGGAGGAATATCGGTCGTTGCAGCTCGACGGCCAACTCGAGTTGCCGGGCGAACGCTCGTTCCTGTACCGAGCGCGGCGAGAAATCACGGTTGAAATCCAATCCCGTCTCCCCGATGGCGACTACCCGTGGATCCGCCGCCAGCTCTCGAATCTCCGAGGTTGTCTCGGCGCTCCAGTGCCGGGCGTGGTGGGGATGCACGCCGGCGGTTGACCATAGCAGCCCAGGGCGCTGGCGGGCGAGCTCCAGGGCCGCTTTTGACCCGTCCGGGTCAGCGCCGGTCAGGATCAATGTGGTGACACCGACTTCGATGGCGCGCTCGATGACCTCGTCACGATCCTGCTCGAAGCGCCGATGCGTCAGATTGACTCCGATGTCCACCAACTCGTACGTATCGCTCATGCAACATCCTCCGCGGAGCCGACCCGACTGCTGCTATGGTAACGGGCCTGAGGGTCGTGGCAAGGTGGGGCAGGGCACGCCCTTGCGCGGCAAACAGGCCGCGGGATACCGGGTGGCTTTCGTTTTGAGAGGCCTGGGCGCATGGTAAAACGCTACAGCTACGATGCGTTGCCGATGGACTGGGTCGGCGATTGGGCGGGTCGGCGCTGCGCTTTGACGCCGCAGCGCCGCGCCGTGGTGGATGCCGATAGCGGTCAGTCCTATACCTTCGCCGCGCTCGATGACCGGGCCAACCGGGTCGGAACTTATTTGCGCGATGTCCTGGGATTGGTCAAAGGGGATCGGATCGCTTTTATCGGCGGTAATCGCATCGAGCCCATCGATCTCTACTTGGCAGCCGGCAAGCTCGGGGTCGTGCTGGCGCCGTTGAGCTTTCGGCTGCGCCAGCCCGAACTGAGCGAGTTGCTGCAGTGTATTCAACCCAAGGTGCTCTTCTACGAGGATGCCTTCGCCGAGCTATGCGATTCGCTGATCCGCCCGGCGTGTCTAACCAATACGATCCGCTACGCCGACGAATATTCGCCCTATCAGCGGGAGGTATTGAGCACGCCGCCCCGGCAGGTCAACGATGCGCTCGCGCTCGACGATCCTTACCTGCTCATCCACACGGGCGGGACGACGGCGACACCGAAGGTCTGCATCGTCTCCCACCGGCAGATGGTTTGGAATTCCTTCGAACTCATCCTGGCGGCGCCGGAGGGTTTGGCGGGTCGGCGCGAGTTGCTGCTCTTCCCGTTGTTTCATATCGGCGGGTGGAATACGTTTACCCCGGTTTTCCACGCGGGCGGTCGTGTGGTGCTCATCCGCCGGTTCGAGCCGGCGCGGGTTCTGGCGCTCATCGAGGAGCAGCGCATCAATCACCTCGGTGCCGTCGAGGCGATGCTCAAGCTTATGGCTGAGCACCCGGGGTTCGCGACGGCGGATCTGAGCGCCTTGCAGGGGATCACCTCCGCTGGGGCGCCCTGCTCGGAAGCGGTCATGCGGCCTTTTTGGGAGCGGGGCATCCCCGTGAGCCAAGCCTATGGCTTGACCGAGGCCGGGCCGTCGAATTTCATGCACGGTCAAAGCCCAATTTCGATGGCAGCCGTTCGGGCCCGCCATGCGAGCGTCGGTAGCGCTTTTTTCCATTGCGACTACCGCATCGTGGAGCCGCACAGTCATCAACCGGTACGCCGCGGTGAAGTGGGGGTATTATTGCTGCGTAGCCCGCATAACTTCGATGGCTATCTCGACCAACCCGAGCGCACCGGGCGAGCGCTGCTCGAAGGGGGGTGGATCGACTCGGGCGATCTCGCGCGCGAGGACGACGCCGGTTATGTCTATATCGTCGGTCGGGTAGATAATCAATTCAGCAGCGGCGGCGAGAACGTCTCGCCCGAGGAGATCGAGCGTGTGCTCATGGAGCACCCTGACATCGCTCAGGCCGCAGTCTTCGGTGTTGCCGACGCGCGCTGGGGCCAGGTGCCCATGGCCGTGGTCGTGCCGAGCGGTGTGCCGCCCGAGGCCGATGTATTACGGGTTTACCTGCGCGAACGATTGGCCGGGTATAAAGTGCCGAAGCATATCGTCTATGTCGAGGGTCTGCCGCTCACCGGCGCTGGCAAAGTCGATCGTAATGCGACCCGCCGGCTATACGCGCCGGGCGATGAGCCAGCCTGGAGGAGGTGAGTCATAAGGCCCGCACGTGTTCTGATCATTGCCGGCTCGGACTCCGGGGGTGGGGCCGGGATCCAGGCCGATATCAAAACGGTTACCTGCCTGCAAGGTTATGCGGCGAGCGCCATTACCGCATTGACGGCTCAGGATACCCGCGGTGTGCACGCTATCATGCCGGTGGATTGCCGCTTTATTGAGCAGCAGATCGCAGTGGTGCTGACGGATATCGGCGCGGATTGCATCAAAATCGGCATGCTCCATGCCGCAGCGGCGATCGAGACCGTGGCCCGCGTGCTCAGCAAGCTTGCCCCGAGAGTGCCCGTAGTGGTCGATCCCGTGATGGTGGCGCAAAGCGGCGATCGGTTGCTCGCCGCGCCTGCCGTGGCCGCGCTGCGCGATACCTTGTTGCCGCAGGCGGCGCTGGTGACTCCGAACCTTCCCGAGGCGGAGGTATTGCTGGGGCAGCGCATCGAGGGCCGCGAGGCGATGGTGGAGGCCGCCCGCGCGCTCCGCTGCCCGGCCGTGCTGCTCAAAGGAGGGCATCAGCCGGGCGGAGCTGAAGTCGTGGATGTGCTGGCTACCGCCGCTGGCGTGGAGTATCTGATCTATCCCCGGATAGCCACGCGCGCTACCCACGGGACGGGCTGTACGTTGGCTTCGGCGATTGCCACCGGCCTTGCTCAAGGACTGGATCTGGCGGCCGCGGTCCGGCGTGCGCGTGCCTATCTGCAACGGGCACTGGAGAGCGCTTTTCCGTTGGGGCACGGGGACGGCCCGGTAAACCACTTGCACACCGTGGCGCGTTTTAAGGGCAGCTGATGGTTCGAAGCTGAGGCTCAAATGCACCGTTTTCAACCGATCTGCTTTCCCCCATGATCATTTCCCCGTCCCTGCCCCCTTGCGGGAGGAGTCCATATACGCCTTGTTAGCTGCTCCGCCCCTTGGACACGAGGGGAAACCGCTCAGGATGCTCCAGTGACTCGACCGCGAGGTCGATGTCTAGGTCGGGCCAGTAGAGGTGGTGGGGCTGGAGCCATTCGACGTGCTGGATCTGACGGATAGTGGCATCCCGGAACCAGGGGAAGTCCTCGAAAGGCAGGAACAGCTCCTGCTCTCCGAGCAGCAGCCAGAAGCCATGCTGAGAGATGTTGGTGACCTCAGCCGCCGTAGTGCTCTTGCCAAACGCGCCGGATTTCATGTTGATGCTCCTCGATGAGCCTGCGCACAACACTCAAGTCTTTGTCCGACAGCCCGTAGTTGCGGGCCAGGTCGATCTCAGGCTCAAGCCAGTACTTCGCCTCGCCGTGCCCGCAGTGCACATGGACGTGCATGCGAGGCTCCTCACGGGAGAAGAAGAAAAACCTGAGAAGCTGTCTGGGTAAATGTTATGCGCATTTTGCGAGCATGAGGCGCAGCATAGCGATTCGCACCATGTTTTCGGCTGTGAGCGGCAGAATTTCGTAGTCCTTGGACAGGCGGCGGTAATTG
>JAGFJL010000110.1 GCA_024102725.1 Nitrococcus mobilis
CAATTACCGCCGCCTGTCCAAGGACTACGAAATTCTGCCGCTCACAGCCGAAAACATGGTGCGAATCGCTATGCTGCGCCTCATGCTCGCAAAATGCGCATAACATTTACCCAGACAGCTTCTGAGCTGCCGTTCCAGCACGGCGGTCGCTTGCAGGAAAACGCCGGGCGTATGGACAGCCCCGTCCATCATCTCCAGCGGGTCGCTGTAAAAGAACAGATCGTGGTTCTGTCCGTTGGCCACAGTCACGGCCAGGGCGTTGCCATCCCGCCGGCCCGCGCGACCGATGCGCTGCAGATAATTGGCCTGCGCCGGGGGCACGGAGCACAGGAAAACCGAAGACAATGCCCCGATGTCGATTCCCATCTCCAGAGTGGGGGTCGCGGACAGCAGGTTGATATCCCACGGCTGCTGGCCGTCCATGAAGGAGCGCTCCACCGCCTCCCGCACGTCGCGGGGCAACAGGCCGGTGTGCTCGCTGGGAACGAGGCGGCGCGGCGCAGTAACTCCATAAGCGCAAGGCCGTTCCGACTTGCCCCGTTCTTCCAATGTGCCCGGGCACTGCGGTCGCAGGCACGGCAGGCCGGCGTACAAGCTCTGCGAGCTACGGGCGAACCAGACCGCGTGCCGGCAGTGGCTGCATTCGGCCTGGAGGCTTTCCCTAGAGATCAACAGACGGTCCGGATTCAGCAGATATACGCTCTCCCGCCCCGCTTCGCGCTCCACCAACCATCCCGCGCGGGTCAGCGCTTGCAGAGAGAGGTGGAAGATCTGCCGTGCCTCCGCCGCCGCGAATATCGCTTCCCGAGCCAGGGTTTTCTTAAGCCAGCGAACCGCCCAGGTCTCCCGGTTGCTGCGCACCAAGGCTTCGAAGTTGGACGTCACGTGCGTGAGCGTGACGGCGGCCGGCGGCCGTTGTGAGCGTCCGAAACCTGGCATCCAGACGAGCCGGTTTAGCAGGTACTCACGCCCCTTGTTGGCAAGATAGCCATCCAGCATCGGGTCGTAGATGGCGCCCATCTGCCGCAGGTGGTGCAACCAGCCCACCATAAACCGGACGAAGATCTCGTCCCTTAGGCCGCGCAGGTGCTCCACCTCTTGCCGTAGCCGCTCGGCAAGCTTGCCGATCTCCGCTATTAGCCGGCCCTCATCCAGACCGACGGCAGCCATCCCCGTGCGCTCCAGCGAACGACCAAGCATGCTGCGACGCCCGAATTCCGCCGCACATTCCCAGGCAAGCCGCTTGGCAACCAGCTCCGGCAGCTCGCTACCGGCAGGCAGCCGCCCTTTCTCCGTCAACGCGCGATACTCCGAGAGCCAGACCATGTTCGGCGCAATGAACAGCCCGCAGAACCGCGCGTCGTCCCTGGCGCGATCGCGCCAGAAAGTCGGTAACAGCTCAGCCATCTCCTTGAGGGAGAGCGCCAGGGGCTGGTCCCGGAGCCAGCCGGCCATGGCGTGGCGGATGACCTGCCGCCAGGTATTCGCGCCCAGGAAACCGGCCCGATGGGCTGCATCCTGAACCGCATCCGAGAACGCAATCAGCTTGAAATCATCATTGTAAGGCGTTGAGAACAAACGACCAGTCATCACGCTGGTTAGCGTGGCCGCGCGATAACCCACAATGAGCAGTGAATCCCCCGCGCCACACTCCGGGCAGTCGTGGTGGCACTGCAGACGCTCCTGCTCGCCACGCCCGGGGCGCTTGAGCATGTCGGGCACCCAGACCCGGTGCAGCGTCTTCTTCCCTTCGCACTCCTGGCATTTTCGCTCGTTGCTTGCTGCCTGCAAGCGCAGACAGTCGGCGCAGAAATCCCGCGTCAGGCCATCGGGATCCTGCCCCTCCACAAGCGGGACCAACAGTGTCGATTGCGGCGAATACTGGAACCAGGCTTGATAGAACGACTGCAAATCACTGATGAGATGGCTATCGCCCTTCTTTGCCATCGCCCCCCAGGCAGCCAGGTGGCACTCGCGGCAAAGAAGCAGCGGAAGGTGCAGCGGCTTTTGCGGATTTTGCAGATCGTCGGCAAAACGCAGGGCGGGCGAGTCATCGCCCAGCGGTATGGAGCACACCAGACGACGCAGCTCCCGGAGCCACAGCTGCTGGCGTACCTGCAGGAAGGGCTGGCACCATTGGGTCGGGTCGTTGCTCTCCGGATCACGCCACAGCCGGGCCGTTGCGACCAGCGAGAGGAGGCTCGTCAGCAGGTTTCGCGCCTGCTTCCTGCTCGGCAGGTTCAGCCGCTCTTGCCAGTCCTCCGCCAGCACGCTGAGATCGGTGAGTCTCTCGCTCGCCCGGACCAGCTCGTGGAACGCCGTATGCTCGTGCAGCAGCTCGCCCAGCTGCACGGCGGCCGCGGCCCGCTTGCGCGCATCGGCGGCGTTGAGCGGCGGGAGCTCGCCCACGGGCAAATCAGCGAACCAAAGCCGGGCCTGATGAAAGAGGTAGTCTTCGGCGCGCTCGTACTGGCTCGGATCCAGGCGCTGCTCGTCTCGCTCCGGCCAGTGGAAGAACCGTATCGCTTGGCGTCGAGTTTCACGCTCCGTCTCCGTGACGCCCAGCAGATATTCGTCCGCCGACAGGCGGTCCTCGGTAATGATGGAGGCGTCGTCGAACGCGGCCGCGAACACCTCCCTCGCATAGATGAGCAACGCATCCGCCGAATCCGACCCCATCGTGGCCGAGGTGCCGATGCAGGCGAGCTCCGGCCCGGCCTCCAAGCGATTTCGCAGCCGGCGGATCAGGCAGGCGAGATCTGTCCCTTGCGCACCGTCGAAGGTATGCAGCTCATCGACCACCAGGTAGCGCAGCATGCCCGGCTTGTTGTAGCGCCACAGCGGCTGATCCTTCGGCCGAATCAGCAGGAAGTCCAGCATCTTGTAGTTGGTCAGCAGGATATCGGGCGGGCTCTGGCGCAGCGTCCTCTGACAGGTGATGACGTTCTCCGCGCTCATGCCGGTGTGCGCATCCTTCTGCTCACCGCCGATGAAGAGGCCCACGGTCAGCTGCGTGTCCAGCTTGTGCACCTCTTTGGCAAACCGCCGAGCCTGGTCGGTCGCGAGCGCGTTCATCGGGTAGATGACGATGGTCTTGATGCCCTGCTCCCGACGGCTCAGACAGTCGTCCAGCATCGGCAGCATGAAGCACTCGGTCTTCCCGGAGCCGGTGCCCGTGGCGACGATCGTGGATTGCGCTGCGTCACTCGCGAGGCGCCGGAACGCCGTCATCTGATGGTGATAAGGGCGAAAGGGTAGCTGCAGATGCCGAAAAGGCACCTCATCCGTCTGCGCGAACCGGAACGGAAGCTTGATATCCAGGTAGGGGCCTTTAAACAGCGCACCGGGCCGGCGCAGCAGATCGTCGATCAGCGCGTGGGGATTGTCCGCAGCCGACTCCGAGCGTTGGAAATACGGCGTCGCAATAGGAAACGCGCTGCGTAGGAATTCGCTGACCGCTTCTCGCAGCTCACCGGCAACAACGGTGGGAAGCATTCTCTCTCCGGCTCATCCCGTTTCGGCTACCGTCCTTGGCCGCTTTCTTCTTTATGTCCGGACTCGGATGCACCGTAGGGCGCAATAACCGCAGGGCATTGCGCCGGTTCCCTGTGTCGAATCTGCATTGAAGCTGCTGCCTATTGTGTCCGATTTCTACACCAGCCCCTCAATCATGGTACGGTAACATTTTATCCGCGCCGTCTGCCCACTCAATGGGATAGATCCCATTTCTTACGAAATGATGAAAGGTGGAGTAAGGTCAGTCGCGTACTTGCGTCACAAGACCGTGCTTCACTGGATTGATGTGAACGTAATCCATGTGTGCCCGGAGGTCCCGCTCATCGCGGATTAGATGCTCCCAATACCGGCGCTGCCAGATGCCGCACTCACCACAGCGTTGCCGAGCGGGTGAGCGCTCTTCCATGAACGGCAGCCGGTCCTTTATTTAGGCGCAATGTCCTTCGGTTATTGCACCGAGCGCACCCTTTATGCGCATCATTGATACGCATTATTAATGCGGGCAAAATGGTTTGCACCCCTTGCGTCGGAGTATG
>JAGFJL010000126.1 GCA_024102725.1 Nitrococcus mobilis
CGCTCGCCGAGCCCGTCGATTGCGGGGCGAAGCCGGCTCGGTTATCGTTTAAACCATTACGGTGACGCGCCGGCTGGTATCCCTGAGAGGGCGATCTATGTCCATGTTCAGGTTTCTTGTGGGAATCATCATCGTTCAAGGCGCGACGGCGGTGCTCGTCCTGGCCGCCCTACAAACCCCGGCGGTCAACTGGCTGCTTTTCGCGCTGCTTGCTTTGATTGCGAGCGTTCTGACCGCGCTCTGGTTTGCCTCTATTGCCAATCACATCAAAAAAGACGCTCTCGCCCGCATGAAAGAAGCATCGGTGCGGGAGCGGGAACGGCTGCTCGTGTCCACGGAGAAGGAAAAAAACCGCATATTTCAACAAACCTACCAACGATTCAACAAGGAAACCAGCCGCGCCCATGCCAAGGCCAATTTCAAGGTGGGCGCGGCCGTTGTCGGTGCCGTGGGTGTGGGTGTGGGACTGCTCTCATTGCAGTTTGTGACCTTGGGTTTGTTGCCCTTGTTCGCGGCCGCCGGCGGATTGGCGGGCTATGGGGTACGCGCCCGACAGGAGGCCCTGGCGCGCAAAGGGAACTCGGCCAAAGGCTTCTTCGCTCGCCGTCGACCGATAAAATCACTTGGGACGGAAACGGCGCTACCGATTGTTTCGCCTAGAAAAGCTTCCCGGTAGGCTGGACGCCATCTCTATGGAAACTCTGTTCAATCAACTTCTCCATCATGCCGGCGAAAGCCGGATAAGTCCGTAGGAACGGGTTTGAACAGCTTCAGCCGGCCCGGCGGACGCAAACCAGGGAAGGTTTGCTTAACCAAGTAAAATCAATATCTTGTGCGCATGCCTTCGTCGGTGTAACGAATAAATCAGATGCTCGCTATAGATGAGCGGAGTGCGCCCAGCCACGACAGCTTATCTATGATCGCCCCGACATTGGCGGCGGGCGGAAGATTAAAACTTTTGGTGCGCCGGCCAAGCCCACTGTTGTTTGGACGGTGAATCAGCGTCCATCGTATTCCGCACCAGGTTCTGCTCCAATTTCGCGTTGTTTGGCGTGGGTCTTGGGCAGCTTGGTAAGAGACCCGTGCACTTCAGGGGCGGACTGGGGCGGCGCTTCACCTTGCGCGCGCCGCTCCTTGGCGATTTCCGCCACAGCGGCTGGCGCTATCAGGTCCAGCGTCGCGGCATGCTCGGCCATGCTGAAACTATCCGAGGCCAGTACCAGTGTGCTGCCTGCTGCGGCAACTTGCTGGGCGAGCGCTTCGATCTCATGGGTGCGGCGCGTGGCGCGACTGATGGCACGAATGTAGATGGCGCGTACTTTGCCGGGATACTCCTGGAGGATGCGGGTATACGTTTCAGGGTCATGTTGCCCGCTATCGCCGATCAGCACGCAGGGCAAGTCTTTGTACAGCGTCAGTATGCCACGGATCAGCTCGAGCTTGTGTTCCTTGGCCCGGCGCGGCAGCGGCCGCTGTAGGGTCAGCCCCCACTCGCGCAGAAACAGCAAAGGGCCGGCGGGGATGTTGTGAATGTTGAAGAAAGTATCCAGCATCTCGTAGAGGCTCCAGGGCCCACGCGAGACGAACAGCACGGGATTTGTCTCATCACCCGAGACCCCCTGATGCAGGGCGCGGTAGAAGGCGGCGACACCGGGGAAGGCCACGCGGCTTGCTGCATCCTGAACGAACATCCGCCACAGCATCATGAATCGGTTGGCAACACCGGTGTACATCACCGTGTCGTCGATGTCGCTGACCACCACGAAACGGGCCGAATCCGACGGAATGAATACCTCGGCTTGGCATTTGAGATCTATTTTGGGCTCCAGGACTTCGAGCTCGAGCATGTGCCACAGCCGGTCGGCCGCCGGCGCCGAGCCTGGCGCCATCTGTACCCGGAAATAGCCGTCCCGGTCCGTGCTCGTATGCGTTTCGTTGCCATAGAAACGCGCGGCAAGGCGCACGCCGGCGACACCGCGGCGCGTGAAATGCCTCACGGCGGCAAGGAGATCGTAGCCGAAGCCACCCTTCGCCCGCCGAGTGTGTCTCATGTTGGACTGACGCAGCACGCGCCCGATAGCGAAGATCTGTTCAGACGAGCCATAGCCCCGATAGGGATGGAGGGCGAGACCGTGCTGCTGCGCATCGGTTCTTACCGATTTGCCAAGGGCGCGTACCGCGCGCCGCAGCGCCCGCCGTATGTCGTGGCTCATGATCGCTGCTCAATTTCGTAATATTCAAATTATTGTACCAAGTATCTCAACTATATAAGACGTAGCTCCGGCGCTAGGCCAACCGGGGGAATGAAACGCGGTAATGGGAAGTCGCAGAGGTGCGCTCAGGGCTGGCGATTCGCTTGATCGATCATGAGGCGCTACGGGCGTGTCCGCCTAGCTACGTGGCAATGGGGTCGAGTGGCTTGGACATAGTTTTGCGTCCGGCTTTGGTTTACAGCCACTCGGCCCGTCGGAACCGATAGTAGAGGTAACCGCAGACCACGAGGATGACAAGGAGCGCGACGGGATAGCCGTATTTCCAGTCCAATTCGGGCATGACTTTGAAATTCATACCCCAGACCCCGGCGAAGACCGTCGCTACCGCGAAAATGGCGGCCCAGGCGGCTAACCGTTTGTTCACCTCGGTTTCGTCGATGGCAATCATTGACAGGTTGACCTGGATGGCCGTCGTGATGGTCTCGCGGATGGTGTCGATGGTCGTGTTGATGCGCTGGAGATGATCATAGACGTCCCGAAAATATTCGTGGGTGTTGACGCACATGGCGGGTACCCGACCACCGAATAGGCGGCCCGTCGCCTCCATCAACGGCACCACGGCGTGTCTGAGCACCATGGCTTTGCGCTTGAGTTGGTAGAGGCGCTGTATGCTGCTGCGCTCCGAGCCTTTGGTGAACATCTGCTCCTCGAGGATCTCCAACTCCGTCTCCAGCTCCTCGGCCACCGGGAAGTAGCGGTCTACCACCGCGTCCATCAGCGCATAGAGCACGAACGCCGAGCCCTGGCGCAGCAGTTGTGGCTCGCGCTCGCAACGGGCGCGCACGCCGAGCAAGCTGTGCTGGCTGCGATTGCGCACTGAGAGCACGTAATTCGTGCCGACGAAAATGTCCACCTCACCCTGGTGTACTTTGCCATCGACTAGCTCGATGGTGTGCAAGACGACGAATAAGGAGTCCTCGTATTCCTCGATCTTGGGGCGCTGGTGCCCGTGATGGGCGTCCTCCACGGCCAGTTCGTGGAGCTGGAATTCCCGCTGTAATTGTTCCAGTTCGGCAGGTTCAGCGTCCCGCAGCGCGACCCATACGAAGCAGTCTTGGCGCTCGAGGTAGGCGCCGATCTCCGAGATTTGAATGTCGCGCAGCTTCTTGCCTTCCTGATAAGCGACACAGTTGATGAGCATGGTTAGACCCTCGATGCTCGGACCCAAGGCGGTGCTACCCAGTGTATCAGAGCACCTGAGAGCCCCCTTGTCGCGGATGATCGACAGGGCGGAGGGTGGCGGTAGGTTGCGGCGGCTTGGACCGGGAGGGTGTTCTGCCTCCTAACGGCTGAGGTAGGGCTCGGAGCCGCACCGTTCGCGCCAGCCGCGGTTGTGTGGCGAATGAGCTTCGAGCTCGAGGAAGGAGCGGGGGAATAACGGTTGATTAGCGGCTATGGGTTTTCTCCCATTGCCCCTTGAGATCGGCGAACGGTTTATAGGTGCTCGGCGCCGCCCGCGGGTCGGCATGGCCGCCCGTTCGACTCGTATCCAAGTGGCGAGCATGTTCGTTTTCATGGCAGTAGAGGCAGAGCAATTCCCAGTTGCTGCCATCGGGCGGGTTGTTGTCGTGATTGTGGTCCTTGTGATGGACGGTGAGCATGGAGAGGTTGGTGCGGTCGAACTCGCGGGTGCAGCGTGCGCAGATCCAAGGGTAGAGCTTGAGCGCTTGCGCGCGGTAGCCGCGCTCCCGCTGCGCGCGACTGCGCTGTGCCTCGGCAACGAGCCGGTCCAGCTTATCGACATCGGGCGGTGGTTTCTTCGGCATGCGATGTCCTCGAAGGAGCCTGAGATTCAATCCATTGGACCGAATTTCAGCGGCCGCGTTGCACTTTTTGGTTGCCCCAGCGCACAGCGAGCTCATCCGCGTTTTTCAGGCCCGTGCCCGGTAAGGCATGGTTCAGCATAGCCTTGTCGGCGCCGCCAGTGGCCGAGGCCAGCCGACTTTCCCAGATCGCTTGATGGGCCGTGGGGCATTCGCGCCAATCGAACAGGTGAACCGTAGGGACCTCGATGATTCCCATCTCGATTAGCCGGCGCACCGCTTCAGCTTCGGCGGCGTTGCACAGGTGGGTGCCAACGATGCGGGCTCTCGGCATGAGAATGCGCCGCTGGCCTTTGCTTACCGACAAGGCATAGAAGCTGTAGCGCCGCTGCGCCATCTCCTCGCAGTAGACGATCCGGCCGGTATGGGGGCGCACGAGTAGGGCGGAGAGCGCGAGGGTATCTTGGCGGGCGCGTTCGATGATGAGGTCGGGCCCACCGGCAGGGCCGTTGCTCTGCCGTAGCAGTTGGCCAAGCGCTCCCGCTAAGGGCTTGACGGTTCGCTCGGTGAATACTCGCCGCGCGGCCTTGCAACCCGCGCTGTCCGTGTGGCTATCCGGCAGCTCCAGCGGAGCCTCGCCCCAGAGGAATTTGGGCGCGCGTTGCTCCAGCGCCTCGATGGAAAGAGCACCGATGAGCGCATCGCCGAGTCCCAGCGCACACACATGATCCCGCTGGGCCTGCGTGCGCGTTATGATGGCGAGCCGGGCCCGGGCGGCCTGGGCGGCCGCCAGCAGATTTTGTCCGGTGGCGTCGTCGTCTTCTTCGCCCGTCATGCCGTAGTAGATTACTACGGTTTCGCCGGGGCGCAGCCTGGCACGCTGCAGCATGTCCGCCGGGTCAGCCGTGCCGGGCTTACCCAGAAACGTCATAAGCTCGTCCGCAGCGGCGCTCTGCAAGGCCAGGGTGCCGCCTTCGGCGAGGGCCTGGAAGCTGCGGGCGAAACCCGGTGCGCCGGCATAGGAGACGGCATAGTCGACCGGTGCCCGACCGTTTGCGGTCCGTACGGCGGCAAGCCATGCCTCGCCTTGCGCCTGCCATTCGCTCCAGCGGCTCGGATCGGCTGGAACCTGAGTGAAGCAATCCGCAAGACTCTCTGTCTCGCGGTTGACGGCGTCTGCTCCGAGCTCGCGCACGGCCGTGGCGTGCGCCTCGTTCGGGGCCAGGCCGGTGGCTTCGACGCCGAGGGCGAGGCCCAGCTTGACTGCCCAGCGGCCGGCGTCGCAGCCGGCGTCCTCCACCAGCATCCGCTTGCCGGGTTGGATTTCGAGGGCGTTGATGAGGCCGCGGTAGGCCGTGCCCGCGGCGACCAGGAAGCTGCCCGCCGCCTCAAGCGGCACTCCGGCGGGTAGGGGAAGGCATTGCGGGCCCTGCACGAGCATGAATTGCTGGTGGGTGCCGTCGGGTGTTTCGTAGCCTTGGTGAGTGAACCGGCTCATCATCGGCTCCGCGCCGGTCCGCGGGTCGAGCAGCTCGCGGCGGCCGGGGTGGATGGCCACCAGCTCGCCCACTTGCAGGCGGCCCTCGGCCTGGACCGCCTCGCCCAGCTCGGCCACCAATCCCAGACCGCCCGAGCCGGTGACATGTTCATCCTCATCGTGTAGCTCGAAGACGCTGGAGGGCAGGCCGGTGATGGCCGAGACGTCGGTGCGGTCGAGCTCTGAGGCGAGGACATAGAGCAGCGCTTCGTTGGGCTTGGGCTGCGGGACCTCCACCACGATCTCTTTTTCTTTCTCCTTGGGCGCACCCTGATCGGGCTCTCCGGTGGCGGGGTCTTTCATCACGGCCCAGGCGTATTGCATCTGCGGCAGCGGGGTCACCCCCGGTACGAACGGGCTGCCGATGGGCAAGAGCCAGTACTCGTCCTCCAGGCGCTCGAGCTCTGCGGCGCTGAACTGCGGCCGCCGCCGCAGGGGCAGTGCCGGTGAACGCTTGTCCAGGAACAGTCGAATGCCTTTCTTGCCGCCATGCTCGGGGTCCAAGACGAACCGAGTGAAGGCATCCACCTCGGCGGCGAGTCCCGCTTCGATCCCCTCCTCGAGCCCCGTTCTGACCAGCTCGACAATGGTCTCGGCCACCTGGCCGCGGCCCGCGTAGCGGGTTTGCGCCAGGCACTGCTGGAGGTACGGGTCTTGTTCGATCTCCGGCCAGTCCATGGTTTCGGGTGTGTCCCACTGCGCCCGCTGCTGGCGGCGAAAGCCCATCGCCTCGGCGACCGGGTTCTGGGTGCCGCGGGCGCATTGGGCGGCGAGCAACCGGGCGCGGCTGAGCACATCGGTTGATCCCGTGACCACTTCGTCGAGCAGTCCGCCATCCTTGGCGATGTCGGCTCGGATCGGGCGCCCGCAGAGCAGCCAGCCGAGCGCGATCGGGAGACTGGTAAGGGGCTCTGCGAGCGCGGCCTCCACCAGTCGCGGTAGGCGTTGGGTGCCACCGAATGCAGGCGGCAGGAAGAGGTTGATTTCGGGTTGGCCCAGGCGGGTGCGCGCATTGCCGATCCGGAAATGGCAGGCCATGGCCAGCTCGCAGCCCCCGCCCAGCGCGGGGCCATCGATGGCGGCGATCACGGGCTTATCCATGGCTTCGATACTGGCGAGCAGCGCATGGGCCTTGGCGGCCAGTGCCCGTGCCTCGGCCGGCTCATTGATCTCCGTCAGCAGCTCGCGGATATCGGCGCCGGCACTGAAGGAACCGGCCGCGCGGGCGCTGAGCACCACGGCTCTGACCTCCTCGTGATGCTCGAGGTGTTCAAAGGCCCTGGCGAGCGCCTCCAAAACCCGGCCCGAGAGGGTGTTGACCGGCGGGTGATGAATCAGCGCGGTGGCGATCAAGGCGCCCTGACTTGCGGGCACGCGATCGTAGCGCACGCGTAGGTATTGCTCATCCTCGAAGACCGGCTGTGGCATGGGGTTGTCTCCTGTGTTCGATTGCGTGCGGCGCGGGGCCGGTTTGTCCGGCGATCCACTGCAAAGCCCAGCGTGTGCGCCGCTCGCCGCTTGTGGTTACGAACCGACTATCTACGGCCGCTCTACGCCATGGTGCTGGATCGATCCTAACGCTTTAGCGGCCGGCTCAGAAGGGTTGGGGTGGCGAAGTCTGCGTGGGATCTGACAATCGATATCCCTACCTTTCTCGTAATGCTTCGAGATATCGATGTCGTGTACCATCCTGCGGTACAGGACATCGCAGAACTCGATGCGCAGTGGGCGAGACAGGGCGGCGTGGTTACCGCGCACGATATGTTGAAACAACAGGGATAGAACGGGATAGAGGGGATAGGGTCAGGTCTTTTTTTGCCACATCGCACGCTGAACGATCCACCTCATTGTAGCGCAGCGCAAGTCGAGGTATTCCCCGACAGCGATCAATGTGTGCTCCGCTGCGCAGGCCATCTTTATGGCCGTCTTGTGCCCTGGCGCGCCTCGCATGCATCGTCGTGCGCCATCATGTAGTACAGCGCATCGCAGAACTCGGCGCGTCGTGGACGAGGCAGGCTGTCATGGCTCCCTCGCACAATGTGTTGCAACAAGGTGCGTTAACTGGCCGCGTTTATCGGTGCCGTGGGGGTGGGGGAGTCGGCGGATCTCGGCTCATCTGTGCGAGTCGAGCAAGCTCTGAGAGCCACATGGCGCCCGTGCTACGAAATGGAACGCGCTATTGAGCGCTGGAGACGGTCTGCAATACTCGAGCTCGTGCGCTTATCTGGTTCGATCTGGCTGAGTGCGCGCTCGATAATGTTTCGGGCAACTCGGAGGAGCATTGGATCGCCGGTCAGTCGGATGTTCCTCCCCGCCGCTTCGATGTCCCAGAACAAGTGCTTGGCATGCGCTAGAAATTCGGATTGGTTGGGCAGCTCGGCTGGTATTTGGAACTCGGCCGGTTGGCGTGTGCCGACATCGCGGATGAACCGATCAATACGCTGCAGCTGGGCGGAAGGTGCATCCGGCTGGTCACGGAGCTTGTGCCGGGCGATGGCGGCGGCGCCCGTGTAGATCAGCTGTCTATGGCGCTCTCCGGAGGCGAGCGCACCGCGCACGTTATCGATAATGGGCGAGTGGGGCACGCATCGCAGTGGTTGGTCGGTACAGCCATGCCAATTGCGAGTCGCGGCTAGACCGCCAAATTGCTCCCCTGATCCCGTCGCCAACGCCTGGATTCGTTTACGCTGCTGCCATGTTTGCCGCACCGCTTCTTCATTACCGACGAGATAGTCGAGTAATCGCTCAAAGACGGGATCGCCGTAGCTTGCGAAATGCAGTGTTCGCGTATCCTCGTCGGGCAAGCCGTGCTCATAAAGCACCCGCGAGGTGGTCAAGAGCACGCCATCCGGAATCGAGGGCACCTCGCCCAAAAGCAGCGCTTCGCCGTGCGGAAATGTCTCGGTCACACAGCCCAGGGACGCGAGGTAGGTAGATTCCTTGAGCGTTTGCCAGATGCCATCGAGCGTCACCGGCAGAGCGTTTGAGCCCGTCGACTGTTCCAGCGCCTCGTAGGCTGAGCGCTGCTGTTCGGCCCGGAATTCGGTCAGGCGTCGCCGCAGCTCGATGCGTTGCCGATGGTTATCGGCGCGCGCAAGGAGGCCGTCCCAGTTGATCTTGCCCGGCTCTTGGTCCGTTTTGGCGTAATCCTGGAAGTCCTGCTCCTCGATGGGCAACAGCGAATACTGCAAATCGCCGGCGATCGACACGGTCTCGCGGAAGCGGTCTACCAGCCGCACGTACACGACCTCTTCCACGCTGCCTTGATAGAGGAAGTTGTTGACCGTAATGCGATCATGCAGTTGCCCGATGCGATCGATGCGGCCGATCCGCTGCTCCAGCAGCATGGGGTTCCAGGGGAGATCGAAATTGACCAGGAGATCCGCGCTCTGGAGGTTCAGTCCCTCGGCGGCCGCATCCGTACAAAGCAGAATATCGATGTACCCGCCTACGAAGAGCTTGCGGACAGCAATACGGTTGAGGTTCTGGGAGGAGGGGGCACCGGGTTGGCGGAGACTCCCTCCGTCCCCGGAGAATGTAGCGATGGGGCAATCCCGTAGCCGCTCCGTCAGTTCTCTGTGTAGGTAGCGCAGCGTATCACCGTAACGCGTGAATACGACCATTTGCCGCACCCGGCCGTGTTTCTGATCGTGGCGCCGCTGGATAAGCTCTAACAGCTCGTGGGTTTTTCGGGGTGTCTGTGGGTAAGCAGCTAATGCGTTCAGCAACCGCTCAACCGCCCCTTGTTCCCAGGTCAAGTCCGCCGGCTCGCGGTTTTTCAGCACCAGTCCGGCCAGCTCTTCCTCGGTGAGCTCATCGGTATCGTCTTCCGCACCCAAAGTCGTTGCCTGATCGGCGTGATGGTTGAGCGTTCGTTCGATCTTTTCGAGCCGTCGCGCCAAGGAGCGCTGTAAGGCATGGAACGATGAGGCAAACCGTAACCGAAGAAAGCTGAGATAGAACCCAATCGCCGCCCGCTGACGGCCGTCGTCCGTATTGGCGGCGATGCGGCGAGCGAGCTCTTCGCAATAGGCCTGAAGTTCGTCGTAGAGGCTCAGCTCCTGGCCCGCAAGCGGCACGATGACCGGCTGAACGCTGCGCCGCGCGAGGTTGGCCTGCAGTCTCCCGACCTGCTGGTATTCACGCAACAACTCGCGCGTGTGCCGCAGCATCGTGCGACCGAGCGGGGCGAGCATCGTCAACGCCGGCTGCAGGTCGTGCCACCAGGGCGGCGTGAAACCGTAATCCACGAAGTTGTCGAAATTGACCAGCCCCATGCCATCCAGCACGTGATGGCGTACGAAGTGCCACTGGGCGGGCGCTGTTCGGTGTGCGTCAGCTAGATAGCGCCGCAGAAAGCGTTGCTCGTAATCGGCGAGCGGTTCGTTGTCCGCCAGTTGATCGCGCAGCTCATAGAACAGCTCGCACAGGTCGGCCGACAGCCGTACGGCCCCGGCCGCCGGCATGAAGCGCAGTAAATCGAATGCCTCGACCCGGTTGAGTTGCATCGGCGTGGCGGTCGCCAGCAGCAGGCTGCGCGCCTTCGGAAAGAGGCTATTTTCGACCGCTCGATAGAGGTTGTTGAACCGCGGCTCGCGGCGAGTCTGATCCGGCTCGTGGCGCCTCGCCTTATGGGCCTCGTCCAGCAGCACGATGTCGGTTGGTCCCATCGAGTCCAGCAGACGTGTTCCGCCGCCGTGGATGAGAAGGCCGGTGGAGATGATCTCCAGCGGATAGTCGAAGAAATCGCTGTTGCCGGATTCCGTCTCGCCGGTCAGCGGATCCGCCGTTTCGAAGCTCCCCGAGCGTTTCATGCGTCGGCGAAACGGCAGCAGGAATTTCTCCGCCATTTCATGCAGCCACTGGCTGGTCAGCGAGGCGGGGGCGAACACACGAATGCTTCTGGCCTGTCCGGACAACCACAGCGAACGGAAGACCAATCCGGCCTCGATCGTCTTGCCCAGGCCGACCTCATCACACATGAGGTGATTATCGGGGTAGGTCTCGATAATGCGGTGCGCTACGAATCGCTGATGCGGCCAGGGCTCGACGGGGGCGGTTTCCATGCCCACGTACTCGCCGCCCGGCAGCAGGGGCGCAAGCCGAATGATAGCGAACCGGAAGCGCTCCGTAGCTGACGGAATAGGTGGCTCGGGTGTCGCCTCCGGTTGGCGCGGCGCTGGTGTGCCGTCTATCTCTACCAGATGAACGATCTGCTCGGCGATTTTGAGCAGCCGTTTACGGATGGCCTCCGGCAGCTCGAACGTGCGGATGTTCGGATGCTCGCCCCGCCACATCCGCTCGAAGCTGCGGCGCTTGCGGCGAATGCGCTCGGCGCCGCGGCCCTCCCAGCTCGTGAAGATCTCGAGATTCTCGGCGTTGAGAACGAGTGCCGTGCGGGATTCGTTGAGGGACCCACTGGCGACCAGCGCATCCTCGCCGTCCTCGAATATCGCCCATTTCTCGTGGACGTAGCCATCGCCCTCGTAGTCCATCGGTTTGGGGCGGCCATCCGTGCGGCGCACCCGGATGGCGACTTTCACCTCCAGGTACCCATGGGCAACCATCCAGGCGAGCAGCTCGATGCCCCGCGTCACTTCGGCCGGCCACGCCGCCTCCTCGCCGAGTGCTTCCTGCAGGCATTTTTCGGCTCGTTCCATGTTGCCGCGGAGAATGGCTTCGGCATCTTCTGCGCTCAGATCGACGCCGACGATGAACCGCGCCTTGCCACCTTGCGCGATAAACCGGGAGAAGCCTCGGGAAGCCGTCGCGAGCGATGTGGAGCTGAAATAGCCCGCCACCCGGTCATAGGCGCTCGATCGCGCCAGCACCGGTAGGTAAAAGTCGTGGAGGAGATCAACCGCAGCGCCGTCGTCCCGGACATCGGAGGTCGAGTAGCTGACCTCCCACGGATGGTCCCTTAGCCCTGGCATTCCATTTCCCCTTAATCGCACCGCAACGGCGGTGGCTCAAGCGTTGCTGCCCGCCACCGGCTGGTCAACGCGAAGACGCCATGCGGCAAGCGCGTAGCTTGTCGCCAGTAGAGACACAATCCTTTGTGAGATATTCGTAGCCAACAGCCACATTTGTTTCTTCCGTGGCTACTATGCTGTCAGCTTTTCTTCGACCTGGCGGTCTAATGGTCTTTGCGATTCAACGCGAGCGAGGCTGTACACGTTTCTGACGCATGTGGGGCGTCTTTTGACTTTGACCTGCAGCAAACCCCGAGTAATAGGTCAGCACGTTCACCAGATGCTGGTTGAGGCTGACGCCCTCCGCCTCCGCGGCCTCCGCCAGCGTGCGATGCAGGCTGCGGGCAATGCGCAGCGTGACACGACCGCTGTAGTCGTCCGCCAGCTCCATCGGCGGCGGCATCGCGCGGCCGTGCTTGGCCAGAGCCGCTGCGGTGGTCTCAATGGCGTCCACCGCGAGCTCGTAGGCCTCATGGGAGGTCTCGCCATACTCCACAAGATCCGGCAGCTCCTTTACGCGGGCCTCGTAGAGCACCTCGCCCTCGAACTCGCCACGGCGGACGTTGATGTTGTAGGCCTGCGCGTCGACGCTCATTGCTGTCTCTCCAGGAATTCTGCCTAATCGCCCTCTTGTCATTCCGGCGGAGGCCGGAATCCATTCTCCTTTTTGGAACAGCAAGATGGATCCCAGCCTGCGCCGGGATGACGATGCGAGAAGCGGTTTCGAGGTCCCCACGATTTTGTGACCTTGCTTATGCCGTCCCTGACTTTGAAGCCCAACGACTCCAGATGCGCGATCATGTCCTGACAACGGATGGTCGCCTTCGACGCACGGAGAGTCTCCGTGATCTCCGTAACCCGATCCCTACCCGTCATTTGACATCATATATAGTGTCGAGCGCATGGCGTGTCAACCGATCCATTGGCCTATTTTTGCTTTAAAGTTCGTAGTCGATCAGCAGCGCCTCGCGCCGTAGGGCATCGTCGCGGCACTCGTTGGCCCAGACCTGCAACAGACCGCGCAGGGCGTCGCTCTCGCGCTGATCGTTGGCGGTGAGGTAGTTGCGCGCCGCCACCACACCGCCCTCGCGGTAGTTGACGATCAGCCCGCAGAGGGTGTCCCAGAGGGTCTGCGGATGGGCCAGGCGCTGGCTCAAGCGCTGCTCGGGCCGGAGCAGGCGCAACCGGCTCCCTTTCTTGGCCAGTGGTGCCGCGAGCTGGTCGTCGGCCTCGTTGGCGTACACGACGGTCTCAGTGTCGACCCGGTAATTGCCGTTGCGCCTCTGCAGCGCCAGGTTCAGGGATTTGCTCATCTGCAGGGCATCGTCGAAGGCGAAATCACCGAGGCCGTTGATGCCGAGCGCGATAACGGCGAGGCGCGACTCCGCATCGAGGTCGTCGACCGTCACGCGCCCGCCGGAGAGGCGGCTGACCTCTTCCTCGGCCACGACCCGGGCCGCCTCCTGCATGGCGCGGGTGGGGGTGACCTCCTCCTCGCCGTCGAGCACCGGCCAGTGTGCGGAGTACACGCGCAGCGCGCGCCCCCAGGCCGC
Source organism: Nitrococcus mobilis (assembly GCA_024102725.1). GTDB lineage: Bacteria > Pseudomonadota > Gammaproteobacteria > Nitrococcales > Nitrococcaceae > Nitrococcus > Nitrococcus mobilis_A. The sequence continues at coordinate 13,099 of JAGFJL010000126.1, forward strand.
GATCATGCGGTCCACGGGGTTGAGCTTGAGTCGTTCGAAGTCTTTGAGCCCTTCTCTGACCGCGGATTCCAGCTTGGCCTTGACGCCACCGCCGAAGGACCAGCTGGCCTGCTCCCTCGCAGCTCGGTTTGCCGGGCGACAGGCGATGAAGATGCTGGAGGCGGCGGCGGCCATGTTCATCTGATGCGTAGAATGGCCGCTTTCGGACTCAATCGGCATTGCCGCAGTGATGTCCCAATCAGCCTGTATGAGGGCATTGGTCAGCGTTTCCCAGGCATCCTGGCTTTTGTGCGTGAACATCAACGTCATGATGCCATCACGCCTGAGCACGCGCCGGCACTCAGCGAAAATCTCCTCCATGAGCTCTTCGTATCGTACCCTCGCGTTCCGCGCCGAACCGTCACGAGCCTGATTCGCGACCGCCTCATCGTCTTTGTTGGTCGCAACATCGGTGAACCATTGCGGATAAAGGTCAGCTAGAGTCCGTTTTTGCCAGACATAATAGAAGTCCGACAGTTCGCTGTACTGGACGTTGTCGTAGTACGGAGGATCCATGATCACGGCATCCACCGAACCGTCTTTTAACTCCGCAAAATCGGTTGCCGAACCCAGGCGGGTAATAATATGGGCCGCGTCAACCCCGGAACGACGAGCTGGCTCCACAAGCTCAGAAATGCCTTTGTAGGCATCTATTACCTGGGCCAATCCCCATGCGAGCCCCGATGAGGGGCCTGCGAACACCATCTCGCCAAAGGTCCACTTTAGGGAGAAGTCGTGGCGCCCGAATGTCCCTATGAGAACTCCACGGCTGAAGTGCCATCGAGTTTGCTTCGAGTTGTAATCAACGCCTTTATCAATAGCGAACTGAAGATAGGTGATTACCGCCCGTCCGCGCTCTTCTCCAAGCCCCTCGATTATCTTCGGCTTGAGGTCGTTCAGTGTCTCTGCGGCGATGAGATGCCCGAGTAGCTGCCGCGGGGTGAACATATCCGCCCATGTCGGCATGCCATAGGTCACGGGTCGCATGTCATTGCCTTGCGGGAACGGCTCGTTCGGGATAAGCCCCTTCATCTCAAAATCGAACCGGCGTCGCGTCAGCTCGGCTTCGGCGTCCTGCAGCGCCTGCAGATCGACTTCATTCGGCTCGCGGAAATAGCGCACTTTGCGCGTTTTGATCTGACCGGCTTTCGCGCCGCTGGTGTAGCGCTGAACTCGGCCGTGCTTGTCCAGTTTCGGCTCGAGGCGGATCGCGACCACGCAGTAGAGGCGGTCCTGCCAGCGGCCGTGTTCGGATTCGCCGCGGGCCTGGCGTTTGACCTCGTCGCCGTCGATGGCCTGCTGGCAGTGGACGCATTGGCCAATGCCGCGGGTGACCGTGCGCTCGTTGGGGTCCTCTCCGTTCGGCCCACGGTTCCCCTTTTCGATGCGATAAGGTCGAAATCGAACCGTGCGATCCGCCCGCGTCTCGACGGCCACGCCCCACTTCTCGCCCTCCTTGGAGAGCCAGCAGGAGTTCAGCAACGGGGCGTCGCCGCCACAGTGGGGGCAGGTGACCTGGCGGCAGTAGAGATAGGTGGTTATTTGCTCAACGGGTTTGGGATTTGTCTCGTCAAGTTCGGTGTCTGCACCTGGAAAAAACTGCGCGAGACTGGAATCCACACGGTTCAGAAGTTCGTTGCCCCAGTCACGAATATCGCTGACCAAATCGACTCCGAACCGTGCTGGATAATCCAGCGTTGCCTTTAGGATTAAGCTCGCTACCGGATTAAGCTCATTGGCAACGATGTGGTGGCCAAGCCGGAGCGCTTCGAACGGTATCGATCCGCCACCTGCCGTCGGATCGAGAATAACCTTTGGGTTAGACGTTATAGGAGCCGCATTCGCGTATGCGCGGCCGTAACCATAGAGATTTGGGACACGTACGCCGGATTCCTTGGCTAGCTCCATTAACGCCTTAAACCACGAGGGGTCGCCCATTTCCTCCGTGACCTGCAGCACCGTTCCCTCAGCGGGCAACGCGTCGGGAAACGGCTGGCATTTCTCCCGCCAAATCTTGATCGTTGGCTCTTCTGAAAGGCTTGGCCGACCATCCACCATCTGCTGTAGAAGCGCACGCTGGTCGGCCCGAGCTGCAACTTCTTTTTCGAGCGCGCGTCTGACTACACCATCCACTTTCAGCTGGAGTTGGCCTCGTTGTTCGCGGACTCGCTCTCGAAGCTTCGAATCATCCAGCACCCATGGCACGCCGCGCACATCCGCCGTGAAGACCCGGATGCCGAGTGCCTTAACAAACTCCTCCGGATCCGCATCGGCTGGCAGCAGGGATGCTAGGATTGCCGCCCGGCTCGGCGTCAGCGGCCGGCGCGCCCACCAGACGTGGAGGTAGTACAGCGGCGGCAGCGCTGAGCTCGCGCCTCGCTCACGCTGCGTCTCGGCGCCGACCTGATGGCAGGGAAAGCCCGCCTCGATCAGGCGCTGGTCGGATGGGGCCAGCGATGCGGATGTGGTGTCTGCGGGCGTCTCGGCCTGCGCGGTCTCCGCGATGTGGGCCATGCGCTCGTCCCTTGCTGTCATTCGAATCTCCTCGTTGTTTTCACCCACGGGCACGCAGGCGCTCGAGCAGTTGCGGTACCCGCGGATCCCCCGATTCGCCGCAGAGCATGAGGCGCAGGCCGCGCACGGCCCAGGAGGCGAGCGCCGAGTCCGACGGCGTGATGTTCGCCAGCCAGTAGACGGCCTCCTCGCGGCTGAACAGCGCCACCCGCCGGCCGATGAGCTCGATGCGCTCGGCGTCGTGAATGTTGGTCTGCAATCGGAAAAACAAAGCGAGCTTGGCGCCGGCCTCATCGTCGAGCGGCAGGTTGAGATCGGTGCGGCGGAGCCCCTCGGCGCTCATGAACCGCTCGAGCCCGAGGGGAATGGCCTGCTCGTCTTGCACCGCCTCGAGTATTCGCTTGAGCACGGGGGCGCAGGCACGGGCGGCGTCGCCATGCAGCACGCCGCGCTCCACGGACTTGGCGCGCGGCCGGGTCAGGCCTTCGAGATCGTCGCGGTCCTCCGGGGCGATCCGCTCCTTGATGACTAACACCGGCGGTGTGGTGCGTCGCCGCCGGGTCAGCCTGAGGAAGAACGGCGCGTGCCGGGCGTAGGCCTGAAGACGTTCAATCTCGTCGCGAGTCGGTTTCTTCTTTTTTGCAGCTCGCGCCATCCAGGCTCAGTCCCTCATGCCTTCCAGCGCGGCGGCGAACCGGCACTCCGGCCGGATTCGGCCCAGCCGGATTACGAGCTGTGCGCGCGGACCGTTAAAACGAAACCGTGTGGCGACTTCGGCGAACAGAGTGCGGGAATCGATCAGAGCACCCACAGTCGTCTGAAGGAAGGCAAGTTGGAACTGTGCGCCATCAACGCCTTGCCCGGCAATCTGGAGCTGACGAACCTCGGTCTCCGAGCCCTTGAGCGCTGTCCCGGAGAGCAGATTGAGGATCTGCTTGATACGGCCCTCGTTGGTGAACTGAAAGGGGCGTTCCTCTACCTGTGGCTCCGCGATCCAGCCACGTTCCTGAGCGACGTGGTAGGGCATGACCTTCACGTCCCCGTCGCGAACGCCTGTCGGCGGCACCGTCTCACGGACATAGGCCCTGGCTGGGTCCGGGCGGCCGGTATCGTCGAAGGCCGATGTGGGCCAGCCCGCCAGCTCGCCGGATTTCAGCAGGTTTTCCACCTGCTCGATGAAGACGTTCGGATCCACCTTGTCGTGCTGGTTCTCGATGGTCTGTACGAGTGTGGGGATATCGGCCTCAATCAGTGTCTCGCTGGTCTCGCGCACCCAATTGGCGATGGTGTTGGGATCGCGGACGATGCTCTCCAGCCAACCGAGCTGTTTGGCGTGCTCGCGAGTGCAGATGATCCACGCGGCGCCGACGGGCTCCACCGTGATCGGCGGCGGGGCATCTCGATGATAAAGGGTATCCGGCTTGTGCGCATTGCGATCCGGCAGGTGGGCCAAGCACCAGATCCCACGCGCGGCCCCCTCGCGCAGAATATCCCGGAGCAGCCGCGGGGTTTGCAGGATCGGCCAGTGGCGCAGACGGGCGAAGTTCGACTCGAGACGGTCCGCGTCCACCTGTGGATTGGAGGCGAAAAAGATCCGGTTGAGCTCGTGGAGCACTTCACGGGAGCTTGCCCGATCCGTGCCGATCAGCTCGCCGTCGTTGGCGAGTTGGCTCAAAATATTCGATTCGAGCAGCAGACCGCTGGAGCCGCCGGCGGAGGGGCCGTCGCCGGCCTTGCCGAGATCGCGGATGACGATCCGTCCGCCGTCCCGGCCGGGGTAGGCGAGATAGCGGTAGTTCTCTTCGACGCTGGTGCGCAGCTCGTTCGGGGTCTTGCGCAGGCGGTCGCGGAACTCGTTGCGCTGGAGCTGCTCGCGGCTCACGCCCCAGGCCTCGGGCCGAGCCTCGAGGCGTTCCAATGCGATCGCCTTGCGGGCCAGACTCAGCAAGTGCTGATGGGCGCGGTTCGCCTGCTGCACCCGCGGCTCCAGCCACGTCTCGCCCTTGGGGTGTGCCGTGCTCGGCGCGAGCACGAAGACCAGGTTTTGGCAGATCCGCGGCGCATCGCCATGGCGCTCGACGAAGCGCACGGGCTCGAATGCGCGCTCGCGGAAGGAGAGCACGCCAAGCTGCGGCTTGCTGAGTTTATCAGGGATGCCTTCCGAGGCGGTGATGTTCGCCCGCACGTCGAAGACATCCGTTCTCAGAAGCCCGCGCACGACCTGCTCGATGCGATCGAGCGCCTCCTCGTCGGTCACGTTGTTCTCGATGCGCCGGACGATGTTGTTGAGCGTGGGCGCCGTATCCGCGTAGAGCCGGCCTTGCCGCTCGCGCAGGTAGTTCGCCTCGCGTGCGATCTGCTCGAGCGCCGTGCGCGCGGTCACCGGCGGCATGGCCGGCGCGGCGCACTCGTAGATGGCGGAGAGCACATCGATGCCGAACCGCTCGTCCGTTAACCCGCCGGCTCGGCCGATCAGGCTGTGCAGGAAGACCACGCGCCAGGCCCACTCGTGCACCGGGTAGCCGTCCGGGTGCGGGTTGCCGGCATCCAGATCGCCGGCCACCGTACGGCCCGGGGACGCCGCCTCGGAGGGCTTGCTTACATCGGAGTCAAGCACGGCGCGCAGGTCACTGTTGCCCGTCTTGCCGAGCAGTTCGTTGCGGATCTGGCTGTCGGAGAGATCCAGGTGGCAGGTTTGGATCAGCGGGATCTGCAGGCGCCGCTCCCAGAGGCGGCGGACCGCCCGGGCGAGCGTCCTTAACAGGCCGCGGGTGCCCTGAAAGGTCTCGACCTGCGCCAGATCCTCGGCAAGGTATTCGATCAGCGAGGGATGAAAGGGGTAGTGGTCCACCAGACGCTCGCGCAGGGCCGGATCACGCGCGCCGGCGGGAAGCTCGGTCCCGGCGCGTTGATACATGGCAATGAAGGCATCGGCTACGTCCTCGGCGCTCGCGCCATCGACCGATTTGAACAGGCGTTTCGCCATGATCTTGGACAGATCGCCCTCCTGAACCGGAGTCGTTGCCTCGGCGGAGCGCTCGATGACTTCTCTGAAGCCGTGCTGCGCGTCGCGCACGATGCTATCCGCGTCGGACTCACTGAGGCCGTGCGTCTGCTGTAAGGTGCGCAGGAGCTTATTGTAGTCGCCGAAGGCGTTCGTGGCAGATGCGAGGCTCAGCACGACCGAGAGGTGCGATTTGTCCTCGGCGTAGGTGGCGAGCGACATCAGAAACGCCGCCGCTTGTTCGGCGCCGCGCCCCGGGAAGGCCGCCTCCATGCGCGAGAGATACTGCGCCACCTCATCGATAATGAGCACTGTCGGCTGAGTGCCGAACAGGGTATCGAAGAACGCTTCCGAGCCGGGAGCGGCCGCTTGGTGCAGCCGTGCTTCGATCGCGCCTTGGGCGCTGGCGTCCAGTGTCTGCTGCGCGATGAGCCACCACAGCGTGTTCGGCAGCGGATTGCCGTTCGCGTCCCGTTGTTCGCGGATCGTGTCCACTGTGTCGCCGATGATGCCAACGACACGTAACGCTCCCGGCTCGGGCAGAGAGGCTGGGTCGACAATATCGTTGGTATACGCCACGAGCTCGCGTCCACGCAGCGCGATATGGGTCAACGCGATCAGGGTATGGGTTTTGCCGCCACCGAAGGCGGTATCCAGACGCTGCATGGCCGGCCGCGAGGCATCGCCCTGCACCAGCCGGCCCAGCGCATTGCCCAGAATGTCCTTGATGCCCTGCGTGGCGTGAGTGGCGTCACGGAAAAAGGCGATCGGATCCGAATAAATGGACTCCGCGCCTTCGCTGGCCCGCCCCCGTGCGTAGTCCTCCAGCACGCGGCTGAGGCTGGCTTTGAACATCTCCGGGTTGAACGTGCCGGCAAGAATCTCGTCCCTTGGCGCGCAGGCCGCGTGGATGCTTTTCATGAGTTCTTCTCCAAAGCGTTGCGCAGGCAGCGTAGCGATTACCGCCGGGTCCCTTGCGGTGGTGGATCCAGTAGCCCAGCGAGCAGGATGCGTCGCCTTCCGATTCTCGGCGATCCCGATGCTCCATTCCAATTAGCTGGACTGTACTCCACCACATTAAGTCGGTTGAAATCGCGTTATTTGGCGCATGGTAGCGCGCAATTTGTTGAATAAGGGTGAAATGCTGCGCATTCGCTCGTTCGGTGGCTTTCTGGTTCACGGTGTGGAAATGACCGGGGGCTCTAGCCGTGAGCTCCGAGGCTATCCGCCAGGGCATTGCTTACGGAGAAATAGGCGGCAGACGCGGCACGCGCCAAGGTAAAAGCGAGCCCACCGCCCAGGGCTTGCAGGCATGCACCGTGAGCTGGGTTGATTGAGCGGCAATGCGGTTTGGCGGCCACCGTCTGCGATACGGCCATGGCGGCGCTGTCGTACAAGGCCGCGGTGCAATGGCGGTGCAATGAAAGAATGTTTGCAAGCCCCGGTGCGCTTTCGTAGTCTCAACATCGGCACAGCATCCCGCGGCCCAGCTGCCGGGCGCCGTCCTACGGCATGCGAAGCGCCCTATAGCCCGATACATGAATGCAACGCCGGAGCCCAGCGCGGTCCAATTTCACCAACTGCACAAGCGTTTCGCCGGGCAGCCCCTGTTTCAGGGGTTGGACTTGGCTCTGCCGCCACAGTGCATCACCGCCGTGGTGGGGGCCAGTGGCTGCGGCAAATCCACGCTCCTGCAGCTGATCAACGGGCTGCTCAGACCGGACGCCGGTGAAGTGCGGTTGTTCGGGCAACCGCTGGATTATTGCAATTTGCCCCGCTTGCGGCGCCGCATCGGCTATGCCGTACAGCAAATCGGTCTGTTTCCGCATCTTACCGTGCGCGACAATATCGCCATCCTTGCCGAGCGGGAGGGCTGGCCGCGCTCGCGCCTGCGCGCTCGCATCGAGCAGTTGTTGCGAATGATGGACCTGGCGCCGGCGCTACTCGGGCGCTATCCGCATGAAATCTCCGGCGGGCAGGCCCAGCGCGTGGGGCTGTGCCGGGCGATGATGCTGGAGCCGCCGCTTTTGCTGCTCGATGAAGCGTTCTCGGCGGTCGATCCGATCACCCGCGCCGAGGTGCACGCGCGCTTCCAAGCGTTGCAGCGCGCCGAGCCGCGCACGGTGGTGCTGGTCACTCACGACGTAGGTGAGGCCATGCGGCTGGCGGATTACCTGGTGGTGATGGCGCCCGGACAAGTCCTGCAGACGGGCACTCCGCAAAGGATCCGCGCGCGGCCCGCCGACGCGCGGGTGGCCCGGCTGCTCGAGTCGGGTCCATGAAACGGATGCTGGCCTGTGAGTGGGCACGGTGGCTGGCAGCGGCCGCGCTCGCCGGTTTCTTGCTGATCGCCGGCTCCCTGGCGGCGGCACCCCCCGCACACGGTGAGGCGGGCACGATCACGGTCGGTTCCAAAGCCGACCGCGAGGGTCATCTGCTTGGCGAGATTTTTGCCCAGACCCTGGAGGCCGCGGGCTTTCGCGTCGAACGCCGGTTCGGGCTCGGGCAGACCATCGTGACCTACCGAGCTCTTCGCGAAGGCGAGATCGATCTCTATCCGGAATACACCGGCACGTTGGCCCATGCCATCTTGGGCGTGGTGCCGGACGGCATCGACACCCTGGATCGCCTCGCCAGACGGCAAGGCCTGCGCGTGCTGCCCCCGCTCGGTTTCAACAACACTTATGCCCTGACCATGCGCCGCGCCGAGGCGCAGCGTCTGAACATACGCCGCATCAGCGATCTGACCGACCACCCGGCGCTGACCATCGGGGTGTCACACGAATTTCTCAAGCGCCAGGACGGCTGGCCCGGGCTGCGCTCCCGCTATGCCCTGCCCCAGTCACCGCTCGGTCTGGAACACGGCATCGCTTACCGGGCGGTTCGCGAGGGGAGCATCGATATCACCGATGCCTATTCCACCGACGGTGACATCGAGCGGTTCGATTTCATGCTCTTGCAAGACGACAAGGGCTATTTCTCTCGCTACCTGGCCGTGCCCCTGGTTGCCGCCGACTTGCCGTCACCGGCCCTCGCTGCCCTGCGCCGCCTCGCGGGATTGCTCGATGAACGGCGGATGCGGGCACTGAACGCCGAGGTCTCCAGTAAAGGCCGTAGCTTCGCCGCCGTCGCCGCCGAGTTTCTGGCCGAGCAGGGGATCACCTCCGGGCGGAGGGCGGCTCATCCCCGCCGCTGGCATCGGCTCGGCACCAATCTCATCGAGCACCTGCAGCTAACGGGGATCGCCCTGGGGCTGGCCTGCCTGGTCGGTCTGCCGTTGTCATTCGCCGTGCACCGCTCGCCCCGGCTCGCCCGAAGCGTGCTCTACGTGGCCGGACTGCTCCAAACCATTCCATCGATCGCGCTGCTGGCGCTGATGATCCCGTTGTTCGGCATCGGCGTGCTGCCCGCGGTGATTGCGCTGTTCCTCTATTCGCTGCTGCCCATCGTGCGCGCCGCCATTACCGCTTTGCTCACGGTGGACCCGCTGCTCGTCAACGTGGCAAGCGGCATCGGCCTTACCGGGGCCGAGCAGCTGCGCCATGTCATCCTGCCGCTCGCCATGCCCAATCTGCTCGCGGGTATCCGGACCGCGGCCATCATCAACATCGGCACGGCGACGCTGGCCGCGTTCATCGGTGCCGGTGGGCTGGGGGAGCCGATTGTCACGGGGTTGTCGCTGAACGACTATCAGCTCGTGCTGTACGGCGCCATTCCGGCGGCACTGCTCGCCATCGCAACGGAGCTGTTGTTCGAGCTCGGCGAGCGAGTGCTGATCCCGGCTCATCTGCGCGAGTCGAGCAAGCTCTGAGAGCCGTACGAGCGATAGTTAGGGATTCGAGCGAACACTAAACCGGCAGGCTTTGCCGCCTCGCAACATACATTCAGCGTGATCGACTTTTGCGTTTAGAAGTCTTTCCAGCAATGCCAGATCAAGCTGACACACCTCGACATGCTCGCGTGCCAGATGGTGGTACACACAGTTGCGTGCATCGATTATCGGTAATTCGTGATTCGGATCATCATCGGTTTGTGATTGGTATCCGAGCTCGCGCATGATTCTGGCAACTTCCTTGACTTTTTCATCCGGCTTTTTATTTGCGAGGCGGTGAACGAACTGCGCGGCCAGCGATTCACCAAGTGATCTCAATGTGTCGGCGAGGCCGGTGCTCCCTAGCTGCTCTTTCATGACGCGAATAAGCGCGTTGGAGAACAAGGCATATTGCTTCGGAAATAAGTGGATGCCCACCTCCGTCAGCCGCCAGGCATAACCGGGCCTCCCGCCTTTCGGCGACTGCACTTCCTTCTGCACATAACCACCCTGCTCCAGCGCACTCAAATGTTGGTGGACGGCGCTGCGCGTGATGGCAAGCTGTTCGGCGAGCTCATCGACCGTAAAAGCTGTTTTTGCTTCCAGCAGAATGGTGAGAAGGTGGCGCTGTCTGGGGCCAAGCGCTGCGATGGGCGGTGTGTCCATAACAAAAGTATACAAAGGAAAGCCTAACAAACATACTTTATAGATACTTTTCTTGACAAAGTAAACAAATATCCTTCAGACTTCTTAAGGCGCCGGTAATGGGAGACTCGGATAACTCTCGGGTTTCGTCATTCCGGCGTAGGCCGGACAAAATCGTCAGGAACGATGTTGGACAGCTTTGTCTAGCCCGATAGGGCTATGCCACGGATGGTGTGCGTAAACCAGCGCTTCTCTAAGGAGCCGCTGGTTTACTCGTCACACCGGCGAAGGGCCGGCGTCCATGCCTTTTATTTGATTGGATTGCGGCTTTCGCCGGCATGACGAGAAGGTAATTGATCAGAGCTCACCTAATAAAACTCTAGAGCCTAATCGGATAGGAATATAGAGAAAATTAAGTTATTTGGCACGCCGACGAAGGCCGGTGTTCATGTTTTAATTTTACTGGATTCGGTCTTTGGTCGGAATAACAAGAAGATAATTAAAAATTAATCAGAGCTTTTGGCCGATAGTTTTAGAATTAGATTCCGGTCACGACGGCCAATTTGGTTGATGGAATATTCCTCGATGGCTTGACAATTTATTTTGCATGGTTTGGCCGCCATGGTAACTCGACAGGTCAAAGCATACTCCGATGAGTTTTCTTCCGTATCCGTCTAAGCTGAGTAGAGGCCTCTGCCAGTGAGGCGGAGGAAAACTACCCAAGCGGCGTTTCCCAAGCCCCTGCGCGGTTGGCAATTTGTCCTTTTCAACATCACGCTAGCTTTTGGCCATATCGTGGTGATGTTCAATACCGCCTCCTACGTTGTGCTGCTGCCTCATGTGGCCGGCGACGTGGAGGGGCTATTGCCGAGCTTTCTGACCTGGGGCCAGACGTATTTCATGATTGCCTTGGCGCTGGGCATTCCCATTGGCCGTATCCTGGCTGGCCGATTCGGCAACTACCGCGTGTTCATTATTGCTTTTGCTGTGTATGCTGCGGCTTCGTATCTTGGCGCTATCAGCCAGATTCATTTGGAGTTTGTGGGCGCGCGTATTCTCCAAGGATTTTCAGGTGGCCTCACGATTTTCCTTGGCCAAGACATGCTGCTAAACGAATACCCCAACCGACTTAAATCGTTGGGATTGGCGGCATGGGGGCTGTTAACCATTACGCCGTTCACCATTGGCTTTCCTGTGGGTGGTTGGATCGCGGATGAGCTCGGGTGGCGCGAGCTCTTTTATATGGATGTCATATTCTCTCTGATCGTCGCTGGTTTCATGGGGTCATTGTTGTATGGCCGGGGGTTTCAGCGCCAGCGTACCCGGTTTGATTTTGTCGGATTTCTCCTTTTGGCGCTGATTTTAGGCGGTACCCAGACTCTTCTGAATCTAGGCAACGATTTTGATTGGCTTGATTCACCCTTTCTCCGCAGCGTGCTGATCGTCGTCGCCGTTGTATTGCCCTGCTTTGTCATCTGGGAGCTGGCTGAGCGCCATCCGATCCTAGATCTGCGGCTGTTCGCCGACCGAAATTTTACGATCGGCGTAAGCTGTTTGGTACTCGGGTTCGCTTCGATCCAAGGCCTGCTCACCCTGCTAATCGTTCAGCTTCAATTATTGCTGGGCTATTCGTCTTTCCTTGCCGGTATTGCGCTCCTGCCGATAATTCTGTTGGGGGCTCCGGTCATGGCCGTGATGCATGAACTCTCCAAGCGGGTCGACGCGCGCTTGCTCGTCTGCCTCAATTTTCTCGGGTTCGCTTTGACTCTGTACTGGATAGGGCTGTACGACGATCCTGGCTCATTTGATCAAATTTTTTGGCCCATACTGCTCGAAGGTCTTTTCCTGGGCTCGTTCTTCACTCCGCTGACTGTGCTTACCCTCCACAGATTGTCCGGCACTCAGGTGATGCGCGCGGCGGAATTGGCCAGTATGTTGCGCATCGCCGCCGGAGCGTTCGGCATTACATACCAGGAAGTGGTGCTCTTTCGGCGCATCCCCTTCCATCAACTTCATCTGGCAAATCATTTTGGGGGTAGGCAGTTCGCGTCTTTCGATGTGCTGGGAGAGTTCTCTTCCAGGCTAGCAAGCGCGGGCCTCGATGCCGGCATGGTGCAAGGCAAGCTCCTCGCGCTTACCAAGCAGCATGCGGGCATTCTAGCCATGAGCGACGCCTTTCTCCTTGCCGGCTACCTGTTTCTGGGGCTGGCCGCGCTCATCTGGCTGGCTGCCCCTACTCAATTGCCTTTGCATCCGAGCCAGAAAAAGGAGGTGCTGGAGATGCGGGCGGAAGCATTCATGGAGGAAGTGCCATGAGTTTTCAGCCTGTTTCGAGATGGCTGCGGCTGTGTGGATTCGGTGTGGGGCATCTGCTTCTTGGAGCCGGTTGTGCCTGGATTCCGCCTGGAGGGGAGCGAGCTCAATACCTAGAGCCTCCTTCCATGGAGCATACGCTCTCCCATGCGGCTCATCACGAGCCGGAAAGTCCGATTGCGCAATGGCCGGACGAGCGGTGGTGGCAAAAATTCGGCAGCCCTGAGCTCGACCGGTTGATGGACATCGCGCTCGCGGATAACCCTGGACTCAAAGTGGCGTCCGCTCGGCTACGCGAGGCGCATGCCCTGGTCCGGGTCGAAGGTGCGCGGCTGCTGCCGTTCCTGAAGGCAGACGCCGAACTGACCGCAGAGCGTATTTCGGAGCACGGTGTGTTTGCCGCCCTAAATCCTGAAGTGGGCGGGATTAATATCGCCCTGGGCCTTGTCAATCCGTTGAGCTTTCGTTGGGAGCTGGATTTTTGGGGAAAAAATCGCGCCATGATGGAATCCGCTCTTGGGAGGGCGATGGCCCGGGATGCGGAGCGGGCAGAGGTGCGGTTGCTGTTGACGAGCGCGATAGCGCGGTCCTACTTCCGCGGGGTGTCGTTGCGCCAGCAGCTCGAGGTGGTCGATGCCATGGTGGATCTCCGGCGCAATTTACTGAAGCTGGCCAAGATTCGGTTTCGGTTGGGCCTGGATGATGCTACCTCGATCATGCGAGCCACTGCGGAGCTGGAGGCGGTAAACAAACGTGAAGCCGGTACTCGGGAGCAGTTGGACTTCCAAAAATACTTGTTGGTCAGATTGAGTGGCCACGGGCCCGATTGGGGAGATGATCTGTTCGCCGACACGGCGCTTATCCCACGGCGGATTCCTTTGCCTGCGGAATTGCCGATCGGGCTGTTGGCGCACCGCCCGGACCTCGCCGCGGCCAAATATCGAGCCGCGGCGGCCGCCAAGCTGATTAAGGTGGCTAAAACCCGCTTTCTACCCACCATCGACTTGACCGGTTTTGTGGGCTTTAGAGCGCTGACCCTGGCGAGCGGATACGGTTCTCTGCCCGATCTTTTGTTTTCTTCAGGATCCAGCCTCGCTTACGGGGGTGGACCAGCTTTGCGGCTGCCTTGGTTCGAAGGCGGTCGGCTGCGTGGGGAACTGCAGGCGCACCAGGCGGAATACGATGCGGCGGTGGAGCTCTACAACGACACGTTGCTGGAGGCCATGCGGGAGGTTGCCGACAGCTTAAGTGTCTGGCATGAGACTCGCGCCATGCTCGAGGCGCACCGTCGCCTGCTGACCTCGGTGAGTGACGATTGGCGCCTCATCCAGGTGCGCTTTCGCAGCGGTCTTGACGATCGCCGCGAGGTATTAAAGCAACGTTATGCCGTGCTGGAGCAGGAATTCGCATTAAAGGCCCTAGAAGCGGATCAACTCGTGGCAATGGTGAATTTGATCGAAGCGCTGGGCGGCGGCGTCCCTGTTTCGGAAAGTGCCTCAGTCAACAAATTAAAACCAAAATCATATGAATCCCCCACCAGGTAAAACGCGTCCAAAAGTTAAAATTCGTCCCAAAGCGATTCGTGCTCGCCGTAACCGCCGCCTTATGCTGGTTGCCCTGATACTGTTTGCGGCTGCATTGGCTTACGCCGGTTACTGGTGGTACTACGCCCGTTTCTGGGTGTGGACCGATAATGCTTTTATTGCCGGCAACCTTGTCACGGTGGAGGCGCAGGCTACGGGTATCATTACCCAGGTTTTTGTCGAAGAAACCCAGCGTGTGAAAAAAGGGGATCTCCTCATTCGTCTTGACGAGCACCAGGCTCGGGCTCGTCTAGGCCGGACTCGAGGCGCGCTGGGAGCGGAGGTGCGCAGAATCGCGGCGTTGTTCGTCAAGCAACGGCAGATACGGCAAAAACTCACCTCCAAGATAGCTCGACTCGATTTGGTGCGTCACGATGTGGTCCGTTTCCGGCAGGCGCTCCCGAGCGGTGCAGTATCTGAGCAAGTCCTCGAAAATGCCCTCGACCAAGTGCGCGCGCTGCGTGCCGAGGTTAGGGAAGCCCGGGAGGAACTCCAATCCATCACGGCGCAGATGGGGGGCGTCAGCATCAGACACCATCCTGCTGTCGAAGCAGCCAAGCACAGATTCATCGAAGCCTACCTCGAATACTTTCGGCAACGCATCCGGGCACCGGCCTCGGGCTATGTGGCCAAGCGTAAAGCCCAGGTCGGAGACCAGGTTCATCCAGGTGTTCCACTGATGACGATCGTGCCTTTGGATCATCTATGGGTGGAAGCAAATTTGCGGGAAACCGAGTTACGTCGAGTACGGCCCGGGCAGCCGGCGCTGATTGATGTCGATGTATACGGCAAGCACCATACGTATCACGGGACGGTCGAAGGGTTGGTGCCTGGGACCGGCAGCGTATTCGCCTTGCTACCCCCGGAGAATGCGACTGGTAATTTTATTCATATCGTAGAACGGGTGCCTGTACGTATTGCTTTGTTGAAAAAAGAGATTCTTAAATACCCCGTCCGGCCGGGATTATCGACCAAAACCTATATCCACGTGAGCGAGCCGGGACGCCCTGTGGGCGATTCGCTAGCCGCCGCTTCCACTCAGGAATATGAGACGGATATCTACATCCATGAACTCACCAATGCGGAATCCTTGGCTCAAGAGATCATCATGGAGAACCTTGTTTTGGACAACGATCGGCTAGGATCGGGCTAGGGGGGATACAAGCGCTGCGGTGGAGCAGTATCACTGCAAAAAGCCCATTTATCGAGCCACGATGCAGGCGTTCGCAGACGTCTATAGTCTGCTATCCGTCGGTGGAGAGCCGATGGAAATGCAGTGCGAGGCGAGCGGTCTCCGCGTGGCGTCGCGTCCGGTCAAGCCGCCGTGTGCATTAAATTTCCTCCACTCGAATTGGCGTGTCGCTACCGGCGCGGATTCGTGTCGCGGGCCCTTGCTTTTGCGCAGTGTGAGTTGAGATGGCATGGCGAGCCGGTAACGCGGCGCTATACTGGCGCGAGTTTCGTCGCCAACTCTCGAACGCCCGTGCAATCGGGCCATTATCAAACGCCAGGAAGGATCCATGCTTTTTGCAACGAATCGCACACCAAAGCAATCAGTCCGAACACGATTGAATCGATCCATCAGCTTCGATCTGCAAAACACAGCGGCTTCCCACCATATGTACTTCTGCGAGCGCCGAGGGCAAGGCGATTACATCGAGATTGGTAATGTCGCCTTCTTCGACCGGCTCAAGGCACTGCCGGATAGCAAGACACAAATATTGCTTTACATTCACGGATTCAACAACACTGACGAGGCGGTCGTCTTTCCACGCGCGCAGCGGTTGCAGGCGCTCTTCGATCAGGTAGGCGGAGCGGCTCTGGTCCACGTCGTCCCGCTCATCTGGCCCTGCGACGATGATCGTTTTACCGCCATTGCAGACGACTATTGGGACGACCAAAGAGCGGCGGATCAGAGCGGGGTCGCATTCGCCAGAATGCTCGGGAAATTCGACGAGTGGCGGCGCAAAGAAGCGCTTTTGGAGAATCCCTGCATGCGGCGCATCAACGTGCTTGCCCATTCCATGGGCAATAGGGTTTTGCGAAACACATTGAAAACCTGGGTAGAGAATGAAGGTTCGGGAGCGATGCCGCAGCTATTCCGAAACGTGTTCATGGTAGCGGCCGACGTGGTGAATCACACGCTTGAGGCCGATGAGGAGGGGGAGCATATCCCGCCCTCCTGCCGCAATCTGATCGTGTATTACGCGAACGATGATCTGGCTATGCCCGCAAGCAAGGTGGCCAATCTCCGAAACAGGACCGTATCCCGACGCCTCGGGATGACCGGGCCGGAAGATTTGGAAGCCGTGCCCAAAAACGTCTACGAAGTTGACTGCGATAGCTTCAACAACACCTGTGACAGTCCCAAAGGGCATTCCTACTTTTTCGACTGCCCCGGCGGCAAGGTGAGCCCTGTTATCGGGCACATGGTGGAGGCGATCAAGGACGGCCGCGTGGATCCACCTCTACAACACCACGTGCTGCCTAAACCGTAAGCTGTGTAGCGGATCGGCCCCGCGCTGCAACCGCGCGGGCACTGCGGAGCCAGGGGTGGTGATTGCTCGAAACGGGCCGGCCTCCGGCCGGAGGCCGGCCGTGAATCAGGGACGAAGAACCCAATAGTCGTTTTGAATATCGTGGGGTAGTTTGTGTACTTCGATTTTGCCGAAGCCCGCCTGGCCGAAGTATTGCCGGGCCGTCTCCCTACCCCACATGGTCCCGAGCCC
>JAGFJL010000131.1 GCA_024102725.1 Nitrococcus mobilis
GAAACAACAGCTTATGGACTGTTTCCACTAAATGCCGACTGGGCAGATGGGACCAGTATTTTCAATCACTTGGGTGACATCGGCGCGGCCTGAATCGACTGGAACAGACTTGTGTGTAATGGAATGCGTATAGCGTCCACCGATCTTCCCATGCGCGGACTCTCGGCAAGCATTTCAATGCATCGCATTATACTCTCGGCGTGAACCGGCGTGAACCTGGGACAGACCACGTTTTTTGACATAAACCGTTGGGGCTCAGGGTCAGTTCTGGCAACGTTGCAGTTCAGGTCTGGATGCATGCCGAAGTAACGCGCGATGCCGCCCGAGCCAGTGTCGAATTCCAGCATGCGGATGGGCTGCCCGCGCTGCGCAAGGTCTCGCGCAGGCGTTCAATCTTGATGGTCTTCCAGTCGCGTGATGGCAGGTCAAACACGGCGTGGTTGACGTGGGTGCAGGTCGTATTCATGGCAACCGACACCGCGTGCCCTTGTCATCCGATGGTACATTTGTCGACCCCACCTGCCATGTCGAGTTCATACATCCTGAAACGGGTTTTGCACCAGCAGTTTTCCACCAAGGTTGCGCCCGTGACTGAAGTCTTCGCTGTAAAGAATGTCGCAGTGACTGCGCAGTGCCGCCTCGGCAATCAGGGCATCAAACCAGGACAACCGCTCAGCCTGAGCCAGTTCGTGAGCGTCCAGCACCATGTTGGGATGCGTGTTGACGACCTCGAAGGCGGCCAAGGCGTTGAGCGCGATACGGGTGTCTCTTGGTGAAAAGGCGGGCTTGAATTTTCCAGTCAATACCGAACGCAGCTCGATCATCACCTGGGTGCTGATGACAATATCGTGCTCAGACGCCAGCTGGCGCAGCCAATACGCGACAAACCGGGCCTTTTCTGGCTGCCGCCGATCCAGTCGATACGCCCAGAGGTTGGAGTCGATGAACACGCGCATCCGCGGCGCGTTGCATCAGCGCTTGTGCAGCGACTCGCGCGACCAGTCTCCGGAGCTGCGCGAGTGATTTTGTGCCGCCAGCGTATCCAGAGTATCCAGCGCTTCGAGCCGGCGCGAACGGGTGTCGATGTAACGGATCAGGAACTCCCGCACCACAGCATTGACGGAGGTGTGCTCGCGCACTGCTATTTCACGCGCTTTCTGCAGGATGTCTTCATCTACGCTCAGGGTCAGGTTGGCCATGGTACAGTTTGCATCATTCGAACACGTAATCAGTGTAGCACAGGTTATCGAACATCTGTAGCTAGCTCCCGCCCATAAACGTAACCCACTGATTGGATATCACGGTGACACGTCACCATTTGCACAAATAATGGCACGCCTCCCCTGAATCACCGGTCCAAATATTGCCCATCATGCCACGCAACTGTCACGCAACGGGGCAATCGCCGCCAGCGGGCATTCCTCCAACCAGCGGGCATTCCTCCAAGAGGAGGACTAAGCCCTATATCACAATCTGCATGGCATACTAATGCATCGCTACGGACCGGATATTTTCCACACTAAGGCAGCTCCCGTAGGGCGCAATAGTGAGGCGTATTGCGCCGCATGTTCTTCCACTGCCATCCGACACATCTGCGCAATGCGCCTCATACCCGCTCAACGAACCGTTGTGTTAACTCTAGCCAAGACGGACCCTGCAATCCAGCTCAGCAGGAGATTCGTAGCTCGGGTGGCGGATTGGTCGTATTCGGTGTTTCATCGGCTCGGTGAGGGTGTATCCGGCCGATTGGGGAGAAGTAGCGCGCTGAGATTGATGCCACAACCCGCAGGGGGCGGACAGAGCGCTTACGCCACCGCACCGAACGAGCCAAGGAGCCCTACCATAAGAATCCGTTCAGCCAGTTCCTGGCAAGGCGTCCGGCGGTGCCGCAATCGTCCGGGACATGGCAGGCTACGGTTCATTGCGCCGATCTCAAATGTCACCGAACACCGTGCCGCCAGCTCGGCGCATTGCATCTGCCAGCTTGCCATCAAAGGTGGCCAATACCGCGCCAACGCGCAATGCCAGTTCCAAATAGGTGGCATCGTAGGCAGTTAGCCCATGCTCGCGCGCCAAGGCCAGCACCAGGTCGCATCGCATCACGGGCCACGCACAAACGCCAGACCCGCTGTCCAATAGCATCACACGGAACCTGACATCTGTGAACTTCAGGACGAAGCCCTCGTTGTGCTCGCCGTCCGAATCGGGCACCGAAAGAGCCCCAGCCCTGCTCGAGCCCGATCCCCTGCGTCTGAGCTACCGCGATGTTCTCATCGCCGTCGTGAGCGACATCGTGCGCAGCGGCTCCGCCATCACGCCACCCGCAGTACGGCAGTTGGCCGGTACGTCCGTTGCGCCTGCAGATATGAACGCATTTGTGGCCATGGCCATCAATGAGCTGCTGCAGCTGCATGAGGGCAATATCGCACGCTACCGGCTACGTCCTTCCGAATTCCAGGAATGGCAGAAAGAGAACGATCTGTGAACCATGCGGATTTTTTGACCGCCGGCGCGGACTACGCTGGCGACGTGATGACGCTTCGAACTCGCCGCGAGTTATCGTCCGATACTACAGAACAATCGCATGAAATCGCCGAGCACCCTCATCGTCGGCGCCGGCTACGCCGGCAGTGTCGTCGCACGTGAACTCGCCGATGCCGGCCGGCGCGTGCTGGTGATCGACCGTCGCCCGCACATCGCGGGCAATGCCTACGACGAGCACGACGACCACGGTGTGCTGGTGCACCGCTACGGGCCGCACATCTTCCATACCAACGGCGAGCGCATCTTCAAGTACCTGTCGCGGTTCACCGAGTGGCGGGCGTACGAGCATCGCGTACGCAGTGTGGTCGACGGGGTGCGCTATCCGTTTCCGATCAACCGGGACACGCTCAACCGACTGTACGGACTGGAGCTCGACGAGCAAGGCGCGGCCGCCTTTTTCGAGCGGGTGCGCGAGCCGCGCGAGCCGGTGCGCAGCAGCGAGGACGTGGTGCTGAGCTCGGTCGGGCGCGATCTCTACGAGAAGTTCTTCCTCAACTACACCCGCAAGCAGTGGGGACTGGAGCCCTCGCAGCTCAAAGCCGGCGTGGCGGCGCGGATCCCGGTGCGCACCAACACCGACGACCGCTACTTTACCGACACCTTCCAGGCCATGCCGAAGCACGGTTACACGAAGATGTTCGAGGCCCTACTCGATCACCCGAACATCACGGTCGAGCTCGGCGTGGATTTCAGTGCCATCCGGGGCCGGATGAAGGCCCGGCATATCGTCTATACCGGGCCGATCGACGCCTATTTCGGCTACTGCTATGGCCGCCTGCCGTATCGCTCGCTGCGCTTCGAGCACGAACACCTGCCCGGCGTGGGACAATTCCAGGAAACCGGCACGGTCAACTACCCCAACGAGCACGACTACACGCGCATCACCGAGTTCAAGCACCTGACCGGCCAACAACATTCCGGCACGTCGATCGTGCGCGAGTATCCGCAGGCCGAGGGCGATCCCTACTACCCAGTGCCGAGGACCGAGAACGAGGCGCTGTTCAAGCGCTACCAAGCGTTGGCGGAGCAGGAACCCGACGTGACCTTCGTCGGCCGGCTGGCGCAGTACCGCTACTACAACATGGACCAAGTCGTGGGCGCGGCGCTGGCGAGCGCCAAGCGGTTGCTGGGGTAAAAAATAGCCATCGCTGCTCACCTTGCCGCGTCAGCAATCCGGCAGAGGTCCACGGCGCAGACAGCCAATGGCTGGAGGTGGCGTAACAACGACAAGCACAGCACGGTGGCTTCTATCTTAAATCCACCGGTCAATGGTCTTGACGAAGGGTCCACCTCAGTTCACAAAATGGCAAGAGCACGTTTTGAACATCGCGCGTAAGCCGCGATGGCATTACTCCAATCGAGCCGCTGTGCGTTACATGTTGTTACATAGTGATCGGCAGGCGGCCGGCACGGCACAGCAAAAATTAATGGCCTGTTTCCCACACCCCTAAGTGCATTATGTGGCATTTATTACCTGTTCCTCGACGGCTCGGGGGAGATCAATCTGCACGAAGAATTCCTGAGGATAGAGATAGTCTTCACCGGATTCATCGATCACGCGAAGCTGGCTGTGCTCTGCCGCCGTAGGGTCCTCAAGCGCCTCGTAGATCTTACGCAACTCCAACGATGCCTCGTAATCTTTATTATGGATACATACCACAAGGTGGGTTGAGTCCGTCATGGCGAGTCCAGATAGCGTTTGATCTTGAATTCCTTCTTACCAATCCCAGAGGCTTCGTACCAGTGGAGCTCGGCAAGATGCTCTGTCCCATCGAGGAGCCTCACTTTTGCCACACCCTTACGTTTACGCCAACGGCCATGACCGTAACGCTTGCGAAGCCTGGGCAGCTCCCTGATCGCAGCCCCCGTGGCGAAAGTCTCTGCGCTCGTGATCGCTCCGATGATCTCGAAGTGCATCCTTGCATTTTACATGCATATCCCAAACAAGGGCGTCTGCGCTCCCCGGCATAGCATCGACCCTCGCCGAACACCGTCCCGCCCGCTCGGCGCATTGCGTATCCCAGTTTGCCAGCGAAGGTGGCCAGCACCGAGCCCGTGCGTAGCGCCAGATCCAGAGATGCCCTATACCAGCGCTATACACTGGCTACTCGACAGCGGATTGCACCGCTACCGGTGCAGATCTCGATAGATGTTCTCGCGCGGCCCGACATACACGAGCACGATCCGCTCTTGGTGCGGCCCGTATCGATAGATCAACCGGGCTGCGCCGCGGTTGAGCGGCAAACGCTGTGCCCGCAGACCGGAAAGCGCCCCTTTCAGTGGCTTACCCACCTCAGGATCTTTCAGCACCGCCCTCACTGCATTGTCGACCTCCTGACGCATCGCCGGCGTCATCCAGCGCAGCGTCTGTCGAAACTGCCGGCGCTGCTTAACCTGCACCGCTTAGAAACGTATAGTCCGTCAACTCATCCTCTCGCTCTTGCTCGGCCAATAGAATGCCCTGGATCTCCGAGTAGGTCAGTTCCGGGTTCTCCTCAGCAATTCGCCCGATGCGCGCCCAGTGCTCGAGCTGTTTGGGTGCGCTGCGGCTCATCGCCTGCCCCACCGTTTTGGCCTCCCGGATAAGCTGATCGCTCAGTTTGATGGTCGTCGCCACTGTGTTTG
The DNA here is from genome assembly GCA_024102725.1 of Nitrococcus mobilis. Taxonomy (GTDB): domain Bacteria; phylum Pseudomonadota; class Gammaproteobacteria; order Nitrococcales; family Nitrococcaceae; genus Nitrococcus; species Nitrococcus mobilis_A. The sequence goes on from JAGFJL010000131.1 coordinate 5,170, forward strand.
ATCTCTGTTGCCCGCCAACACGTATATGTCAAAGATAGACAAATAGGAATCAAAATGCACCCTATTAGACTCCTTTTGCTAAGTCGTGGGCGCGGCACGCTCGACACCGGCAAAACCACCGCTGAGCCGATGCAGCTGTTGCGCGATCACGATGCCGAGGTAGGCGACCCCGCCCTGCAATAACTCTCGTGGGCAGCTGCGTCCTGCCCGATGTAGTGCAGAGCGATCCGCACTGGGCCGACTGGTCGCTCTCCCAGCTGGGCTGGGCGGTAGAGCACAGCGGTGCGGCGATCAACCCGGTCATTTACGCTGAGCTTTCCGTGTGGTACGAGGCCTTGGAACCGCTCGAGCACGCGCCGGCGGGTTTCGCGTCACCGGATGGCCGAGTCGATCCGCAGGGCTGAACGAGGGAAGTCGAAGGTGGGCGCAGATACGACAGCCAAACGCGGAACCGCGCCGCAACGAGACAGAATCGTTCTCGCGATCGACATCGGTGGCTCGCATGTCAAGGCTCGCCTGAGCACGGGCAGCGAAAAGCGCCGGATCGATTCCAGTGCCGATATGACGGCCGCGGAGATGGTCGGGGAAATGACGAAGCTCACCGCAGACTGGGATTACGATGCGATCGGAATCGGCTATCCCGGGCCGGTTTCCGACAATCGGCCCGCGGCCGATCCGTTCAATCTCGGTCCGAGCTGGAAGGATTTCGATTTCGGCGCGGCAAGAAGAAGTGGCGCAAGTCGGTCTGCAAGGTGGTCGAAAAACTACAAGCCGCGCTGTTGCCGCATTACATTGTCATCGGGGGCGGCAATGCCGGCAAACTCAAGAAGCTGCCACCAAAGTGCCGCCGTGGCGACAACGAGAATGCCTTTGCCGGTGGCTTTCGTCTATGGCTCGACCCGAGCTTGAAGATCTGAGTAAAACCGTAACAGCCCGCTCACCGCGCAGAATCGGAGAAAATACGATTAACGGCTATGCGGCATACCGAGGGCTTGTGCGAAAGCCCCAGCTCATCAAGCTCATCGCGGAGGATTTCACTCGGATGAATCGAGGCATGCGGTTTTCAGGTAAGGCTTTTTTGAACTCCCCTTAGTGTCAACTCGACGTGAGCCAACGGTCCAGCGCGTCTTTCGGACTGAGTGCCCGTCCGTCCCGGCATGCGTTGAGCAACGCCTGATCGCCGGTGATCAGACAAGCCGTCGGCTCTGCTGCCAAAAGCGCCCAAATATGGGCATCGCCCGGGTCCGGCGGCGGCGTTGCTGCGGGCGGCGGGTCAACGATACGGGCGTGAGAAATAACAGCCTCGAGCAAGGCCTCCAGGTCACTTTCATCCAGCGCTGGCGGCTTGCGCGACAACACCGCCCTGTATTCGGCAAGCAAAGCAGTGGAAACCAATACCGGTTGCGTACCGCCGAGCAGCACCTCGAGCCATCGCACGGTCGGGCTCGCCGCACGCCGGGTAAGGAGCGCCGCCACCAGCACGCTGGTGTCGACAATAAAGCACCTCACCTTCGGCGGGCCGCGCGTGTCACGCGCACACCTAAAGCTAGCGCTTCTTCCTCCGAGAGCGTTGCGTTGCGGCGCAGCCGCTCCATCAGGTTGCTGATTTCCTCATCCGTGCGAACGCCGTTCAGACGCAAACTCTCCTCGATGAGGTAAGTGATGGTCACGCCGCGTCTTGCTGCTGCCGCCTTCAAAGCGCGGCGCCTCTCTTCGGGTAGATCGATCGTGAGCTTCGACATTTCCAATCCAGAAAATATGTAAATACAGTTTCCTGTATTCTACCTGCTGCCTTGTCATGTCTCAAACCCCGGCCTGTCGGCTGGCGGAAAATGGGCCCGAATGCCACCCGTAATGGAACGCTATCAGATCCGATGCAGCAGCAATGAGGGTGCCGATCTCCGCCACCGAACCGCTCTTCCCCCTAGCTCACGTTTCACGTCCCAGGCTTGAGAGGTCTCGCGCGCACCATGGACTCGGCGCTGAATTATGGTCCGCTGCGTGCGCTCTCGGCGGGCGGGAGATCCGCGTAGATCGTGTCGATGTCCAACGCCGTATCGAGGCATTCGATCGGGACCAAGCCTTCGCGGACCCGGTAAGCGTGCCAGTCATCACGGCGGCGATGAAGCTCTGCCAGCGGCTCATTCTGGGCCAGCAGCAAGTATTCCTGGAGGCTGTTAATGCGGCTGTAGGCGAGCAGCTTCTCGCGGCGGTCGATGCGCTCGGTCGCCTCCGAGAGCACTTCCACGATGAGACACGGGCGCTCCCGGTAATAGCGGGCACGGTCGTGCGGATCACAGGCGAACATGAGATCCGGGTAATAAAACGCATCCTCGCCGGCAACGGTAAGGTGAACCTTCATGTCCGCCATGAAAAGCTGACACGGTGTGCCGCGAACGAGCGGATGCAGGGCGGCGAAGAGATTGCCGGCGATCAGATTGTGCCGATCGCTGGCGCCCACCATGGCGTAAATATCGCCGCCGATGTACTCATGGCGCACCTCACTCAGGAGCTCGCCTGCCAAGTAATCGTTGATGCCGAGATGATTGCTACTTGTCCGGACAGTCATCGCGTGGCTGCTCTGCGCTTTGGGTATCCTCATCAGTCTAATACGCCTTACAACGGCTATTTGATTGCTTGCAAGTGTGTAGGGCACTCAAGGGCTGTCCTTAGCTGGTTTTCTACGTCGACGTTTGGCGCATTCTGCACGGACGGCGTGACATCCCCGCCTGGATGCAAACCCCCGAGTAAACCAGCAACAGCGACGAATCCCACGCTGGGCCTCGGCACCCATCCGGATGAGACAAATCGCGATTCCGCGACAGGATTCTCAATGCGGGCACACGCCTTTGCCGGACAATCGCCTTGTCCTTTGCCCGTTTCCGAGACAGCCTTGCATCAGGCAACGCCGCTGGAGGCATGTGAGGCCAATGGTCAACGGATGGGATCGACGGCCTAATCGGAACCAGGGGGCGAGATGCCATCGCTGATCCATGCCACCGCCCGCATCCGCGTTGATTTCCCGGCCGCGGCGCGGCCGATGCCGAAACAGGTTTGACACCGCATGCGCATCGCCTTCCTCTGCAAGCGCCGCTACATGGGCAAGGACGTCATCGCCGAGCGTTACGCGCGGCTCTACGAGATTCCTTTCCAGCTGGCGCGGCTGGGCCACGACGTGTGCGGCTTCTGTCTCAGCTACCAGGGACATGAGGCCGGCGAGTGGGTACACGATACGGATTCGGGGCCTGGCCGCCTGGTTTGGGAATCGCGCTCGCTGGGCCGGCTGTACGTCCCGGCCCTGGTCGGCTATCCGTTGCATCTGCGGCACCGCCTGCGCGAGTTCGCGCCGGATATCGTCATCGGTGCTTCGGACATCCCGCACGTGGCGCTGGGTGCGTGGCTCGCCAAGCGCATGAATCGGCCCTATGTCGCCGATCTGTACGACAATTTCGAGAGCTTCGGCCAGGCGCGCATTCCCGGCCTGGTGGGCGCGCTGCGCCGCGCTACCCGCAGCGCCGGCTTGGTGACCACCACCAGCGAGCCGCTGTCCGAACTGGTGCGCGCCGGCTATCAGGCCCGTGGCGAGGTCATAGCGATGCCGAGCACTGTGGATACCGCCGTGTTCCGACCGCGCGACCAAGCGGCCTGCCGCCGTCGCCTGGGCCTGCCCGCGGAGGGCGTGCTAGTCGGCACCGCCGGCAATCTGCGCAAGGACAAGGGCGTGGACGCGCTGTATGCCGCCTGGCCTGCGGTGGCCGCTGCTCATCCATCCGCGCAACTGGTGCTGGCCGGCCCCCACGATCACGACTTCCCACCGCTACGGCACGCGCGTGTGCATTACCTCGGCATGCTACCGCACGCGCGCACGGCGGAGCTGTTCTGTGCGCTGGATGTGGGCGTGATCTACTTGCGCGATACTGCGTTCGGGCGCTACTGCTTTCCGCAGAAGGCCTATGAGATGCTCGCCTGCGAGTTACCGCTCGTAGCCGCCGCGGTAGGCGTGATGCCGGCACTGCTCGCCGACACGCCGGCGGCGCTGTATCGCGCCGAGGACGCACACGATCTGGCCCGCGCGATCACAGCGCAGCTAGCCGATCGACACCGCCCGAATATAGCGATCGAGGACTGGGCGGCGCTGATCCGTTACCTGGAACCCCGCCTGAAAGCGCTGTGCGCCCGCACGGTCTAGGCGGAGACCCTAACGCCGCTAGCGACCAAGCCGTCGCCGAGGTCATAGCGGTAGAACCAGCGCTGGATCACGCAGAACGGACGCACTACGTTGCCACTGACCACACAGAGCGCGCGGTCGATCGCACGGGGCTTACCCTGCGCGCTGCGGATACTGCGCTGCTCAGCATCAAGATGCTCATAGCTGCTGTCATTGCGCACCATCCAGTTGGATAGCCGACGCGTGAGTTCGGTGATGGGAAAACCGTAGTTGACGATACGGATCGCGCCGATACCAGCGGCTTCCAACAACCGATGCAGTTGGGCTCGTTCGTAGCGGCGCATATGACCGACCAGCTGGTCGGAGCGTCCGAACTTGCCTGCGTGCGCGGGCACGGATACCAGCACGCGACCGCCGGGGCGCAGCTTTTGGACCCACTGGCGCAGGATACCAAGGTGGTCCTCGAGGTGCTCGAGCACCTCGAACGCCAGCAGATAATCGAACTCGGCATCGTTTAGCTCAGACACCGTGTCGACCACCCGGATGGCCTCGCCGGCGGCGGCGAATCGACGCCGAATCATAGCTCGGCTATCGGCTCCGAGATCGTGGCAAGCGCCGCGGAAGCCGCGTGCCAAGAACAAGCTTGCCATGTGGCCGGTACCGGCACCCATTTCCACGAACCGACCCGGCGCCCAATCATGGCTGAGATCGTGGACGCAGCTCTCGCGCAGAACCAGCTTGGGTTGTTTGTTCATTACCATAACCTCGGCGCGGCGCGCCCGACCCAGCGCCAACGGCGCCAACGGCGCCAGCCAGACAAGATTCGAGCAGATCAGCGTAGCCGCGGGCGATGGTGTGCCAATCCACACGACGTGCCAGCGCCTCGCGTAGGCTCAGCGCCCGTTCGCGTGCCTCCGCCGGATGCGCCAGCACGCGCAGGATGGCTTCGGCAAGGGCCGAGGTGTCGGTGGCATTCACGCACACCCGGTCGGCGTGTTCGTCCAGTAGATCCTGCACTCCGGCCACATTACCCGCCACCACTGGGCAGCCACAGCCGATTGCCTCCATCAGCACCACTGGCAGACCTTCCTGGTTACCGCTGGTATCGCGCACGAACGGCGCCACCAGTAATGCGGCGCGGCGGTATAGCGCCGGGAGATCGGCCTGGGTAAACGCACCCAGAAAACATACGCTCGCCTCGATATCAAGCCGCGCAACCTGAGCCTGCAAAGCCTCCTGCTCCGGACCGAACCCGGCGATGGCAAGCACCGCGCCCGGCCGCTGGGCGAGCACGGCGGGCATGGCATCGAGCAAGTACGACAGTCCCTTTTTCGGTACCAGCCGGCCGACGAACAGAATCTCCTCAGGGCACCGCGTGATCGTGTCATCCGGGGTGAACCGACCGCACATATCCACACCCATCGGTAATACCTCCAGGCGCGGTGAACGCAGCCCGAGCCGTCCCACCTCTTGACGCATGGCCTCGCTGACTACGGTCATGGCGGCGCTTGCACTCGCAACTTCGCGCTTGATCCGCTGCAACCATGGCCCGCGCAGACCGAATAGGTCACCGCCATGCGAGGTCATGACGAACGGCACGGATGCCACGTGCCGCACGAGCCAGCGCGCGATCATGCCTTGCGGGATCAGCCAATGCGCGTGGAGCAGATCGATGCGCCGGCGCTTCATGAGTCGCCGAGCGGCTAGGTATTGGCCGAGGATGAAACCCGGCACCAGCAACAGCTTCCACGGACGGCGCTCGAGGTGAGCGGCGATGCCACCGCCGTAGACCAGCGTCTCGATACGCTGCGGCGCGTAGCGATAGCGAACGACCTCGACTCCGTCCAGCACCTCGCTGGGGGCCGCGCCGGGCGAGCGCGAGGTTAGCACCACCACTTCGAAGCGATCGGTCAGGCGCCGGCACAGCGCGTGCACAAACCCCGGTTCATGGTCGCCTGGCCAACGCGGATAGGTCGAGGCCAGCACCAGTAGCGTCGGTTTACGCGGCTCATCCGGCATGGATTGGCAGCGATCGCAGGGCGAAGTCCAGGCATTGGCTGATAAATATCATTCGTTTGAACATATCACATAGCGCCGATTCACACGCTGCAATGCGGGAGAGCTCCCCATAGCCACCTTATCGTCTCGATAACACCAATCTGGACGAAGCGGCTCGGCAATTCCGCGAAGGTATTCGCAATGCGGCTGAACGCCTTTACCAAGCATGCGCCTTGCGCTCCTCAGCCGTGGCATCGCCAGCACAAGCCGTTGGTTGTCGCACCCCTCGCCGAAAGGAGCCGGGCATTCGACACCCGGGGTCAGGTTGGTAGAGAATTCGCCGTTGGTGATGTATTTATTTTATATGTTAGTTAATGCATACTGCCGCAGCCGATTAATTGATTCATCCTTTCCACCCCTTTGAAAAAGTTCTCAGAGCTTGCCGAAGGGCATTATTTAACGTTTTGAATTTTTTATACAAATTCATCATGCACGCAATGTTTCAAAGCTCCCCCCGAGAACATCATGATTAGAACGTTCGGTGAAAAAACAACGGCTGCGGTCTTCCTGGGAATGCCGATCAAGCGGTTACCGCCAGAGATTCGCAAGTGGGCGCGCGAGAAGCTGGATATGATCCATCGGGCTTATGTGCTCAACGACTTGCGCGTATCGGCGGCCAACCGATTAGAGGTGCTGAACAGCGAACGGGCCGGTCAGCACAGTATCCGCATCAACGACCACTGGCGGGTATGCTTCCGCTGGGAGGACGGCAACGCCTACGATGTGGAGATAGCCGAGTATCATTGAGGGTTTTGATGATGAGCATCCGAATCGAGGACTTGGAGAAAACGGACTTCACCGATGTGGTGGAACCGGGTGGCGAGCCGATTGCGCCGACGAGCCCCGGCGATATCCTCTACCATGAATTCCTGAAACCGCAGGGCATCAGCGTCAACGCATCGGCCCGTGAGCTGTATGTAACGACGGATACCGCGTTGCGTCTGGCCCGTTACTTCGAGACCACGCCTCAGCTCTGGCTCGGACTACAGGAGCAATACGATCGGGAGATTGCGCGGCCCGAGCGGGACGAGCCGATTGAGCAGGAGACCGCACCGCAGGTCGCGGCGCACTGAGGACGGTTGGCAAAGTCGATGCGGCGCCGGCGAGCAAGTCCGGCCGCAGAATTCAACAGATACTTCACTCCGCCCATAACGCAGCGAGCGGAAAGGGCACGGCGTCGAACGGCTCGGCGGCCACTTCGACCTCATCGACAAAGCTCGCCAGCAAGAGCCAGCGGCCGTCGCTACGCTTGAAGGCCTCCAGGGTGCGGGCATCGGGGTCGATCAGCCAGCAGTGGGCGACGTCATTGGCCGCATAGCGGGGCATCTTCGACATGCGGTCGAGCTTCGCCGTGGCCGGTGAGAGAACCTCGCAAACCCAGTCCGGAGCCAGATCGAACCAGGCGGTCGTCGGCAATCTCGGCATCCGCTCCCGGCGCCAGCCGGCCAGGTCGGGAACGAGGATGTCTTCACCCAGGTGCAGCTCAGGCTCGTCCAGTAGCCACCAGCCGCCCGGCCCACCACGCCCCTTACCGAAGGGAGCATCGAGTTCACCGCCAAGCGAGGAACTCGCGAGCGCATGGCGTGGACCGGGTCTTGGGTGGGCATGGAGCTCCCCCGCGATGATTTCCCCCACCACAGTGTCGGGCAGCGAGAAGAGGTCTTCATAGCGAGCGCGGCGCGGCTGTTGTCGGGTACCCATCACCGTCTACCGAAATCGAAAAATAACACTATATAGCACGATCGTATTCTCAACACGGAAAACCAGGCGGTTGTATGCCCGACAGCGTTCCAGGCGGCAGCGCGGCTGAAAAGGCCGCCTGAATAGGACGGCCCACAATCTCGACGGGGGCGATCGCAGCCTTATCCTGCGGGACCGCCGGGCGGGCGGAAAGGGTTGGCAAAAGCGGGAGTGAGCGCTTCGTGGCATTTCACATCATGGCACCCAGCCAAACAGGGTCAGCAGGGCAATGGCCACGAGCCAGACCACGATCGCCCTACGGATCAAGGACCGCGCGTCATTAAGCGTCTGATCCAGCAGATCGCGCAGGGAATTGCTCGGCGCAAGGCCGAGCGCACCAAACCCGGTTGCGGCAAGCAGTTCGGCGTTGCCGTCCAGCTCCGGAAGATGGCGCCGCTCGCGCCAGCCTTCCAAACAATGGATGAAACTGCCGGCCAACGCGAATGAGCCAGCGGTGATGCGCGCCGGCAGCCAGCCGGCCACCCATGCAAGCCCTCTCGCTGATTGGCGAAAGCCGTGCCCGCTGTCCGGATGATGATCCGCAAAGCGGCGCGCGAGCACGATCGAGTGATAAGCGAATGCGCCTACGGGGCCGAGCAGAACCAGCCAGAGGAGCACGCCGAAAATCCGCTCATGGCTGTAACAGAAAAGCCCCTGCACAGCCGCTTGCGGCAGCCCCTCCTCGCCAGAGATCGGCGGGAGCGTTGCTCCATTCAAGCTTGCAGCCGCCTGTCGCGCGAGCGCTTGGTCGCCCTCGCGCCAAGCCTGTAAAAACTGCTCTACCAGCAGGTCGCTGTGTTCCGTGCCAAACGCGAATAGCAGCGCCCCCACACCGAGCAATAGGCCACCCAAGCCAAACAACCAATCCCCGAACCAGCCTTGGATCAACCAGGCCACCAGCACCGGGGGAAGCAGCAAAAGGGCCACTCCGGCACGGCTGTCCCAAAGCCCTACCGGCAGCCGAGCCTGCAGCCAACGTGCATAACGGTAGCATGAGTCGGTGACGCGCAATCGGTCCAGTTGCTGCGGATACTGTTTAGCCCATAGGGCAAGCAAAATGGCGATCAGACGCATGCTTTTTTCCTTGCGAGCGACATGTTGCCGGCGTGCCGCTTATATGGTTCGCCCGCTGCTCGGGTGGCGGGCAAGTCTCAGCGCCGGCCGACCCCGCATTTATGAGCTCATGCAGAGCGTTTCATTCCCAGTGCCTGGACCGCGGAGCGCGACGTGCAGCCGTTGCCAGTCGAAAACCGGCCCCGGGTCGCTCTTGCGCTCGGGTGCGATATGACAATGGCCGACGATCCGCGCCGGGGTCACAGCCGGATAGGCCACCATAATGGCGCGCAGCAATCCAAGCAAACGGCGATACTGAGCCTCGGTATAAGGTCGGTGGTCTGCCCCCTCCAATTCGATGCCAATCGAAAAATCATTGCAGCGCTCCCGTCCCTCGAAGCGGGAGACACCCGCGTGCCAGGCCCGCCGATGCAACGGCACGTACTGAACCAGCCCACCCCGGCGGCGGATTAGCAGATGGCTCGAGACACGCAGGCCGTGCAGTTGTTCGAAGTAAGGATGAGCGTTTGGATTTAAAGTGTTGGTGAACAGGGCGTCGATCCAGGGCCCGCCGAATCGTCCAGGCGGCAGGCTGATACCGTGGATAACCACCAGATCCACCTCGGTCTCGGGTGGGCGCTCATCGCAGTTCGGCGAGACCACGTGACGTGCGCGACTTACCAAGCCGCTGCGTGGATCGATGCGCAACTACGTCTCCTTAGGTTCACCGCCGAAGCCCTCGCCGAAGATGTTAGCATGGGGCAATCCAGTCTGGCGCCGTTGGCGCCTTGCGGCTCCGCCCCCGCCAGCAGTGAGGTTGCCGCCATGCGCAAAACCCGACATGCTCGCAATCGACTCGCCGCCACGACCAGCCCGTATCTGCTCCAGCACGCCGACAACCCCGTTGATTGGTATCCCTGGGGTCAGGAGGCACTGGATCGAGCGCGCTGCGAGGACCGCCCTATCCTGCTCTCCATCGGGTACTCGGCCTGTCACTGGTGCCATGTCATGGCCCACGAGTCGTTCGAGGACGAAGCAATCGCGCGGGCGATGAACGAACACTTCATCAACATCAAAGTCGACCGTGAGGAGCGGCCCGACCTGGACCGAATTTACCAAACGGCTCACCAGTTGTTGAACAATCGGCCGGGAGGGTGGCCGCTCACCGTGTTCCTCACCCCCGAGCAAATGCCGTTCTTTTGCGGGACCTATTTCCCGCCGAAATCGCACTACGGACTGCCAGGCTTTCATGAAATTTTACTGCAGATCGCCCAAGCCTATCGCCAACAACACGAGGCCATCAAAAAGCAAAATCAGGCCATGCTGGAGGCGCTTGACCGCCTGTCCGAGCCACCGCCGAACCGCGCCGGGGCGCCGAAGGCGGAGCTGTTCGACAACGCCCGCAATGCTCTGGCCAGAGAATTTGATCCGACCTTCGGCGGCTTCGGTCCAGCGCCAAAATTCCCCCAACCAAGCAGCATCGAGCGGCTGCTACGCCATTATGCCCGCACGGCGGGCAACGACGTCCCCGACTACGAGGCCTTGCGCATGGCCCAAGTGACACTGCGTAAAATGGCGCTGGGCGGAATCTACGATCAAATCGGCGGCGGATTCGCTCGCTACTCGGTGGATAATTACTGGATCATTCCGCACTTCGAGAAAATGCTCTACGACAATGCCCAGCTTCTGGCGCTCTACGCAGACGCTTGGCGAGCCACTGGCGAGGAACTCTTCCAGCGGGTGGCGAACGAGACCGCGCAGTGGGCTTTGCGCGAAATGCGCCATCCAGACGGAGCCTTCTACGCCTCCCTGGATGCAGACAGCGAGGGCGGCGAAGGCGCCTTCTATCTCTGGACTCCGGAGGAGATTCGCAATGTGCTGCCCGAGGACGAGGCCGAGGTCGTCCTGGCCCGTTGCGGTCTTAATAACCAGCCCAATTTTGAAGGTCGCTGGCACCTTTATGTCCGTTTGACCTTCACCGACCTAGCCAACAATCAGCACCGCCCGCGTCAGGAGTTGATAACCCTGTGGCGGTCGGCGCGTGAGCGCCTGCGCGAGGTCCGTGAGCAAAGACCCCGCCCGCCGCGGGATGAAAAGGTTCTTACCGGCTGGAATGCCTTGATGGTCAGCGGGCTGGCAAGAGCGGGGCGGCGTTTTGGCAATACAGCCCTTACGGCCGCGGGCGATCAAACGCTGCACTTCCTGCACTCCAACCTCTGGCGTAACGGCCGCCTGCTTACGGTCTGGAAAGACGGCCGGGCGGATTTGCCGGCCTATTTGGACGATCATGCCTATCTGCTCGCTGCGCTGCTGGAACAGCTCGAAGCGCGCTGGGAGCCACATTGGCTTCAATGGGCGCGCGCCATCGCCGATCTGCTGTTAGCGCGCTTTGAGGATAAGACACACGGCGGATTTTTCTTTACCGCCGACGACCACGAGCCGCTGATACAGCGTCCCCGCCCGCTCGGCGATGACGCCTGCCCCTCGGGCAATGCCGTTGCCGCCCTCGCGCTCGCGCGGCTCGGGCATCTGCTTGCCGAGCCGCGCTATTTGGCAGCGGCCGAACGCACGGTAGAGGCCGGCGCCGGCGCCATGAAAGAGTTGCCGCACGGCCATTGCGCGCTGATCACGGCACTCGAAGAACAGCTCAACCCGGTAGAAACGGTCCTAATCCGTTGCCCTCCAGAAGAGGCTGCGGCTTGGCGCGGAGCCGTCGAGCAAGACTATGCACCCGCCCGCCAGGCGTTCTTTTTGCCCGGGAATGAAGGCCCCATGGCGATTGGCGCGGTACACCTGGAAGGCCAGGGAGCCTGGATCTGTCGCGCGCGCCGTTGCTTACCGCCGCTGCAAACGCCCGCCGAACTAGCCGAGCAGCTTGCACGGCATGAGGATTGATGCACAAGCCGAACAGTGAGCGCGGGAGCGCTCGGCTAAGACGGCCAGGGCGTTCGCGCGCCGCCTCGCGAGCCGGGAGGCGTTTTTGAATTATTGCGAAACATTCGAAACTTCGCACGGAGCTCGAGCGATAAGATTACGGATGCTTGGCCGAATGCAACCAACCTCAAGGCCTCGCACCATACACACATTCATTGACAGGATGATTTTCTGCGTGTCACGGCAACTCTCGACTCGCAGGGCACACACAACAACCACCGCATGGAAAGCCATTCGCGCGATGACAGCCGATGAGATCGCCTCCCTGTCGCGGGCCCATCACCGCATCAACGAGATGCTGGCCGACACCCGCTGCGGTGTTGCGGATATCGGCAAAGTGATCCGCCACTCACCGCACGTTTGCTGCTGCCCAAGTGGCAAGGTTGGGCGAAGGCGGCAAGGGCAAAGCTACGCGAGATGATCGACGGAGCGCACTGGCTGCTGTCGGCTGTCGAGAAAACGGCCGGAGCGTCATGAGCCCTCACACAAAACCACGCCGATCGTGTCCGGTTGATTTTGGAGCCAAGACAACGGTGGGACTTTACGCAGCGCCTATTCTGGCGCTGGGCTATAGAGCTGCGAGCAGTATTGCGCGACGGTTTCCTCCCAGCGGAAGCGCGCCGCCTTGGCAGCCTGTGACAGGCGTTGCCAGAATTCGGGCTCGTGCCGATGAGTGCGCGTGACCCGGTCAAACTTGGCCAACAGGTTGCCGGCCTGCTGCTGCGGGTTTTCGCCCTCGAAAACGAAGCCATTGACTTCATCGCTGACCGTATCCCTTAGGCCGCCCACACCGTGCACCAGGCACGGCTGACCGGATCGCATGGCCAACATCTGACTGATTCCGCACGGTTCAAAGGAACTGGGCATGAGGAATAGATCGCCCGCTGCGTACATCGCGTTGGCCAGCCGCTCGGAATAACCATTCAGGAAGAGAAAATTCGAGTGCAGCGCACTGGTCTTTGTCAGAAACGACTCCAGCGCCGCGACCCCGGTGCCGAGAAATACATACAGCCCACGATCGCCGAGCAATTCCAGCAGGGCTTCGAGTGTCGTCGTGCCGTCTTCCAGCCTCTGCTGCAACAAGCCAACTTTTTGCCCGGTGATACGGCTGACGCTGGTGATCAATATCTCGGGGTCGCGGCGCGTTGACCACTCGCCCAGGCGTTTCTGGGCAATCAGGTGCGTCGATGCGACGGTGGCTCGACCGGCGACCCAAATCAGCAGCTCGGCGTCGGCCAGCGCCAACAATGTGCGGCGGTCGATCGTCTCGACGGCGGCCGGGTACTCACAGCCATTCAAAATCCCGTGTAGGCGCCCCTGGTCGGCGGCATTCCGGAGATCCGCTTCCAGACCCTCGCCACCATAGTAGCCGCGCTCCTCGATTGCACTGGGGCGGAGGATTTCCCGGGCATAGCTCGGCGAGACCGTGTGAACGGCATCGGCCAAACGTATGGCGCTGGCCGTGGGATTCACGCAATCGGGCCAGCGCGTATCCTGCAGAACACTTCGATCCACCTTCAAATCCGGAAACCAGGCATCGAGTGACGACCAGTGACCGGCAAACGGGCGCACGCCCTGCAGCGCCAGGTTGTGAATTGTGTAGACAGTCCTGAGCGACTGGAGCGATTGAAACCGGGGGGCAAACCGCCGCAGCACGAGCAGCCAGGCCGCATGCCAATCGTGCAGATGAAGCACGTCGAGCGGACCGAAGCGACCTTCGAGGATCGCCGCACCGATCCCGGCACAGAACAGGGCGAACTTGCTTGCGTCCGTCGCAAACGGCGTGCCGAGTGGGTCATCGTTGTAGATGCGGCCAGTGGCTGTAAACAATGGGTGGTCCAAAGCCCAATGCCGCACGCCTTCAGAGCTCCGGTCGGAGCTGATGTCCACGAGCAGAAGCCTTTCCAGCCTGTCGCGGAACGGCACATTGATCTCGAATTGCGCCGCACCTCGCGCACGACCGACGACATCGGCGAACGAAGGCGTGACAACCTGAACCGAGCACCCCGCTTTTGCCAGGGCCGGCGATACATCGCGGATGACATCGCCAATGCCGCCGACCTTGCCGCCGGGAAACGTACCGTTCTCGGCTGCGACCATCAAAACGCTATGCATGCCGTCGGTTCACTCCGAGAGTCCGGTCAGGCGCGCCTTCAAGTGATGACGTCGGGTTGGCTGCGCCCCGTGTAGGCTGTGATGCCGGCAATTTCATCGGCAATGGCGATCAGCTTCGCCAGCGCGATTTGTGAGGATTGGCCGTGCGCGCCTGAATCCGGCTCGTAGCGTTCCATGTAGACCCGCAACGTGGCGCCTTCGGTACCCGTTCCAGACAAGCGGTAGACGATCCGAGCCCCGGATTCGAAACCGATGCGAATCCCTTGGTTCGTGCTGACACTGCCTTCCACCGGGTCGGTGTAGCTGAAATCGTCAGCCGTCTTCACGATTTCGCCACCCATGCGTTGACCGGGCAATGCCGCCAGCTCATTACGCAGCCGGCTCAGCATGGTCTCGGCTTTGGCGGCGTCCAGGCCTTCGTAATCGTGACGCGTGAAGAAGTTTCGACCGAATTTTTCCCAGTGCTGGCGAACGATCTCCTCGGCCGACTGCATCCTCGCAGCGAGCAGGTTGAGCCAGAACAGAACCGCCCAGAGGCCATCCTTTTCCCGCACGTGGTTGGAGCCAGTACCAAAGCTTTCTTCGCCGCACAGGGTGATCTTGCCGGCATCCAATAGATTGCCGAAAAATTTCCACCCCGTTGGGGTCTCGTAACAGGGTATTGCCAGACGATCAGCGACCCGGTCGACGGCGCCGCTGGTGGGCATCGAACGTGCGACGCCGGAAAGTCCTGCAGCGTATCCGGGGACCAAGTGGGCATTGGCCACCAGCACGGCCAGACTGTCACCCGGATTGATATAGAAATTCGGCCCCAGCACCATATTGCGATCGCCGTCACCGTCGGACGCCGCGGCAAAATTCGGCGGTGCGGCGCCGTTCATCATTGCGACCAGATCGCGGGCGTGAATCAGATTCGGATCCGGGTGGCCACCGCCGAAATCCGTCAGCGGCTCGCCGCGGATCACGGTGCCGGCCGGAGCGCCCAGACGATGCTCGAGGATCTCGCGTGCATAGGGGCCGGTGACCGCATTCATTGCATCGAAACACATGCTGAACCGCCCGTCGGCGAACAGATCCTTGATTCGGTCGAAGTCGAACAGCGTCTCCATCAGATCAGCGTAGTCCGCGACCGGATCTACGATTTCGATCTCGAGGTTTCCGACCCGGCCGGGGCCGGTACGGTCGAGATCGACCTCGGGGTGATCGATCGTCAGATAGCGGTCGATTTGCGCGCTGCGTTGATAGATCGCGTTGGTCAGTTTCTCGGGGGCCGGCCCGCCGTTATCGACGTTATACTTGATCCCAAAATCTTCCTCGGGCCCGGCGGCATTGTGGCTTGCCGAAAGGATGATACCACCGAAGGCACGGTGCTTTCTAATCAGACAGGAAACGGCCGGTGTCGAGAGCAGTCCGCCCCGACCCATGATGATGCGCCCGAATCCATTGGCTGCCGCGATTCTGAGAATGATCTGCAGGGCTTCACGATTGTAGTAGCGCCCATCGCCCCCGAGAATCAGCGTCTGACCTGCGAAACCCTCGAGTGAATCGAATATCGACTGAACGAAGTTCTCGAGGTAATGCGGCGTCTGGAAGACCTTTACTTTCTTTCGCAGGCCCGACGTACCGGGCCGTTGATCGGGAAACGGCGACGTCTCGACGATTCTGATGGGCATGTCGCCATGGCTCCCAGGGTGGTGTTGTCTCGAAGTTTCCGGCGCAATCGGATCAAACAGTCGCTTCCACTTTCCGGCCGAACATCTTCGGCGTCACCAGTACGATACCGTTGTCGGTAACACGGAAGCGTTTCGCGTCCGCCTCGCGGTTCTCACCGATGATCGTACCCTCCGGCAGGCGGCAACCCCGGTCGATGACCGCCCGCTTGATACGGCAATGCCGGCCGATATCCACTTCCGGCAAGACCACGGATTCCTCGACCCGAGAATAGGAATGCACGTGGACCTGCGAGAATAGCAACGAGTGTCGGATCTCGGCACCGGAGATCAAACAGCCGCCCGAGACGATGGAATCCAGCGCCTTGCCCTCGCGACCGGGATCCTGAAAAACGAACTTGGCCGAGGGAAGCTGGCGCTGGTAGGTCTGAATTGGCCAGTCCTGATCGTAGAGATTCAGCTCCGGCGTGATCGACACGAGCTCCATGTTGGCCTCCCAAAACGCGTCCACCGTGCCGACGTCACGCCAATACGGTTGCTCGCCGGATTCGGGATCACGAAAAGGATAGGCGTATATCCGGTACGGATCGATAATCGTGGGGAGGATGTTATGACCGAAGTCGTGAGCGGAGCGCGGATCTGCGGCATCTTTCTCGAGCCGCTCGTAGAGGAACTCGGCATTGAAAACGTAGTTGCCCATGGAAGCGAGGGCCTTGTCCGGGATTCCCGGCTGAGGTGAGGGATTGGCGGGTTTCTCGTCGAAACCGATCACCCTCTGGTCCTTATCGATGCTCATCACACCGAATCCTTTGGCATCTTCCAGCGAGACATCGACGCAGGCCACGGTCATGTGGGCGTCTTTTTTCACGTGGTAGGCCAGCAACGCACCGTAGTCCATCTTATAGATGTGGTCACCCGACAGAACCAGCACGTACTTTGGTTTCATGGCGCGGATGATATCGAGGTTCTGATAAATCGCATCGGCGGTGCCGGCATACCACTTGCCAGTCGTACGCTGGGAGGCCGGGAAGACTTCGACGAATTCACCGAGCGTGGTCTGGAACGAGCTCCAGCCGTGTACTAGGTGGCGAATGAGCGAATGCGCCTTGTACTGGGTGAGCACGCCAATACGCCGGACGCCCGAATTGACACAGTTCGACAGCGGAAAGTCGATAATGCGGAACTTGCCGCCGAAATACACCGCCGGTTTTGCACGTGCGTCGGTCAGCTCGTACAACCTCGAGCCTCTGCCTCCGGCCAGCACCAGTGCCAGCGTGTCGCGAGTCAATCGGCTGACGAAACGTAGATGGTTCGGTTGCATGATGGTTCCCCTCGCGTGCCTTTGGATCGGCGATGGGTCGTTCAAGATGTCGTCAGGGTGGTCACTTCGTGATATCAGCGCTTGGTGCCCCGGCAGCAAGCGCTGAATCGCCTGGGAACGCCGGAGGCGTCAGGCGCCAGATTTGAGCGTTGTACTCGGCGATCGCGCGATCGGAGGAGAACCGACCAGCCGCCGCCGTATTGAGAATACTCATCCGCGTCCATCGCTCCTGATCGACGAAGGCTCTGGCCACCGCTTGCTGGGTGTCGACGTAGGAGCGAAAATCGGCTGCCGTCATCCAGGGGTCCGTCGGGCTGCGAATGCCCTGCAGCAAGGCCTTCGGTACGAGATCCTGGCCAGAATGAAAGTGCCCGGCCTCTAAAAGATGCATGACCTGCCGAAGGTCCTTGTCGGATTCGATCAGCGCATTGGGCTCGTAATCGCTTTGCGTCGCGAGAACCTGTTCGGCGGTCAACCCGAACAGAAAGAAATTCTCCTCGCCCACCTCCTCCAGAATCTCGATGTTGGCTCCGTCCAGCGTGCCGATCGTGACTGCGCCGTTGAGCATCAGCTTCATGTTGCCCGTTCCGGAGGCTTCCTTGCCCGCGGTGGAGATCTGTTCCGACAGATCCGTGCCCGGACAGATGGTTTCCATGGAGCTGACCCGGTAGTTGGGCAGGAACACCACTTTCAGAAGGCCGGCGGCATCCGCATCGCGATTGATGACGTCGGCCACCGCGTTGATGAGGGCGATGATCTGTTTGGCGGCGACGTAGCCGGGCGCGGCCTTACCGCCCATCAACACACACCGCGGGACCATGCCGTCGGTGTCGCCGCGCTTTATGCGCTCGTAGAGATAAACCACATGGAGCAAATTCAAAAGCTGTCGCTTGTATTCGTGAATCCGCTTCACCTGAACATCGAACAGGGCGTGCGGGGGGAACTCGACGCCGCATTCGGTGGCTACCAGCTCGGCGAGCTTTCGTTTGTTCCGCTGCTTGATATCGCGCCAGCGGCGGCCGAAGGAGGTGTCGTCCGCCAACCCCTTCAGGTCACGGAGCTTATCGGCGTCGGTTCTCCATCCCGGACCGATCGAGTCATCGATCAGGCGGCTCAGCGACGCATTGCAGTTGGCGAGCCAGCGGCGGACGGTAACGCCGTTGGTCTTGTTGTTGATTCGCGTCGGCCACAGCTCGGAGAAATCCTTGAACAAGCCCTGTCTTAGAAGCTTCGTGTGCAAGGCCGCGACGCCGTTGACAGAGAAACTGCCGATGACTGCAAGATGCGCCATGCGGATCTGGGGAGGATCGCCGTCTTCGAAGATCGAAAGCCGGCGCTGCCGCTCGAGATCGCCGGGCCAGCGAGCGGAGACCTGCTCCAGGAACCGTCCGTTGATGGTTTCGATGATTTCCAGCAGACGGGGCAGCAGCCGCGCGAACATCGTCACCGGCCATCTCTCCAGCGCCTCCGGCAGCAGAGTATGGTTGGTATAGGCGAGGCTGCGCGTCGTCAGCTCCCAGGCATCGTCCCATTCCAGGCCGTGCTCATCGACGAGCAATCGCATGAGCTCGGCGACGGCGCAGCTGGGATGGGTGTCGTTCATCTGAAAACAATTGTCGTCCGGGAAACGAGCGAAGTCCCCGCCGTGCTCATGCCGCCAACGCTCCAGGGCGTCTTGCACACTGGCGGATGCCAGAAAATATTGCTGCCGTAGCCGCAGCTCTTTGCCGTTCTCGCTGGCGTCGTTCGGATAGAGCACCATCGAGATGTGCTCGGCTTCGTTTTTGCTGGCGACGGATTCCGGATAGCGGCCCGCATTGAATTCGCCGAGCTGGAATTCGTTGGTCGCGGCCGCCTTCCACAGCCTCAGAGTGTTGACCGTGTCGTTGCGGTAACCCGGTATCGGCACGTCGTAGGGGATGGCCAGGACGTCGCGGGTGTCGACGAGGCGCTTGTGTAAGCGGCCGTGCGCGTCACTGAACGTGTCCACGCGGCCGCCGAAACGGACGCGACGGGTGTATTCGGGGCGCTCTATTTCCCAGATATTGCCGTCCCGTAACCAGTGATCCGGCTCCTCGACTTGTTCACCACTCTTGATCTCCTGACGAAACATGCCGTATTCGTATCGAATGCCGTAGCCCATTACGGGCAGCCCGAGCGTTGCACAACTATCGAGGAAGCAGGCGGCGAGACGACCGAGCCCGCCGTTGCCCAGACCAGCGTCGTGCTCGACGGATTCGATGTCCTCGAGCGTTTGCCCATGCCGCATCAACACCGCGGCGACGGCATCCTTTAGGCCGAGATTGAGGCTGCAATTGGACAACGCGCGGCCAAGCAGGAATTCCATGGACAGGTAATAGGCGCGTTTCGAGCCGCTGGCCCGGTACCGACGTTCCGTCTCTCGCCAGCGTTCCATGAGACGGTCACGCACGGCCAGAGCGAGCGCTTGATAGCAATAGCTGCGGCTGAAGTGCCGCTCGTCGCGGCCAAGCGTTTGCACGTAGTGCCGACAAAGATCCCGGGCGAGGCCGTCTTCGTCCATGGCCAACGGTGGCGGCGTTACGCAAAATGGCGTAATTTCACGCATGTCCGAGTTCCTCTCGATTCTCTGACGGCCTCACATCGGCCAGGGGCCATACCTGGACTGCCCGTTCGGATACCACAATCTCGCTCTCGCCCGCATGGCCGGACGAGCTGTTCTTCGGGTCGCCGCTCTCGCGGTGTCAAGCAGGCATCCCCATAGCATGCTGCACCGATGCGGGGCAGGCAAGCTGTCGGACCCACACCGGAGTAAAAATACAGCAGCAACGCCGGGCAGCGTATCGCACCTTGTTCGACGCCGAGCTGGCTGCCGAGGAGTCGGAGCGAATCAGAAACTGCGCGCGATCGGGTACACCGATGGGGAATAAGTCCTTCAAAGAACGGATTGAGAAAACCCTGAGTAGGAAGGTGGGCTGCGAAAAGCGTGGCAGGGCCATTTTACTAGGATCACGCCATCTAGCCATACAACCGACTGAATACTGAATTAGGAGACCTCTAAAAACCTTATCCGCTCCGTCACCCCGGCGAAGGCCGGGGTCCATCTTTGTGTTCAAAGGGAGAATGGATTACGCGCGCAAGTCGCGATGGCCTGTAAGGTGAGCGGCAGGGATGCCGCGAATAAAATCATTCCTGACGATTTTGTCCGGCCTACGCCGGAATGACGAAACCCGAGAGTTATTCGAAGTTCTCAATAGCTTAAATGACGTGCGCCTGGAGTTGAAACTCCCAGGATAGGCAGGCCCTTCGACTGCACTCGGGACAAGCGTGTCAAAGTACGAGCGGAATTTCATCCAAGGGTGCCGCCTACCCTGTCGGGAAAGATTCCCCAAAGGCTTGCCGATAATGCTCACGAAACCATTCCATGGTGAAGTGATGATTCTGCGTGCCGTGGTGCGCGATTTTGACCGCCCCCATAAGCGAGGCGATGCGCCCCGTGGACACCCAATCCAAGCCCCGCGCCAATCCATAGAGCAGACCGGCCCGGTAGGCATCGCCGCAACCGGTAGGATCTTCCACCGCAGTCGGGGTAGCGGCAGGAATCTCCAAACACTCATCGTCGGTGAAAACCAACGAACCCTCGGCGCCGCGCGTCACCACCAGTGCCTGGACACGGGCAGCGATCGCCTCCTGCATGAGCCCGGTTCGCTCCTGCAGCAGCTGCGACTCATAATCGTTGACCGCTACCCAGCTCGCCTGATCGATGAAGCGCATGAGCTCGTCACCGTCGAACATCGGTAAACCTTGCCCCGGATCGAAAATGAACGGGATGCCCGCTTCGTGGAATTGCTGCGCGTGCTTGAGCATCGCCTCCCGGCCGTTGGGGGCAACGATGCCCACACAGTCACCATAGTCGGTGGGCACATCCACCTCGTGCGCCTGTGCCATAGCCCCTGGGTGAAAAGCGGTGATCTGGTTATCGTCCAGATCGGTGGTGATATAGGCCTGGGCCGTGTAGAGGCCACCGATCCGGTGAATATGCGTCTGCGGAATTTCCCAGCGCGTTAGCCAGCGGGCATACTCCTCGAAGTCGCTGCCCACGGCGGCTAGCGGAATAGCTGCATCGCCGAGCAGTTGCAGATTGTAGGCGATGTTGCCCGCGCAACCGCCAAACTCGCGGCGCATCTGCTGGACCAGGAAGGAGACATTCAAAATGTGAACCTGCTCCGGCAGAATGTGGTTCGCGAAACGATCACGGAACACCATGATCGTGTCGAAGGCAAATGAACCGCTGATCAGTGCCGTCATTCGATCGATCCCCTTTGCTGAACATCATCCTGGTGCGACGCCGGTTCCGGTCGGACTATGGCCATAAAACCACCTGCGCTCTTAATGACAAGAGTAGCTTATTCCCGCCCCACCGTGCCTTAGAGGGGCACAGTGTGGGCTCGCGCGACACTCCAACCGATCACACCGGCAACGGATTATATAGGCAATGCCAGCGGCGGGCCCGGCCGCCGGGCTTGTCGAACGGCGCGGCCGGACGAAGGGTCATGCACCCGGTTTCCAGCTCAGGTTCAGATCGCGCGCGGCCCGCACCTCATCGAGTCGCCGCACCGCTAGCTTATAAGGGGCGTTTTTGACAAAGGCCACGTCCTCGCGCGCCTCGTCGCGGATACGACACATCGCCGCTACAAAACCGTCCAACTCCTCCTTGGCCTCCGTCTCCGTAGGCTCGATCAGCAACGCCTCGGCGACCAGCAACGGAAAATAGGTGGTAGGCGCATGGAAGCCGTAGTCCAGCAAACGCTTGGCAAAATCCATGGCGGTGACGCCGAGCTCTTTGGCTTCCCGCTTCAAGCTGACGATGAACTCATGGCTCGCCCGACGCTGCGGATAGGCAATTTGAAAACCGGCGGCTCGTAGCCGCGCCATAAGATAATTGGCATTGAGTGTGGCAAACTCCGCGACCCGGGGCATGCCTTCACGGCCGAGCAGCCGTGCATAGACGTAGGCTCGCAACAGCACGCCGATGTTGCCGCCGAAGGTGGACAGCCGGCCGATGCTCTGCGGCCGGTCGGTCTCGGTATGCCAGCGATACTGCGCCCCTTCGCGTGCGACGATGGGAATCGGCATGAACTCATACAGCCGTTTGCCGGCGCCGAGCGCCCCAGCACCGGGCCCACCGCCACCGTGGGGAGTGGAAAAGGTTTTGTGCAGATTCAGATGTATGACATCGAAACCCATATCACCCGGACGCACCTTACCGAGAATGGCATTGAGGTTCGCGCCATCGTAGTACAGCAATCCGCCGACTTCGTGGACGAGGCGGGCGATTTCCTCGATCCGCCGCTCGAAGACGCCGACCGTGGAGGGGTTGGTCAGCATGATCCCGGCGGTCTGCGGCCCGAGTGCCTGCTTCAGGGCAGCCATATCCACGTCCCCATCCGCGGCGGTGGCGATCTCGCGCACCTGATAACCGCACATCACCGCCGTGGCCGGATTGGTGCCGTGGGCGGCATCGGGAACGATGATCTCGGTACGCTCGTGCGCGTCGCGCGCCTCATGATAAGCGCGGATCATGGCCACTCCGGCAAGCTCCCCCTGCGCGCCGGCCATGGGCGCGAGCGAGACGCCTTGCATGCCGGTGACCGCGGCCAGCATCTCCTGAAGCTCCCACAGACAGGCGAGCATGCCCTGCCCGAAGCGATCCGGCGCATAGGGATGGCGAGCCAGAAACTCCGGCAGCATGGCCAGGGTGTTGCAGGCCCGGGGATTGTATTTCATCGTGCACGAGCCCAGCGGATAGGGCTGAGTATCGATGGAAAAATTCTTCTGTGACAGGCGGGTATAATGGCGCACTACCTGCAGTTCGGAGACCTCCGGCAACAACGCGCGCGTACGGCGCCGGTAGGAGGCCGGGATGTCCGTAAGCTCCACCTCCTGCCGTGGCGCCTGCGCATACGCGCGCCGCCCCTCCCGACCGTGCTCGAAAATCAGCATCGCCTGGCCTCCTCCTACTTGCACGCCACCATTGCCTAAGCTGCGGTCAACCGAGCGCCGCGAGAACCGCTTCGTAGTCCGGCTCATCGGCCAGTTCGGGGACCAGCTGCGTATAGAGCACGGCGCCTTCGGCATCGAGCACGACCACGGCGCGTGCCGTCAGGCCAGCCAACGGCCCGTCCTCGATCAATACCCCGTAATCACGGGCAAACTGCTTGTCCCGCATCATGGACAGCGGCCTGACATGGCGGATTCCCTCGACCTCACAGAAGCGCTTCTGAGCAAAGGGCAGATCAGCCGAGATCGCCCAAACGGCCGTGTCCGGATAGGCACTCGCCCGTTGATTGAACTGGCGCGCCGAGGCGGCGCAGGTCGGCGTATCCAGACTCGGTACGATATTGAGTATCTGCTTGCGCCCACGCAGATCGGCTAGGCTGACTTCGGTCAAATCGCCTGCGGTCAGACGGAAGTCCGGCGCCTTCGAACCGACAGCGGGAAGCTCACCGCTAAGACGAATGGGGTTGCCCTTGAATGTAACTGTAGCCATAGCTGCTGCCTCGTCGCTGAGTAGACACCTCACGCCCGCCGAGCCACCCGGAGGGCTTTTTGCATTGCCCGGGCATAGGCCGCGGTATCTTCGTCGGTACGCTTCTCGGTGGCACACACGAGAATGGCCTGGCCGAGCTCCGGATAACTCTGACTCAGATCATAACCACCCAGGACTCCGGTCCCCGCCATCCGCTCCAGCACTTGCCCGGCCGGCGCATCGAGCTGCAGCACCGCTTCATGGAAACAAGGACCGGCGAAGGCCGGACGCACCCCTTCAATGCCCGCCACGGCATCCAACAAGGACCGGGTATTGGCATGACAGGCCGCCGCCACCCGCTCCAGCCCCACGGCTCCGAGCAGGCTCATATAGAGGGTGGCGGCCGTCACCATAAGCCCCTGATTCGTGCAAATATTCGAAGTGGCTTTAGAGCGGCGGATATGCTGCTCCCGCGGTTGCAGGGTCAGGGTATAGCCCGGACGCCCCTCGATATCCACGGTCCTGCCGACGATGCGACCAGGCATCTGCCGAACGTAGGCATTTTTGCAAACCATAAAACCGAAGTAAGGACCGCCCGAGGACAATGGGATGCCCAATGGTTGGCCTTCGCCGCAAGCGATGTCCGCGCCGCTTTGCCCCCATTCCCCAGGCGGGGCCAACAGCGCGAGCGCAATCGGGTTGACCAGCGCGATCACCAAGGCACCGTGCGCATGAGCCCAGTCGACGAGCTCGTCCACTTCCTCCAGACAACCAAAAAAGTTTGGTTGCTGGAGGACGAGCGCGGTCACATCCTCGCCGCTCCAGCGCTCCAGCGCCGCCCGATTCAGCTTCCCGCTGCGTTTCTCGTAATCCACCGCCTCCAGTTGAATCGCCTGATTGCGCACAATGGTCTCGGTCACTCGACGATAGGCCGGATGCACCGTGGTGGGCATCAGCACACGCCGAGCGCTGGACTTGCGATTACCGCGCACAGCCATCAACACCGCCTCTGCAAGCGCCGAGGCGCCGTCGTAGAGCGAGGCGTTGGAAACATCCAAACCGGTGAGCCCGACCATCATGGTCTGGTATTCGTAGGCGATCTGCAGCGTCCCCTGCGAGGCTTCGGCTTGATAAGGCGTATAGGCGCTGTAGAACTCCCCCCGAGTGGTAAGCTCCCAAACCACCGCAGGTATATGATGATCATAAGCACCCGCGCCGATGAAGCACATCGGTTGCGCATCGCGGCTGGCGCGCCCATGCAGTAACCGGGTGATTTCCATCTCCGTAACTTGCGACGGTACGCTCGCAGGCAAGCTGCTATGCAAAGACGCGGGGATCTCGTCGAACAAGGTTGCGATCTCGGCAACGCCGATCGCGCCCAGCATGTCCCGAATATCCTGCTCAGTGTGCGGAATGAAAGGCATGACCAACCTCTGGAGACGGCATTGCTACGCAACCGCTTGCCGGGCGTCACCGCACCTCGGCAAGGATATTCTCGTAGTCCTCGGGATCCAGCAGGGCCTCCAACGCATTGGCGTCATCCGGCTGAATCCGCATGAGCCAGCCTTCATCATAGGGCGAGCGGTTGATAAGCTCAGGCTCCTCGGCCAAGCGAGAATTCGTATCGACGACTTCGCCGGCAACCGGTGCGTAGGTATCGGAGGCGGCTTTGACGGACTCGACCACGGCGCAAGCCTCACCGGCTTTGAGTCTGCGGCCCACCTGCGGCATCTCGACGAAGACGAGATCACCGAGCGATTCCTGCGCATAATCGGTGATACCTACGGTAATCGCACCGTCTTGCTCCAAACGAAGCCACTCGTGACTCTCAGTGTATTTCAGATCGTCCGGCACATTGCTCATGGTCAGATTCCCTATTCACTCGTTGTCACACCAATACCCGGCCGCGGCGCACGAACGGTGGATCGATCACTTGCGCCGGGAGAAAATGATCACGGATCTGCACTTCGCAACGCCTGCCAAAACCCGCCGGCACCCGGGCAAGGCCGATGGATTTGCCAAGCGTCGGGGCGAAACTGCCACTCGTCACGGTGCCGGCAAGCCCCCCATCATCACGGACCACTTGGCGCGCACGGATCACACCGCGAGCCTCAAGCACCAGGCCAACCAACCGGCGTTGCACCCCGGCGCGGCGTTGAGCCTGCAACGCCGCTCGGCCGATAAACTCCCGACCGGCCGGCT
>JAGFJL010000147.1 GCA_024102725.1 Nitrococcus mobilis
CGTCCACTCAGCCACCTCTCCTAATCAACTCGCGACTCCGGTGTTGGAGGCAACGGATGTTTTATCATCTGGCGGTCGCTTATTTTCGTTAGCTACCCCAAGAATTACAAGGCACTGTTTGAGTTCCGCCGAAAGCGCCCGCGGATCCCCGGCACGTAAGCCAGCCAAAACAGCAGGCTGGCGAAGGTCATTTCTCGAGTGTGTATTTCGGCTCACATCTCCTTGGTACAACGCCAGACACCAGAGCTCGATAGACACGGTTGCGATCTCGTAAGCCGGTGACTCGGCTCTTTTATCCGGGTCATCGACTCGCGCTCCAGGCTATCGATTCACTTTCCGTAGTCGAGGGCGATAAGCTTCACAAAACGGTACCGAATTATATTTTGCCGCTCATGGTCCGCGGTCTGGTTGGCGGATTTTGACGGGGGAGACACCATGAAAACCGTTCTTTAAGATTAACGCAAAAGCATGAGCGAGCCCTCGCGGCCATGCTCAGTTGACCAACACCCCAAACGCGCTGCGCGGTGGCGCTTTTAAAACAGTAAAGGAACCGAGATGGAGGATAATATCCCACGGGCCGACTGGCAGCGGCATGGTACCGGTGAGCGCTACTGCAAGCGTTGCGCCAGCGGATTTCCTCAACTTTGCCCGTGCGGAGGCCAGATTCACGGTGAGCTGCTGGAGATCCCCGGTGACGGTTTTATCCAGCTCACCCGCTGCGAGCGCTGCGAGGAGCTGAAGGATATCTGAGAAGCCGCACGAACACAGTGGATCACGTTAACCAAATGAGGCATTCGCGGCGGCCTGTCTCACTGAACAGCTCGCTCAAGGAAGCTCCCAGCCTCATTGGTCTGCGCACCTAGAGCTGTTCTGCCAGTGAAGATTGATCGGCGTATTGTTCGGCCAGCGCTTGCACAATCTCCCAGATGAGCTCCGGGCCGCGGTAAACAAGCCCTGTGTAGATCTGCACCAGATCGGCTCCAGCTTTCATCTTCTGTACCGCATCCGCACCATGAACGATGCCGCCCACCCCGATCAAGGGTATGCGATCCTCGAGCACGGCATGCAAGCGCTGCAGAACCCGGGTTGAGCGCTCGAGCAAAGGAGCCCCGCTCAAGCCACCGCCTTCAGTCGTATAGCGCAGCCCTTCGACACCCTCGCGCGATAAAGTCGAATTGGTGGCTGCAACTCCATCCACTGCATGCTCTTGTAGCTGTTGGGCAAGGACATCGATCGCCTCGTTATCGAGATCCGGCGCCACCTTGACTACCAAGGGAACGTAACGGCCATTCAGCACCGTCAAATGGCGCTGCTCCGCTTTGAGGGTAGAGAGCAGTTCGTCGAGCAGCAGACCATGTTGCAGCGTCCGCAGTCGGGGTGTATTCGGTGAAGAGATGTTGACAACCACGTAGCTCGCGTGAGGATAGACCTTGCGCAATGCAATGACATAGTCATCGACGGCTCGCTCCACGAGCGTATCGGTATTCTTGCCGATGTTGATCCCCAAAACGCCACGATAGCCGGATCGCCGCACCTGGCGGACAAGATGGTCGACGCCTTTGTTATTGAAACCTAATCGGTTGATAAGCGCTTGGCGCTGCGGAATGCGGAATACCCGCGGCGGAGTGTTACCCCGCTGCGGCCGAGGAGTCACCGTGCCGACCTCGATAAACCCGAACCCTAACCGGCTCAGCGCCGTGATGTAATCGGCGTTCTTATCCATGCCGGCGGCAAGGCCGACAGGGTTGGGAAACTCAATCCCCATGACCTTGCGGGGCAGCGCCGGTGTCCCACGCGCACCTATCAGACAACCCAACCCGAGCGGCGCGGTTGCCGAGAGCAGCCGCAGGGTGGCGCTGTGAGCCCGCTCCGGCTCCATAAGAAATAATAAATCGCGAATAATCCCGTACACCGAGGAGTCTCCGCATCTGTCTACTTGATCACAATTGATCATCGCCCAAGGTGCGGACTCTGTCCAGACCGCCTGCCTAAATATGGCCGAATGTCTCAATCGTGTCTGTGCGTGAGTTCTAAGTCTATGGATGAAACGATCTATTTGGGTAACCGTGCCCCGATGGCATTTATGGACTTGGAAATGGGCCGTTCAAACCTTCTGGAGGGCGACACTCTACCCCGAGCTTGGCACAGTCCAACCGGGACAAGCGGCTACTGTTACGGGCCGGCTATTCTGTAAATAAATCCTTATAAATTAGGATATTATAATAAATAATAGTAACTTCTCATTAACCCCGGGCGTGACGGTGCTCAGATACTGGGCTCTGCCGCGCACAAGATGCCGCAGAACTTGCGCCGCGGTGGATAGACCCAGACAGCTTCTAATACCGATACTTGCCTCTAAGGAAGTTTTCCATCGGCCTTAGTTTAGGCAACCTCGAATCATAGCCGCAGCAGATTGTATGCTGCCAACACTGGCCGGGCTCATCGTGCAACCTATCCCCAAAGCGGAGCTCACCGAGCTGCAAATTCTCGGTACTCGCTGGTGCTGGCCGTTTGAGAACTTCGGTATGCTAGAGCCCAAAGCGCACAGGCAGCCAAGAACGGCAATCTAATTCACATTATCCCCATTAATAAAGAGGAAACCCATGGCCTATTCAATCCCTGCTCCGATCAATGCCCCTCAGAGAATCCTGCTGGGCCCGGGTCCGAGCGACACGCACCCACGTGTGTTGGCGGCGCTCGCAAAACCCACGATCGGGCATCTGGATCCTTATTTCCTTCAGGTAATGAATGAACTGCAATCGATGCTCCGCGAGGTCTTTCAAACCACCAACGAACTGACACTCGCGGTAAGCGGCACAGGCAGTTCGGGCATGGAAGCATGTGTCGTCAACCTGATCGAACCCGGCGACCGGATGCTGGTCTGTATTAACGGCGTGTTCGGTGGCCGCATGAGCGATGTCGCCACCCGCGCCGGCGCGCAGGTGACCACCCTCGAACGGGGTTTTGGCGAGATCTTCTCGCCCGAGGAAATCGCCGAGGCATTGCAACGCGTACAACCAAAAGTCGTAGGCATCGTGCACGCCGAAACATCAACCGGAGCCTGGCAGCCCTTGGAGGAAATAGCCAAAGTCGTTCACGCCAGCGATGCACTCCTACTGGTAGATTGCGTCACCTCGCTCGCTGGCGCACCGGTCGAGGTCGATCGCTGGGGGCTGGATGCCGTATACAGCGGGACACAGAAGTGCTTGAGTTGTCCTCCCGGGTTGGCGCCGGTCACATTCAGCCCACGGGCGGTCGAGGTCATCGAGCGGCGCCAGTCGAAAATTGCCAGCTGGTATCTGGACATGTCGATGGTCCGCAGCTACTGGGGTGACTCGCGCGCCTATCATCATACTGCCCCGATCAATGAAAACTACGGCTTGCACGAGGCGTTGCGCCTGGTGCTGGAAGAGGGCCTAGAGCACCGGTTCGCCCGCCACATGCATAACCACCGAGCGCTCAAAGCCGGCTTACAGGCGATGGGGATCGAATACTCCGTGGCGGAAGGCCAACAGCTACCTATGCTCAATTCGGTGTGGGTGCCCGAAGGGGTCGATGATAGCGGGGTGCGCTCGCAATTGCTGCGCGAGTACGGCATCGAAATTGGCGGTGGTTTGGGGCCGATGAAGGGCAGGACATGGCGCATCGGACTGATGGGTGAGGCGAGCACGGCGCGCAACGTGCTGCTGTTCCTGGCTGCTCTGGAGCGCTGCCTGCTGGATCAAGGCATGAGCCTGGATAGTGGGGTCGGAGTGGCGGCGGCGAATGCCGTGTATCGAAATGGCGAGTAACCCACCGCGGCGGCACGCTAGTCTGCCTCCTCTATCCAATAGTGTGCGCACGGTAAGCGGTTCCATCTCGAAACTCGCCGCAGGTTTGTGGTGCTTGCTGATAAACGCACTCATATAACGACGCCGAACTTATTGCTCGCTTATGAGTATGTCGTTAGAGCGCGACTCACGCGAAGCTCCGATGATGCTTTTGTTATGAACACATGGCGGCGCATCGGGTGTGCCGGCGTCGTTCGCAGGTGACGGTGACATGCCTGACACCCTCGCGAACAAGCCTTCATTCCGTTGGCTGGCGCGAGAGTCAATAGCATGGCATAGATACTGCCTTATTTATAGCTGAGGTCGACAGCCTCACCTCCTCAAGCCTGTTTTGCCCTCGCCCCGAGCGGCGGCGAGGGCCTTTTCTTTACTAGGCGTTGCGACCCGATGATCAAGCCGTCTCGCACCAGAAGCGGATTACAAAACCAAACAGCGCGGCAAGGACCGCCTCAGACCGACCATTTCAATCAGGATATTCAGCTTATGCACCGGCCGACTCAGTTACTTGCGGTCAAGGGAATAAGGAACCTCCACTGC
The DNA here is from genome assembly GCA_024102725.1 of Nitrococcus mobilis. Taxonomy (GTDB): domain Bacteria; phylum Pseudomonadota; class Gammaproteobacteria; order Nitrococcales; family Nitrococcaceae; genus Nitrococcus; species Nitrococcus mobilis_A. The sequence continues at coordinate 4,368 of JAGFJL010000147.1, forward strand.
CGGACCACGGCGGAGGTTACGCTATGATTCAGGACCGGATTTTGCTGATCATTAACCGTCACAGCCGCAATGGCCAAATCGATCTCGATGCCGTCCAGGCACGGCTGAGACAAGCCGGTTTCGCCGTAGAAATGGTGTTCCCCAGTAACAAACGATCAATTACGGAGCTGATTCATAATTACAAACACAATTACGACCGTATCATCATCGGTGGCGGGGACGGCACTTTGAATGCAGCCGCCGAGGCGCTGCTCGCAAGCAACCTGCCATTAGGGATTTTGCCGCTTGGTACAGCCAATGATTTGGCACGCACGCTAGGCATCCCGCTCGATCCTATCGCGGCGTGCGAAGTGATTAGCGAAGGCAAGCTGCACCGGATCGATTTAGGCTGCGTCAATGGTCATTATTTTTTCAACGTAGCGCACATCGGATTCGGGGTCACACTGGCTCGCCGGCTTTCAACCGAGATCAAGAAACGCTGGGGAATACTGGGCTACGCGAGATCCGCGGTCATGGCATTGAGGGACAGATCTTCGTTTCGGGCCGAGATCCGAATCAATGGCCGAAAGCATAAGACACGCTGCTCTCAGATCACTGTCGGCAACGGTCGTCATTTCGGCGGTGGCCTGGCCGTGGCCCACGATGCCCGCATCGATGACCACACGCTTCATGTGTGGAGCTTAGAGCCCCTCGCTCTGTGGGAGCTCATGGCACTGGCTCCTGCCCTGCTCCGGGGTCGCCACCTTGAACACCGGCGCGTGTGGCACCGACGCGTTCAGAGCATAGAAATCCATACTCGAAAACCCATGCCCATCAGCGCGGACGGGGAGCCGGCCACCCACACGCCGGCAAAGTTCCAGCTGCTCCCGAGCGCGCTTGCGGTGTATGTTCCGACGAGCTATGCAACTGCTGTTGCAACACACTCCGAAGGCGCTGGAATCTAACGTGTGGAGGTTCTAATCAGTCCAGCCAACCGGATCGCCCTGTTACTGACTACGCCGGCATGCCACGAGGCGTGAAATGGATCCACTCGATTCGAGTCCGGCCGGCAGCTCATATAATGGTCTGGTTGTTCGAGCCACTCGACCTACACGGACAACTTTCGGAGCCAAGCCGGCAACAGGCTCAGTGATCAGGAAGGAACATCCTTGTTCCAGAGTTTGCTACTCCATGCCAAAAGAAAAAGGTAACGCCTGCCTTTTAGCCGAAAGGGGCGGCAAGAGGCCGTTGCATTACCCTAAACCAGCCCCTCGGCGGGCAAGAAACTCAAAAGAGATAGCCGATACCGACGGTGTAGACGAACGCACCGTCGTCGAAGGCATCATCAACATCGCTCAAGTTATTGAAGAAGTATTGGTATTCCGCAGCGCCCAGAATGAAGGTCTTGGGCCGAACAAAGTATTTTATGCCCGCCTCCAGACCAGCAAAACCGCTGTCGTCGGTCCTCTCGCCATACGTCGCACCAAGGCTAGCGCCGATGAACGGACGGGCGCGATCCGTGGCAATGAAATGATAATCCACGAAGCCCCGGGTAGAGCCATTCCAAATGTTGTCACCGTCGTTCGGCACGTCCGCATAGTTCACGCCCTGGCGCACACCGAACTCAAGTTGCCGCGTATAGTACCAACCCAATCCACCCAGCACGCCGAAGGTGAGCTTATCCAAGTCGTTGGCGCTGCTACCGGTACCGGATAATACGAATTCACGGTCGCCGGCGTCGGGCCCTATGGGAGCCATGCCCTGAGCCAGAACCAGCATGGGCATCATGCTAATGAGAAAACCAAGCACAAGCTTTCGGTTCATTATCCTTAACCTCCGGATTTTTGATTTGAATTCAGCCTGCCACTAGCGAAGCAAACACCATGCCTAGCACCATCCGTCCAGAGGTGGCAAAACGTTGCCATCCTTCCTGGAAGCTCGATTTGCATCCCTTGTCAACAAGCCAATCGTTCGATCCTTGCGTCGTAATGAAGCAACGTAGCGTACTCAGCGACAATATACGGATCACGCCAACCACTTAGAAAGAGAAATGTCGCTTAAAAGCAACAAAAGCATCCTTTCATTCGTGACGCCGGCCTATTATACCCCGTTTTGTTGTGGATACGAGACATTCAGCACTCAAGTATGAAGTTTAATGAATTTATGGTAACACGCAAACAATTATACATACGTCATTGGGAATAAACAGCAGCCTTAGTTTTTAACGGCCTGCAACCACATGGCTTGTAGGCCATGGGGCGTTGCCTTTACACAACACTCCTTCCGACAGACAATCGCGCCCGAAAACGGCTGGAAAAACGGCTGGATAGCGGCAGCGCACCGATGTCGCAGATCAGCGCACAACACAACCCTGACCTGATTTGGCGCGCCGTTGCAGCGCCAGAGCTTCAGACATCGATATTCCGATGGAACCAATATTAGGTTGCCCTGGTCTCATCGTTGACGGCCGATGGGAAAGGCCCGCGCTCAACACGCGAACACGACGAGAGAGGACAGCGACAGCCGCGCTTTCGCAAATCTGCTCAGTTCCACAGATTGAGCGGCAACCTGCCAGCCTGTCTATGCTGTGTGCTTTAGGAAGAAGCTGGCATCCTGCCTCGACAAGACGCCCGCCGGAAGGTTCTTGCCGGCCTCCCCCGACAAGAGCATACGGGAAGTGAATTAAACATAACGCAGCCCGGTTACCGAAGCTTCGCCTTCGCGGGGACAACACACCGGAGTGATGAAACCACCCCAGCGATGATACGGCGGCGGAAACGAGAGCTAGTCTTATTTCGGCTGACCTGCTGAGCTGCGTTATGTTTGGAGGCATACAAATTATCAGGTAATGGCATGATATATGCTTAGTTAAACCAGAAGCATTCTCGCCGACGCAGCTGATAGCTCGACAAACTTCCACTTAGCCCGGGGCAGGTGCGAATATAAGGGTTGTATGGTAATCATGCACATCATATGGCGTTGGGTTTCGAACAAGCTTCCCTACGGACTGTTTTTGCTCGCGCTCATCTTTCTGGCTTTTATCGGCGGCGCCGTGGCCACCGTGGCCGCGGTTTTCCCTTCCACCTACATCCGTGACGCCTACCGTGGCGCCACCGCGCTCATCGCCAAACACAAAAACTCCGGGGATCCTTACGCCACCGATCTGTGGGCACCCGCGCGAACAGCCCGGCGCGGGACCACGGCTTATGATCGGCACAACGCCTTCTCCGGGCTGACGCTCTATACCTCCGGCCATACACCAGCGGCGTTCCTGATCTCCATGAACGGCACGGTCGTGCACGAATGGACTCGCACGTTCAGCTCGATATGGGACGCCTCGGCGGCGGTGCGGCACCCGGTGCCTGACCGGCAGACCTATTTCCGTAAGGCCCACCTCTACCCTAATGGGGATTTGCTCGCGATCTACGTCGGCGTCGGCGATACTCCCTGGGGTTATGGCATGGTCAAGCTCGACCGGGACTCAACGGTCATCTGGAAGAATCTGGATCGCTTCCATCACGATTTCGCCGTTACCAACGGTGGACGCATCTATGCGCTCACACATGCCTTTCGAACCAAGCCCCTGGAAGGCGCGGATCAGCTGCAGCCGCCGTTTTTGGAAGATTATCTAGCGATCATCTCAGCCGACGGCAAAACGCTGCGGAAAATCTCCCTGCTCGATGCCTTCAACAACTCCGACTACCGCCGTCTGCTCTGGCGCATCCCGTATTACACTCTTGAGGATCCGCTACACACCAACGCGGTTCATGTTCTTGATCACGCCACGGCCGCGGCATTGGTCCGCAAAGTGCCTCGCGCCGCTGAAGGGCAAGTCCTGCTATCATTCCGTGAGCTCGCCGGCGGCGCCCTCGCGCTGCTCGACGTCGACAAAGGAATAATCGTTTGGGCTACCCGCGGCCCATGGCTGTCCCAGCACGACGCGAACATCCTGCCCAATGGTAATCTCACATTATTTGACAATCGCGGCCATTTCGGCCTAGGGGGGAAAACCCGGATTATCGAGATCGACCCCGGGACGGGAGCGCTCGTTTGGAGCTACGCCGGAAACCAAGTGCACCCACTGCAGAGTCTCATCCGCGGGGCACAGGAGCGGCTGCCCAACGGCAACACCCTAATAACCGAATCCGATGGCGGACGGCTGCTCGAGGTAACCCCCGCAGGCAAAATCGTCTGGGAGTTCATCAACCCCATCCGAGGTGGCGAAGGTGACAAGTACATTCCTGTCGTTAGCTGGGCGCAGCGCCTTCCACCCACTGCGTTCACAGCCGAGTTTCGTGACCAAATCAATGCCAAGTTGCCGGCAAAGAAAGCAGGTACGTAGCCGATGAAAAACAGGTACCCAATCCCACTATCAATAGCGGTTCTCGCTTTGACCGTGAACAATGCTGCGCTCGCCTATGTCGGGCCTGGCGCCGGACTCAGCCTACTGGGAGCCCTCTGGGGGTTGTTGATCGCCGTTGGCGCCGCCCTGGCATTCGTCATCTTCTGGCCATTACGGCAATTGCGCAAGCGCGCGCGAGCCAAGCGGGCCGCGGCCGAGACTCAGACAAGATCGCAGACGGCGGAGCAGGACTCCGCGGAGTTGCGACGACGCGCCCCTTAACCCCTCCACTACGGTCAGGAGAGAACCTATCGCCATGGGTGTGTTTGATGCGCCGGCGCCGATTTTCGCATGGCTCGATGCCCAAACAGCTATGGCGATCCCTCCGCTTGGTCGGCTCATCCTCTGGGGTAGCGTAGCCGCACTGATTTCCATGGGGCTCTACCGCGCACTCTCGGCCCAAGAGCGAATCGGCCGCACTAAAATCAAACTCACTGAGCTTCGGCAGCGACTCGAAGCCCATGACGGCGACTTCGCCGACGCCACACCACTTATTGGCAACCTTTTGCGAACTGCACTGCAGCAGGTAGGCCTGGTAGCATGGCCAGCTCTGCTCTCCTCGCTACCGCTGCTCACCCTGGTCTGCTGGTTGAGCACCGCCTACGGCTATACTTACCCCGCGCCAGGGTCGACACCCACCATCCAGACCATGCCACCTCACCCGTACGCCAAATGGATTGAAGGCGTTCGCGATGACGCCGTGCCAGAGTATCGGCCGCCGCCCCATATCCTGATCGCTGACCGCAACCAAACAATCGTAGCCGATATCTCATGGCGAGCGCCGGTACCGATCGTCCACAAATGGCAATGGTGGAATGCTTTAGTCGGCAACCCGATCGGCTATCTACCCAGCGACGCACCGGTGGACCGGATTGAGGTAGCGCTTCCGGGCAAAAAATACCTCGGCTTCGGCCCGCAGTGGCTTCGAGGATGGGAGACACCCTTCTTTTTCGCACTGCTCGTGGTATCGATCGTGACAAAGATAGGGTGGCAAATTGACTGAGCAGGGGCAACGCAGAACACCGGCGGCTAGCAACCCGGAGCTGGACAAGGCTTTCCACGTGGCTCGTTGGCTGGATGTGTTCGGCGGTTTCGTGACCCGCCATAAACGGCTTGGGATCAAGCTCGGTAATCTGGAGACACGATTGCTCGCGGAACCGCTCGCCGCGACCCGGATCGATCAGCCGATCTATATCACCGGGCTGGCGCGCTCGGGCAGCACGCTGCTGCTGGAAATACTGGCCTGGCTGCCCGAACTCGTGAGTCACCGTTACCGGGATTACCCGGCTCTGTACACTCCCTATTTATGGAACCGGTTCCTTGATTACACGCCGCGACAGAAAATCGCTCCTGTCGAACGAACGCATCGCGACGGCATTTTGATCACCCCCGAAAGCCCGGAGGCGTTCGAGGAAATCCTCTGGATGGCTTTTTTTCCCCAGCTCCACGACCCTCGGGAAAACGCCGTGCTGGGCGCACGGACGGACAATTCTGAGTTCGAAGCTTTTTACCGCGATCACATCCGCAAGCTCATACTCGTGCGTGGGGGACGGCGGTATTTAGCCAAGGGCAATTACAACATCACACGCTTGGAATACCTGCATCGGCTCTTCCCGGACGCGCGCTTTGTCATTCCCGTTCGGAATCCGTCTTGGCACATCGCCTCCCTCATGAAGCAACACGCATTATTCTGCGAGGGGTCATGGCGGAATCCTCGCGCTCTGTCACACTTGCAACGTGTGGGGCATTACGAATTCGGGCTCGATCGGCGTCCGATCAACGCCGCCGACAATCACGGCGCCGTGCAGAAAATCGTCGCCCTGTGGACGCGCGGAGCGGAGGTCGAGGGCTGGGCACGCTATTGGCAGCATATTCACGCCTACCTTGCCGATGTCCTGGCGCACAATCGGCGGCTGCGGGAGGCGACGCTCGTCGTGCGTTACGAAGACTTGTGCCGCATGCCGCGCGAAACCCTGCGCAAACTATTCGAGCATTGCCGGCTGGCGCCGTCCGCTGAATTGCTCGAGCGCGCCGAGCAGAGAATCCACTTTCCCAACTACTATAAACCGCAGTTTACCGAGCGGGAGCACGAGCTGATCGAACGCTACACTGCAGCGACCGCCGCGCGCTTTGGCCTGCGGCATACCGAACCTGCCTTGCATCCATAGTCTCCCGCCGGGCAGCTGCCGGCGAATCGATAACGGCTCAGCGTAAATCCCGGGCTGGCCGCTGCGAACAGGGGCGCGCCGCCTCGGATCAGTCGCCTTGCTGGGCAGGCGTCAGCAACAGGAGCGGTCCTCCGCCCCATGGCATCAAGCCATGGTGAGCACCGCGGCTCCCTGCAGACGCCCCGCGCGCAGGCAATCGAGCGCCTCGTTCGCCTGCGCGAGCGGGAAGAGTTGGACCTGCGTGCGTACCGGTACTTGAGGAGCGAGCGCCAAAAAGGCTGTCCCATCCGCTCGAGTCAGATTGGCAACCGAACGCACGATCCGCTCTCCCCAGAGTAAAGAGTAGGGAAAAGCCGGGATATCGCTCATATGGATCCCCCCGCAGACGACGCTGCCACCCGGCACGGTATGCGCGAGCGCTTTAGGCACTAGCTCACCTGCCGGCGCGAAGATGAGCGCGGCATCCAACGCCTGCGGCGGCGTGGCATCCGAATCCCCGGCCCAAACGGCGCCCAACTGCAGGGCAAACTGCTGGGCAGCACGATCGCCCGGTCGAGAGAACGCAAATACCCTTTTCCCCTCATGAATAGCGAGTTGCGTCAAAATGTGGGCGGCCGCACCGAATCCGTAGAGACCCAAACAAGCCACCTTTTCTCCTGCCAAACGGTAAGCCCGGTAGCCGATCAACCCCGCACAAAGCAGCGGCGCAGCGGCCGCATCGTCGTAGCCGGTGTCGATCGGGAAACAGAAGCGCTCATCGGCGATCGCGTATTCGGCGTAGCCGCCATCGAGCGTATAGCCGGTGAACTTTGCCGCTGGACAAAGATTCTCTTGCCCACGGCGGCAATAGCGACACTGACCACAGGTCCAGCCCAACCATGGGACACCGACCCGGTCTCCCGGCTCAAAGCGTGTGACACCGTCACCGAGCCGATCCACCACCCCAACGATCTCGTGCCCCGGAATGAGTGCTCGCTTAGCGTTCGGCAACTCCCGGTCGATCACGTGGAGATCGGTGCGGCAGACCGCGCAGGCGCGGACCTGCAGCCGCACCTGTCCCGGCCCCGGCACGGGGCGGGCGAGTTGCCTCAGCTGCAGACGCGCCTTGGCGCCCTCGAAGACCATCGCATGCATAGTCGAGCCAGCCATCTCTTGTCTCTTCAGCCACTGTGCGGATTCTACGCGCGCACGAAACACCCCCCACCGCAAACTACCCCGCTCGATTCGCCGGGAGCGCACGCATCGTCATAACCACACGCACCAGGCGGCAAGCATGTGAAATGCTTCACTCGGGTTAGCGACAGCCTGCTTCGACTCGTTCCGACCATAATCGCCATAGCCTTACAGAATTGGAACTGGACTGGTGAGGACGGCCCCCCATCCCGGCGAACCGGGCCTTCGAGGTAGCCGGCAAAAAGGCCTCCCGCGGCGGCCTCTCGCAAATCGGCCCGGGCCTAGACTCTAGACTGGCTGACGCTCGGCCGTGCTCGCAGCGAAAGCCTTGGCCCCATCGCTTGCCGCCGCCATTATGGAAGGAAGCACCTCCTCGGCCAGCAGCTTTTGGACTTCCTTACCAAAGTCCTGACCGAAACCGGCCAGCACTTGGCTATCAGCCAAAAGCTTAGCCATCAACGTACGGCTCGCTTCATTTTGGCTGGTCACAAGCCGCTGCAAACCGTCTACGTCGTTGGCTCGGAGTGCCTCGCGCAGCGGCTTCAGCCCGATATCAGTATAGGAGTAGACGGCATTGATCTGAAACTCGGCGAATTTGCCGGCATTTTCGATCACCAGCGAATTGAACTTGCGCGCCGGCGCGATGAACTGAGCAAACAGAGCGTTCACATTCGTATACAGGCCTTCAGACATGATCGATAAATCTCCTTGCAGTGAACCGACAGCGGTAAAAGCGCGGCCTGCCTGAACCTCAGCTTGGGCAGCCGAACACACCCCTGCCGGCAAATGGCATGCTGTAGGCGTTTTATCAGCACCCTTCAAACCGGCCTATCTGCTGCATCGCAGCATAGCAATTTTTATGTTGCATTGCAACACAATTGGCTTGGGCGACTCACTAAAATCAAGGCCCGACACAGCAACGAGGCACTGCTATTACGGTATCCCTTCTCTATACTAATCATACTAATCACGAGTAACCCCTAACCATCGGAAGCACGCCCCGCCAGCGGCTTGGAGAGAAAAGTTGGAGAAGATCTGGCTCAAGAGCTATCCGAAAAACATACCGGCGGAGGTTGACCTCGAGGAGTTCACGTCGCTGAACGATGTATTCGAACGCAGCGCTCGACTGTACGCCGACCAGCGGGCATTCAGCAACATGGGCGCAGTGCTCACTTACCGCGAGCTCGATGAGCGCAGCCGTGCGTTCGGCGCTTGGCTGCAGCATCGCGCCGGGCTCGGCAAGGGTGATCGAATCGCCCTCATGTTACCCAACGTCCTGCAGTACCCGGTGGCCCTGCTCGGGGCCTTGCGAGTCGGGCTCACGGTGGTTAATGTCAATCCGCTTTATACGGTGCGCGAGCTAAGCCATCAGCTCGACGATTCGGGGGCTCGGGCGATCGTAATACTCGAGAACTTCGCCCACACACTCGAACAAGTTCCAAGCGAGCAGCGACCCGAAACGGTGCTTACGACTCGGGTAGGCGATCTGCTGCCAATACCCAAAGCCCAAATCGTCAATGCCGTGGTGAAATACATTAAAAAAGCCGTGCCTCAGTTTGACCTGCCAGAGGCGGTGTCCTTTCGAAAAGCACTGCAAGAGGGCGCTCGCCTCGAACTCGAAACCACGACCGTAGAACCAACAGACCTCGCCTTCCTACAGTATACGGGCGGCACCACCGGCACGGCCAAAGGCGCGATGCTCACCCACCGCAACATGATCGCCAATCTGCAGCAAGCCTCGGTGTGGATCGCCCCCAAGATGCGCCCAGGGCAAGAAATCATCATCACCGCTTTGCCGCTCTACCACATCTTTTCGCTGCTCGCGAATTGCCTGATGTTCATAAAAAACGGCGGCGAGAACGTCCTGATCACCAATCCAAGAGACCTACCAGGCTTCGTCAAGGAGTTGCGCCGCCACCCGTTCACCGCCTTCACTGGAGTGAATACGCTTTTCAACGGTCTGCTCAATACACCGGGCTTCGCCGATGTCGATTTCAGCCACTTACGGCTGACGCTCGGTGGCGGCATGGCCGTCCAGCGTCGGGTCGCAGAGCGCTGGAAGGCCACGACCGGCTCTACGCTCGTGGAGGCGTATGGACTTACCGAGACATCCCCGGCGGTTTGCATAAACCCAGTGAACCTAGCTGCCTATAATGGCAGCGTCGGTCTACCGATCCCCTCCACGGAAGTCAGCATCCGAGACGACCAGGGCAATGAGCTCGCCCTCGGGGAGAACGGTGAATTGTGCATACGCGGCCCTCAGGTCATGGCCGGCTATTGGGGCAAGGGTGCAGCGGAGACGAAAAGCGCCTTTCTGGAAGGCGGCTGGCTGCGCAGCGGCGATATCGCCCGTATGGATGCACAAGGCTATGTCTATCTCGTCGATCGCAAGAAGGATATGATTAACGTCTCCGGGTTCAACGTCTACCCCAATGAAGTCGAGGACGTGCTCGTTGCCCACCCGGACGTGCTTGAAGCCGCTGTCATCGGCCTCCCGGACGAGGCGCATGGCGAGCGCTTGAAAGCCTTCCTCGTGTGTGGCAAGCGCACGCCGAGCACTGAGGAGATGCTCGATCATTGTCGCAAACAGCTCACCGGCTACAAAATACCCCGGGAGATCGAATTCCGTAGCGAACTCCCCAAATCCAACGTCGGCAAGGTCCTCCGGCGTAACCTCCGCGAGGAGGAAATCGAGCGTGCACGCCAAGCCGCGTAAAAAATAGGCTGACACGGCTTGATCGCCGCTGGACCCAGAGCGTGGTTGAGTGGTTCACAGGGTTGTACTTAGGAGCGGCTAACCCAGATAAATTGTCTGCGGAGGATAGCGGTAGCGATCGGTATGGGACGTGGCCAACAGAAATCCAAACGTCAGTGGTCCCATACGTCCGATGAACATCAACAGCATCACGACGAGCTCGCCAAAGCCATCGAGTCGTGTGGTCACATCGCGGGTCAGTCCTGCTGTGCTAAAGGCGGAGACCGCCTCGAAGGCCAGGTCGAGAAACGCTAGCTGTTGGCTGACGCTAAGCACGAATGTGCCAGTCGCCACTACCACCAGGCTGATGAAGGTCAACGCCAAGACCTTGAGCACGTCCTCAGAGCTCACGCTGCGACCGAAAGCGTTAGGCACTGGCCGGTGGCGCAGATACGCGCCTGTGGCAAGCAGTAATATCATGAAAGTAGTGACCTTCACTCCGCCGGCCGTAGACGTACTACCGCCGCCGATGAACATCAATCCAATCATCACGAAAGCCGTGCTCTCGCGCAATTCGCCGATATCCAACGTATTGAACCCAGCCGTGCGCGGCGTAGCGGCCTGAAACCAGGCGGCCCAGAGGCGCTCGCCGAATGTATCCAGCCCGCCCAAAGTCCCTGGATTACGCCATTCCAGCATCGCGAACGCGCCAAACGCCCCGACGTTGAGCCCCACAGTGCCGACCAGCATCAGCTTGGAGTGCAGACTCAAGCGGCGGAAGCGCCATTGCTGATGCAGCTCGCTCAATACCGAGAATCCCAGCCCACCCACGATAAAAAGCAACGACACCACGATATTGACCAAGGGGTGGCCGACCCACTGCGACAGATTGCCTGCAAACAAGGTAAACCCGGCATTATTGAATGCTGAGACGGCGTGGAACAGAGCCTGGAAAAAGCCCTCGGCCCAACCGTATCGAGGAACCCACACCCCCGCCAACAACAAAGTACCGAGTCCTTCAAAGATCAGCACAACTACGATGACGATTCGCACCAGCCGCATCAGATCACCGAGGGCAGTCTGATTCAGATCATCACGCAGCAATACCTGGTGGCTCAAGCGCAACCGCTGCCCAAGCAGCCTCATCACCAGAACGGCGAAGGTCATAAAGCCGAGCCCGCCGAGTTGGATCAAGCCCAGCAGCACAATCTCTCCGAACCGGGTAAAAGCTGTTCCGGTCTCGACCACCGTCAGACCCGTTACAGTCACCGCAGAGGTCGAGGTGAACAGCGCCTCCAGCCAGCCGATGGAATGGCGGCTAGCCGCCGGCAGCTTGAGCAGCACGGCTCCGAGCAGGATCAACCCAAGAAAACCCAACGTCAGAACTACCGGCGGGGACAGCGCGATTATTCTCCGCCGGCGGCCAACCCGGGTGACATGCCCGGGTAACCAGCGCTTCACAGCTCGGCGCCGAAACGTTGCAGCTGTTCGAGCGGCCCGAGCAACACCAAGCGATCGCCTTGTTTGAGCTTAATATCGGAGAAATCCTCGGTGACTGGTGTTCGATCGCGCTTCAACGCCATAAGACGAATTCCGAATTGACCCACCGGATCAAGCTGGGCAAGCATCTGGCCATCGAGCTTGTCGGTGACCTCGATTTCGACAATAAAATAATCACCACCGAGCGCTATATAGTCGAGCACAAAAGGATAGTTGAGCGAATTGGCCACCCGCTGCCCCATCTCATCCTCCGGATGGATGATCCGATCGGCACCGAGCTTGGCCAAAATTCGGTGGTGGCTCGGGCCATGCGCCTTCACCCACACTCTAGCCACCCCCATGCTCTTCAGGCTCAGCGTGCTGAGGATATTGGACTCCAGATCTTCGCCGATGGCGACTACGGCGGCATCGTAATCGGCAAGACCCAACTCCTCGAGAGCACGCTCGTCACGCACATCGGCGATAACCACATGGGTCAGCCGATCAGCGACCGCTTTTATCCGAACCTCATCGCGGTCCACACCGAGCACCTCGTTGCCCAACCGCTCCAGGTGCACAGCAATGGTCGTACCGAAATTACCCAATCCGAGCACCGCAAATTTGCCGTGACCTGGCTTGTACATCCCTAATTCAGCCTCCCCAGCGCTTCGAACTCAAGCATAGCAACCGAGTCGAGCGACGACAGCACGCCAGTGACTCACGCTTGCCGTTTGGCCGAAACACCCCTTTATAGAGCGGCCTGCTCGGCATTGAAGGTACCCAGGCAAATGGCCATAGATCACTCTTCCGCGTTGGGTCTAGGGCGCCCTTCACAATCTGAATATTTGCCACAGGTGAATGGTGCGCGCGTGAGCTATATTGCATGAATAATATCTAGCGGCTGAAGGGGTGGCGCAGGTCTAGATACCTGCTTCGAGGCCATGGCAAAAACGGCTGTGGCATAGAAGGGAGATTTCGCCATGCACGTACTCGATCAGCTTCTCTCGAGACATGAGAAAATCCGAGCCGTTCTGGATATGTTGGAGCAGGAAGTTGAATCCCTTGACCAGGGAGGGAGCGCTGACCTGAGCGCCATGAAGGAGGGCTTTTATTATCTCACGCAATACTTGGGTCCAGGAGACAATAGCAGGGAGCGCATTGTCTACCGCAACGTGGTGGCGCGTGAACGGCGCGCCGCCCGGCTGGTGGGGGAGCTGACCCAACAACATGAGGAGCTCCGGCGGCGCAGCGAGGAGCTACTCGAGAGCGTGGAAGATATGACAGAGGATGTACTCGTAGCCAAGGCGGAATTCGACGCCCGAGCTCATCGTTATATAGAATTGCAGCGTCAGCATGTAGCCCGCGAGGAGAATGAGCTATTGCCGCTTGCCGACCAGTTGTTGACCGATGATGATTGGAAGCGGATCGAACGCACTCTGCGACAACAACAATGGCCATCGCTTAGCGGGATTGCACCCATAGAAACCTCGCCCACGGTTACCGGGAGTACACGCAAGCCTGCCGCTTCGTGAATGGCCCTTCAGCCGGTGAGCGTGACTCCGAACATCCAACCAATACCATAAGTAAGCGCAGCCGCGCCCATACCGAATAACAGCTGTCGAATGCCAGAGTGGAGCGCACTTCGCCCAGTTAGCAAGGTGATCGCTGCACCAATACCGAACAGGCCAAACGCGCTGCAGAGGAGACTTGCGCCGGTAGCCGGCAAACCCGTCAGAAAAAAAAATGGTAACACCGGCAAGCTCGCACCCACGGCAAACAGCATAAAGGAGGCAAACGCAGCGATTTTAGGCGAGCCACCGAGCGCGTGTGGGTCAATGCCAAGCTCTTCGCGCGCCAACGTATTCAATGCATTGTCTTTATCAGCGATAAGCCGGGCCGCCAGCGCTTTGGCCTCTTCCTCGGGCAAGCCCTTCGCCTGATAAATGAGCGTAAGTTCGGCCTCTTCTTCCTCGGGCATCTCGGTTAGCTCTTCCGCCTCAGCCCGAATCTGCTGCTCATAGAGCTCGCGAGAACTCGTCACCGATATCCACTCACCCAGCGCCATTGAAATCGCGCCGGCCAGCAAACCGGCCAGTCCGGTAATCAAAATAGTCTGGCTGCCCACCGATGCACCCGCCACCCCCATGATTAAGCTAAGATTGGAGACAAGCCCATCATTTGCCCCGAGCACAGCCGCACGCAGCGCATTCCCACCAATCCCGTCATGGCGGCCTTCCATCCGGGCAATCGCCGCCCCTTCGATTCCCTGCTGACCCACGGTAGCGCTGATCGCTCTGAGCAGCCTGCGATGATAGCTTTCGTCGCTCGGCAAACGGGTGTGGCGCGATTCGGGCTGGCGTTTATAGGAGCCGCGCTCGGCGCTCTCCAATCTCATCGCCGTTGGCAATACGAGCTCGGCGCCGAAGCGACGCGCCAATCTGATCAGTACTCGTGAGCGCCAGGTCGGCCCCAGCTGCGGCACCACTGCGGCGCGGCGCCCTAACTGCACACGCCAGAACCGGGCATGATGCTCCTCGAGGCGCGCCATTCGCGCGTAAATTTCCTTGAGCTGAGGACGATCTTCCACCTCGGAGAGCGCGTCATACAAAGCTGCGCTATCGATTTCCCGCTGCAGGTTCTCGCGCAGCCGTTTGAGATCTTTTTTGTGCTGCATTCAACCGTGGCCTGTATAGATGACATCGCCTATCAGAGTGGATACATCTGGCTACGCCCGGCGAAGATGAATCTGCAGCGAAAACCGTGTCCTCATGGCGTTTTCTCGTCATCAACCCGCGCACCCGCGCTGGCTCAAGGCGCGGAGATGTTATCCAATCGCTCCCTGGAACAGATCAGAGTCTGGTTGCCGCCCCTGTCGAAGGCTTTGTCCGCTGCCCACCGTGCCCGCCCGATTACCGCCCAAAGCCCCTCTCCAGGCTGATAGTCGCTCACCCCGATGGAGGGCGTGAGCCGCAACGACGGGTCGAGCCCCTTGAACCGACAGTTCTCGACCTGCTCGCGCAGGCGTTCGGCCCGTTCGGCGGCGGCCACCTCTTTGGTATCGGGCATGATGATCAAAAACTCCTCGCCGCTGTAACGGCCCAGTTCGTCGACAGCGCGCAACACTCGGCTCAGGCAGCGAGCCACCTGGCAGAGGACTTGATCGCCCGCCATATAGCCGAATTGTTGGTTGACACGTCTGAACTCATCAAGATCGAGTATGCACACAGAGAATGGCAAACCGAGCCGGTCGGAACGCGCCTGCTCTTGCTCGAGAAGACAGAGAATATTACGCCGATTGTTGACTCCGGTGAGATCATCATACACCGCCAGGTCATGCGCTTTCTCGCGCGCTTGCTGCAATGCCACTTGATATTCTCGCATTTGCTGGCGCAGCCGGCCGACATAGCCAGCGAAGAAGCCGCCACAGGGAACCAGTACGGCAAACGCTAACCATTGCAACAGCTCGACGGGTAAATCCGTAGCCTCCGGGTGGCTATGATAAGCGAACGCTATGACCCCGCCATAACACAACAACGCGAAAAGCCCCAAGGCCATGAATTGCCGGGTCCGCAGCCGAAAAACCCCAAACAACAGCAGCACGACGTAGAGCAGCAACAAGGCCCCTCGGCCCGTGTTCACCTCGATGAGCGTGAGCGTCATCAAAAAACAGGCCGCAACCATCTGAAAGACGGTCAAGCTCGGATCATGCCAGCGCTCATTGCGGCCGCTGCGTAGCACCAGAAATACGATTGAGTTGACAGCAAGGATGGCGGCGATCGTAAGCAACCAATTGCGGAAGTCCATGAACCCCTGGAGCACATAAAGTGCCAGCAAGCCGATAATCACCGCATAGACTAAGCCCGCCATCAGAAAGCGCTTCACACGCAGCGCCTGATTCCGATCATGGCGAGGGATGATTGCAAAAAGCCTCATCGCGTCAGCTCACAGCTTCATGGCAAAGCGTATTTGTTGCTGGGGTTTTGTCTTCCATCATTAATTCGACCGGGCGGCTGCCGCATGTATTATCGCAGTCCCCGTTTGCGACCGGACGAAAGCAACAAAACGCTCCGAGGCCACCCCAGGGCGGCCTGAAAACCCTCGTCTGGCTCATAAAGCTTAGTGGCTTCGAAACGGCCCTATTTTAGCACCCTTCAGGTGTCGGCTCGGCCCGTGCGCCGTCTCTCAGTAGTCTGCATCCTGGTTTTTTACCGCCTCCTCCAGCTGGCGGCGCAGTTGCATGCGTATTTTCGCGTAGCGCTGAATCAGCGCCTCGGCGTCAGGATTCTCCTTTTCCATCGCTTGGCGCATCTGCTCCTGATAACTTTGCCGTGCTTGCCGTACCGCCTCGTTGGCCATGGCCTCACGCTGAGCCGCCATCAAACGAGCCTGAGTTTGCCGATAATCGGTAATCAAGCGTTTTTTCTGCTCGGGATCGACGCCCTCGGCACGCAGCTTGCTGGTAAGCTCTTCGAGATGCGCCATTTCCTGCTCCGGCTGGTAACCGGCGGCTTCCATCGTATTGAGAACAAGATGGCGTAGCTTATCTTCCTGGTCTTGTAACGACGGATTATTTTTCCGAGCGGCGGCGGTGATCTCCGCGAGCTGGCGGTGCAGCCCCTCAAGCTCCTTGCGAGTATCCAAAAGTTTCTGTCGTTCCGGCCCGCTCAAGGCGTCGAGCAAAGCCTCACTCTTACTCTGTGCGGCTGCGAACTCTAGGGTGCAGAGTATTCCTATGAACAATAACGCGCTCGCTAGTAGCAAACGACGGATCGTAGCAACATGTCGCATTCGATACGGCCTCTCTAAGGGATTTAACGGGTGAATCCAGAAAATAAAGATGATTTTCGAGCTTGGGCTGTCTCTCAGAGCCTTTGCTCAGGCTCAAAGCCAGCGTCTGATCAACCGGCCGATGGTCTCGGCCAGGCGCTGACACAGAGGACGTGCGCCCCAGCTGCCGTGGTGCACCTCTACCGAACTGCGGAGGTCGCGCCGAAAATGGTCCTCCAATTCACGGCAAAGTGCAGGATCAGCGGAAATGAGGTTGAGCTCGTAATTGTGATGTGAGCTGCGGTAGTCGAGATTAGACGTCCCGACCATACACCATTCTCCATCGGCCATCACAATTTTGGCGTGGAGCATCCGCGGCAAGTATTCGAAAATACGCACACCCTCGTGCAACAGTTTCGCGTAGACGGCACACGAAGCCCAGCGTGCCAACTGAACGTCCGATTTGCGCGGAACGAGCATGCGCACATCCACGCCCCGCTGCGCCGCTCGGATCAGACGCCGTTGCATATGCTGATCCGGCACAAAGTAGGGAGTGCTCACCCAGAGCCGGAGTCGGGCGCTCTCCAAGATATCATCGACGAAATAGCGCAGACGTTGCCGTGTGTAGCTATTGTGATTGGAGGCGAGCACATCGGTGGCTGGAAGCCGCAGTACATGGTGATGCCGCCAGCGCCGATACCAAAACAAATCAAACAGCGCTTCGGCCTCGCGCGCCAATGCACCCTCGAAATGAACATGTGTGTCGCGCCAACGCTCGGATCCCGCGTGGACGCGGGAACTCTGCTCATGAATATTGAAACCGCCAAGAAAAGCGTAGTGCCGATCGACCACCAGCAATTTGCGGTGATTTCGGCGGTTATAGCGCAAGGGATGGCGCCATTGCCAACGATGGAAACGACGCACTTGCACTCCGGCGACCCGTAGCTCTTTCTCCGTGCGGCGCGGGAAACACCCCAACGAACCGAAAGCGTCAACCAACAACCTAACTTTCACACCGGATTCTGCCCGCTCGGCAAGGGCACGGCTAAAGCGCCGTCCAACCGCATCGTCAGCGTAAGTATAGGTCTCCAGGCTGATGCTGCGGCGAGCCGACCGAATGGCCGAAAGCATGGCGCGATAGAGTTCATCCCCCTCGATATAGACACGCTTTGGAAACACTGCCGTGACACGATCTCGTATGCCCGTTAGTGCACGGCTCGCCGCTCTCCTGCCCATGGTGCGACGTATGGACTTCTCCATGGCCTGTTTTCCGGCGGCTCTGTGTGATTTCAGTGCTGAACAGAAATCGCCTCCGTGAATTGGATGAGGCGCTCTGCGCTCGCTACCCTGCATTCTCCAGTGCGGCTCTAACACGCGAGGTGTAGTCCGCTTTGCCAATGCCAAACGCAAGGCGAACATTTTAAGTAGTCTCGCTGATTATGGCCGTGGGCGAAGCGATCCTCAAGCGACCGAATCTGCAAAGTATAAAACTCTATGGACCAGGCCAAAAATAGTGGAACCGTGTTCACATGCTTACTCGCGAGCGAATATCGCCACCACGTAAGTGAACGCCCAAAAAGCAACCGGGTGGATGGCCCGAGCTCGGAAGGCGGCCGCCATTGACTCGAGATCCATGCGCGCTGGCCGCCTACCCATGCTCGACCAAGCACTCACCCATCGGGGAGCTTAGCAAGCGTTCGGGGCAGGATCCCCCTCAGGCGCCGGTCTCGCTGCACCTCGCATAGCGTCACACCGCTCAATACCCTGGCACGAGTTTCCGCCGGCCACCGGGAGGTTAAAGCAACGCTTGCTGCGATCCCGCCTGACGTGGCGAGATGAACTGCGAGCAGTCGAGATCAAGATGGTGTTGGTTGAGCCCCAACCGCTTGCAGGTAAGCTCGAAGCGCTTGCCGATGAGTTGGGCGAAAATGCCCTTGCCGCGCATGCGGGTGTCGAACTCGGCTTGGTAGGTTCTCCCCTCCCGCATCTGCCTCACCAGGCTCATGATGTGTCGAGCCTTGAGCGGCGCGTGTACACTCAGCCACTCTTGGAAGATCCCACTGACCTCGAGCGGAAGGCGCAGGAGCACATACCCGGCCGCCTGCGCGCCGGCCTCCCGTGCTGCCGCGAGCACCGCCTCCAACTCCGCGTCATTAAGCGCCGGGATCACCGGGGCAAATAGCACCGTTATCGGAATACCCGCTGCGGACAAGGTTCTAATGGCTCGCAATCGCCGAGCGGGTGCCATCGCCCGCGGCTCGAGCCGACGGCTGAGTTCGGCATCCAGGGAAGTGACGGAGAACGCAACCTGAGCGAGGTTACGCCGCGCCATCGGTGCCAACAAATCAATGTCCCGCTCGACGAGTGCCGATTTGGTAACGATAACCACCGGATGGCGGCAGTCATGCAGCACCTGCAGAATCCTGCGGGTGATCTTCAGCCTTCGCTCCACCGGCTGGTAAGGATCGGTATTGGCGCCCAGCGCAATGACATCGGGTCTATAGCTCGTCTTTGCCAGTTCCCTTGTTAGAAGCTCTGCGGCAGCAAATTTCGCAAAGATTTTGCTTTCAAAATCCAAGCCGGGCGATAACCCAAGGTAGGCGTGTGTGGGACGGGCAAAGCAATAGGCACAAGCGTGCTCACAACCCCGGAACGGATTGATCGAGCGATTAAAGGGAACGTCCGGTGACTCGTTATAGGTAATGATCGAACGGCTTACATCCCTAAAAATTTCCGTGCGCAGCTTGTCAGACTCCGCATCGTCACCTACCCAACCGTCATCGATGGGTTCCACCGAGGTGGCGCTATAACGAGAGGGAGGGTTGCTGATCGCACCCCGACCTTTGCTCGGCTGCTTTAGGTTCCATCCAGACATGTCGACCTACCCCTTAGCCAAGGCCCTTTAACGACGTCTCGCCACCATACTGCCCAGCGTAGGTTTTATCCATGAGCAAGAACAATTACCGGCGACGATCGCATACACCCGTTCAGCGAACGACGCCGATTCGGCGACCGGCTTTGCAACGCATACTTGGCTCCGACAAGCTTTTCGGCGAGGATAACGGCTTTCCAGCGCGATCATGACGAGCATGCTGCGGATTGAAAAACTGACGATCTCGCGTGGCGAGCGAATTCTGGCAACCGATCTGAATTTCCAGGTCAACCCTGGAGAAGCACTCGTTGCCGAAGGCCCAAACGGTTCGGGCAAAACCACTCTGCTCAGAACACTTGCGACGCTAAGCCCGCCATTGAGCGGAACGATTTATTGGCAGGACCAAGCGCTCAGCGATGGCACCGAAGTCTATCGCAGCAAGATGCTGTTTCTGGGTCATACACCCGCCGTCAAACTCGATCTGACCCCGTTGGAGAACCTCAAGGTTTATGCGCGGCTTGCTGGAGCC